>JBCAYL010000065.1 GCA_038533575.1 Pseudomonadota bacterium | reverse complement strand
CGGGGAAGCGGAAGCCGCTCGGGTAGCGCTGCACGGTCTTCCACTCGTCGAGCTTGCGGAGATCGGCGAGCTTCTTGCCCGTCCAGTCACCGAAGTCGCACTCGATCAGGCCCTTGGCCTGACGGACGCGGAGCTTGCGGGCCTTGGCGATCGGCGCCGCCGTCTCCCGGGTTCGTTCCATCGGCGACGCGTACACCGCGGCGACGTTCTTCAGCGCGGCGATCCGGTCGGCGGCGGCCTCGGCCTGCGGCACCTCCGACGGGACGGCGGCGGCGTACATCGGCACCGGCGCGTCGCGCTGGACGCGGCGCTGCGGCTGCAGCGACCGGCGCACCTCGCGGCGGGCCACCAGCGCCGTCACGGCCTCGCTGTGCTCCTGCGGGGCCAGCGGGCGCACGGCGCGCGGTCCGAATGTGACCGTCTGGGCGGCAAACTGGGCGTCGCTCGCCTCCGGCGGCGCGAGGCGGTCGAGGGCCTCGGTGTGCTCGTCGTACGTGCCGA
>JBCAYL010000064.1 GCA_038533575.1 Pseudomonadota bacterium | reverse complement strand
GATAGGGGTCGTCTTGCTGAACATGCTCGCGCAGGGCCTTTAGGGGATGATACCGCGTTTGCGCGCGGGCCTGCCACTGCCAGACATGGGTCATCTCATGGGCCAGGCGCATCGCATCGCGCAGGGCCAGTGTCTCGGGGTAGCCTTCGACATAATCGTCCGACCAGAAAGGGTCGGTGAAATACATCGTTGAATCGATCGTCAGGCCCGGAAAGATCAGCACCTGCGGCCCCGTGCGCGGGCGGAAAATCCGTTCCCGACAGGTCGTGCGGGGCCGGGGCGGAATGTCAGCGGTGAACGCCGACGAGATCGACCCGCGGGCAACTTTGACCACGTCCAAGTCCACTGCGTCGCCGTGAACACTTTGCAAAAACGCGCGCTCGGCCTGCGTCAGGGGGCGTGCAGTGCAGGCCGCGAGGACCAGAAAAAGAAGTAGCCAGCGCATGGCCGGATTAGCGCGGATTCGCAGCGCCTTCGCAAGTCAGTCGCGTGCAAAAGGGC
>JBCAYL010000063.1 GCA_038533575.1 Pseudomonadota bacterium | reverse complement strand
GGCCCGAGGACACGCTGCCCTACTTCGCCGACGGCGAGGGCGTGCAGATGGCGTTCAACTTCCCCATCATGCCACGGATGTACATGGCGCTGCGCCGCGCCGACCGGCGGCCCCTCGTGGAGATGCTCAAGCTCACCGAGGACATCCCCGAGGACACGCAGTGGGCCGTCTTCCTCCGCAACCACGACGAGCTCACGCTCGAGATGGTGACCGACGAGGAGCGCGACTACATGAACAACGCCTACGCCTCGGACCCGCGCTTCCGCATCAACGTGGGCATCCGGCGGCGGCTCGCCCCGCTGCTCGACGGCGAGCGGCGGCAGATCGAGCTCATGAACGCGCTGCTGCTCTCGCTCAAGGGCTCGCCGATCCTCTACTACGGCGACGAGATCGGCATGGGCGACGACCCGTTCCTCGGCGACCGCAACGGCGTCCGCACCCCGATGCAGTGGGCCCCCGACAAGAACGGCGGCTTCAGCCGCGCGGCCCAGCACCGCCTCTTCAT
>JBCAYL010000062.1 GCA_038533575.1 Pseudomonadota bacterium | reverse complement strand
CCGTCACGCTGGCGAGCCGACGCCACGACCGCAGGCGCGGGCGGAAGACGGCCAGCACGCCCGCCACCACGGCGAGGTTGAGCAGGCCCGTCGCGCACGCCGTGCGTACGAGGCCGAGCGTGGGCAGCAGTACGAGCGGGAAGAGCAGCGACGCCGCGAGCGCCCCGAGGTAGTCGAACGAGAGCACGCCTGCGAGCGCGTCCTTGAGCGCCGTGCGCCCGCCCAGCAGCCGCGTCACGAGCGGCACCTCCAGCCCGATCAGCGCGCCGATCACGAGGATCAGCCCCACCATTGCCACGTGGTAGACCGGCGTGAGCGCATACGCCGCGTAGAGCAGCAGCGCCGACGCCCCGCCGAGCACGCCGACGGCCAACTCGACCCAGACGAACGCGCGCAGGAGCCGCCGTGTCACGAAGCGCGAGAGCGCCGAGCCGATGCCCATCGCCGTCATGAACAGCCCGATGGTGACCGAGAAATGGAGGACGCTGCTCCCGAAGAGGTACGTCG
>JBCAYL010000061.1 GCA_038533575.1 Pseudomonadota bacterium | reverse complement strand
GCAAGGCGCTCCAAGCCGGCACCAGCCACTTCCTCGGGCAGAACTTCGCCAAGGCGTTCGACTGCACCTTCCAGAACAAGGACAACGAACTCGAACACGTCTGGGCGACCTCGTGGGGCGTCTCGACGCGGCTCATCGGCGCGCTCATCATGACGCACTCCGACGACCAGGGCCTCGTCCTCCCGCCGCGCCTCGCGCCGACGCAGGTCGTGATCGTGCCGATCTACCGCAAGGACGGCGAGAAGGAGGTCGTGATGGAGGCCGTCGCTGAGATCGAGCGCGAACTGCGCGTGGCGGGCGTGCGCGTCAAGACCGACGCCCGCGAGGCCTACCGCCCCGGCTGGAAGTTCAACGAGTACGAGGTGCAGGGCGTCCCGCTCCGCCTCGCGGTCGGCCCGCGCGACGTGAAGAACGGGGTCGTCGAGCTCGCCCGCCGCGACGAGCCCGGCAAGGAGAGCATCCCCCGCGACCAACTCGCCGACGTGGTCACGGACACGCTCTCGCAGATC
>JBCAYL010000060.1 GCA_038533575.1 Pseudomonadota bacterium | reverse complement strand
GGCGAAGAAATAACGGGAACGAGTGAGATGGCTGAGAACGGATCCGCCAACGGCGTGGCACGCGACGACCGCGAGGCGATGGATGTCGATGTCGTCATCGTCGGTGCGGGCCCGGCTGGCATTTCCGCAGCCATCCGCCTCCAGCAACTCGCGCAGGAGAACGACGAAGAGCTGATGATTGTCGTGCTCGAGAAGGCGTCCGAGGTCGGCGCGCATATTCTCTCGGGCGCCGTCATCGATCCGGTCGGCATCGACGCCCTCATCCCCGATTGGAAGGACAAAGGCGCGCCGATCACGACGGAAGTCACCGACGATCGCTTCATGGTCCTCGGCCCCGCCGCTGACCTGCGCCTGCCGAACTTCCTGATGCCACCGCTGATGTCGAACCACGGCAACTACATCGTCTCGCTTGGCGAAGTGACGAAATGGCTCGGCGAGCAGGCCGAAGCCATGGGCGTCGAGGTCTACGCCGGCATCGCCGTCTTCGTAAAGCACTTCCGAGGCGGCGATG
>JBCAYL010000059.1 GCA_038533575.1 Pseudomonadota bacterium | reverse complement strand
TTCGCTACTCGCTTTGCCTGTTTTACTGATCTTTTTACCTCCCTTCTTTTATCTTTGTACAACTCCCAGTCCTCCCCATTTACATCTTTCACACATTCTTCTTTCTTGCTTTCCCCTTTTCTTACCCTATTTACCTCCTTCCAGAACATCTTCTTACAGCTCTTAAAATCCCTGGCTAGTCTTTCCCCCCACCTTTCATTCGCTACTCGCTTTGCCTGTTTAACTGATCTTTTTACCTCCCTTCTTTTATCTTTGTACAACTCCCAGTCCTCCCTCCTCTTACTCTGTAACCATCTCTCGTACACCTGTCTCTTTTCTGCTACCACTTTCTTTACCTCCTCATTCCACCATTCGCTCCCCTTTTTAATACCCTGTCTTCCCACTCTTCTCATTCCACAAACTTCTACAGCACTTTTACACACCGTCTCTTTGAAACACTTCCATTCTTCTTCGACCCCCCTCCACTCGCTACCCCTAACTCCCTCCCACTTCTCCTCCAACTTATCCTTGTACTC
>JBCAYL010000058.1 GCA_038533575.1 Pseudomonadota bacterium | reverse complement strand
TGAGCAGGGGCGGCCGCTGGTGCCGGGGTGGCTGCGGCCGCTGCGGCGGCTTTGGCCACGTCCTCTTTCATGATGCGGCCGTCGCGGCCTGTGCCTGTCACCTGATCCGGTGAGAGGCCCTTTTCCGCCATGGCTTTTTGCGCTGAGGGGGCGTGTCCGATGTCTTTGGCTGTGCTGCCGGACGCCGCCGCTGGGGCTGGGGCCGGGTCTGCGGTTTTGGTCGCCGCAGCGCCGCCACTGGTGCCCATTTCGGCGAGCTTGCCGGCAGCCTGGACGGTGTCGCCTTCTTTGGCGAGGATTTTGGTCAGGGTGCCGGCGGCAGGGGCGGGCACTTCGACGGAAACCTTGTCGGTTTCCAGCTCGCAGAGCATTTCGTCGGCCGCCACGCTGTCGCCTTCGGCCTTGAACCAGGTGGAGACGGTGGCCTCTGTCACGGATTCGCCCAAGGTGGGGACCATGACGTCTATGGCGGCACCGACTGACGCTGCGGGGGCGGCCTCGTCGCTCCCGTTCGGGCG
>JBCAYL010000057.1 GCA_038533575.1 Pseudomonadota bacterium | reverse complement strand
CCTGCCTGCTCGTCCTCACGAAGATGGACCTCATCTCGCACGAGGAGGCGCTGCCGCTCGTGGAGGAGTACGTCGCCCTGCGGTCGTTCGACGCGGTGATCCCGACCTCGGCCGTGAGCGGCTTCAACCTCGACGCGCTGCGCGACGCCATCGTGGAGCGGCTGCCGCAGGGGCCGCCCTACTACCCGCCGGATCAACTCTCGGAACACCCAGAGCGCTTCTTCATCGCCGAGATCGTGCGCGAGCAGATCTTCAAGCAGTTCCGCGCCGAGGTCCCCTACTCGACGCAGGTGAACGTCACGGTCTACGAGGAGCGCGAGGGCCAGAAGGACTTCTGCGACTGCGAGATCGTGGTCGAACGCGACGCGCAGAAGGGCATCCTCATCGGCAAGCGCGGCGCGGCGCTAAAGCGGCTCGGAGCCGCCGCCCGCCACGAGATCGAGGCGTTCACTGGCCGCCCGCTCTACCTCCAGCTCCACGTCAAGACCCGCGCCGACTGGCGCAACCGCGACGGCTTCCTC
>JBCAYL010000056.1 GCA_038533575.1 Pseudomonadota bacterium | reverse complement strand
CCCGGCTCGCACGAACGACGCAGGCGTGCCGCCCACGCCCAGCCAGATCGGGAGGGACGGTTGCAGCGGCCGGGGGTAGATCGCCTGCGCGCGCAGCGGCGGGCGAAACTGACCCGACCACGTGACGACCTCCTGGTCGCGCAGCTGAAGCAGCAGGTCGAGCTTCTCTGCGAAGAGCGCGTCGTAGTCGTTGAGGTCGAGGCCGAAGAGCGGGAACGACTCGGTGAAGGAGCCGCGGCCCACCACCATGTCGGCACGCCCTTGCGAGACGAGATCGAGCGTGGCGAAGTGTTGGAAGACCCGCACGGGGTCGGCGGCGCTGAGCACGGTGACGGCGCTCGACAGCCGGATGCGCGTCGTCCGCGCGGCGGCGGCGGCGAGGATGACGGCGGGCGCGGCGTCGAGGAATTCCTCGCGGTAGTGCTCGCCGATGCCGAAGCTGTCCAGGCCGACCTCGTCCGCGTAGGCCATGCGGTCGAGCAATTCACTCATGGCTTTGCTGCGGGCAGGGCCGCCGTCCACG
>JBCAYL010000055.1 GCA_038533575.1 Pseudomonadota bacterium | reverse complement strand
GATCGAGGTCGATTTCCTCGATCGGCAAGTCCAGTTCACGCACCAGATCGGCGATAAAGACAAAGGACCCGCGCAACAGGCCGACAACGACCAGCTTGTCGGTGTCGGCAAATTCGGCCTCGATCTCGCGGGCCAGCGCCTCGATCCGGGCGGCGATGGCCTTGGCCGAAATCATCTGGTCTATGACATATGGACGCTGCGGCATGCACTTCCCCTTGAATCCCCGGCGCGGACACGACACATCGCGGGTCACGCCCGAAGTCACCTCTATCGCAATGCCCACCCATTCCGAAACCCGCTTCCTGCCCTATACGCCGCAACAGATGTACGATCTGGTGGCGGATGTGGGCGCATATCCCAAGTTCCTTCCGTGGTGTGCCGCGGCCCGGGTGCGCGACATCACGCCCGACGGCCCGCGCGAGGTGATGGAGGCGGACCTGGTCATCAGCTTCAAGGTGTTCCGGGAACGCTTTGGATCTTGCGTGGTGCTGTATCCGCAGGACCACCGGATCGATACGGAATACCTGGAC
>JBCAYL010000054.1 GCA_038533575.1 Pseudomonadota bacterium | reverse complement strand
GAACCGCACGGCGGCGCGGAGCCGTCGCGACGGCTCCGCGCCGCCGTGCGGTTCCTCCGGCCTTCGGGCCCGCCTCTACGGCCCGCTCCCCCGGAGCGGCGTCGCCCTTTCGGAAGCGAGACCCAGACGACCCGTCTGACCCAGGCGCCTTTCCACGGAGGCCGCCGCGAGCGTGCCGGTCCCCCTCTCCCAGAGGAGGTCCGCTCCCACTCTCTCTGCGGCGGTCCCTCCGGCGAGCACGGTGTTTCTCGATACCCTCTCGACGCAGTCAGCGGCGCGGTCGGGCTCACCCCCGACCGCGCTGCGCTCGTCTGTCTCCCGAGCGTCGGGGAAGGGGCGCGCGCCTCGGCCGCCCCCGACCCCTTCCGCCAGTCCCCGGCGGGCGGGCCTCCTCCGGGGGGCCCTCCGCCACGTGCAGGGGGGCTACCTGGTTGATCCTGCCAGTAGCATATGCTTGTCTCAAAGATTAAGCCATTCGCAGTTTCACTGTACCGGCCGTGTGTACTTAGACTTGCATGGCTTAATCTTTG
>JBCAYL010000053.1 GCA_038533575.1 Pseudomonadota bacterium | reverse complement strand
GCCAGTCGCCGACGTCGCTCCAGCCGAACGACCCGGGCACCACGAGCACCTCGTCGGCCTGCTCCAGAATGCCGTAGTCGATCGAGATCTTGGGGCTCTTCGCGTAGGCCGCCGCGATGGCGTCCGCCTCGCCGTCGGTGCCGAAGGCGTCGGCGAGGGGCGCGAAGAGGCGGTGCACCTTGGGGAGGTTGCGCGCGAAGGCGGCCAGGATGGCGTCGGCGCGCCAGATGAACATGCCCGAGTTCCAGAGGAAGTCGCCCGAGTCGAGGAAGCGCTCGGCGGTCGGGAGGTCGGGCTTCTCGGCGAACGTCTTGACCGGGAAGGCCTGCGGTCCGGCAGCACCGTCGCCGCCGGTGGCCCCGGACATGTCGTACTGGATGTAGCCGTAGCCCGTCTCGGGGTGCGTCGGCTCGATGCCGATGGTGACGAGCGCGCCGGGCGTTTGCGCCTTCGCGACGGCGGCGTCGAGGACGGCGTGGAAGCGGGCGGGCTTGTCGATGAGGTGGTCGGCGGGGAGCACCACCATCGTCGCG
>JBCAYL010000052.1 GCA_038533575.1 Pseudomonadota bacterium | reverse complement strand
GCCAAGATGGACGCGGGCGGCACCATCCGCGCCGGGTTCTCCGACGAACTCGACGACCTCCGCACGGTCTCGAAGGGCGGCAAGACGTACCTCGCCGAACTCCAGGCGCGCGCCGCCGCCGAGACGGGCATCACGAGCCTCAAGATCGCATATAACAAGGTCTTCGGCTACTACCTCGAAGTCACCAACACGCACAAGGACAAGGTGCCGGTTGCGTGGACGCGCAAGCAGACGCTCGTCAATGCAGAGCGCTACATCACCGAGGATCTGAAGGTCTACGAGGAGAAGATTCTCACCGCCGAGGAGCGCGCCCTCGCGCTGGAGCAGCAGCTGTTCTCGGAGCTGCGCATGGCCGTCGCCGAGGCCGTCGAGCCGATCCAGCGCAACGCCCGCTACCTCGCCATGCTCGACGTGTTCGCCGGGCTCGCCGAGGCCGCGCGGAAGTACGACTACGTGCGCCCGACCGTCGACGAGTCGCGCGTGCTCGACCTCGAGGCAGCACGGCACCCCGTTGTGGAGCGGACGCTGCCCGCGG
>JBCAYL010000051.1 GCA_038533575.1 Pseudomonadota bacterium | reverse complement strand
CCAAGACGATAGCGGGCGTCGCGACCGGCTTCGCGCAGGCGTGGCAGACGATGGCGAAGAGCCTGACCGCTGGCACCGACCCGACCGAGGCCGCGACGCGCTTCAACGAGTCGGTCCGCGCGCAGATCGAGACGGTGACGGCCACCGCGATGGAGGCTGCGAACGACCTTCAGACGGTCGCGCAGCGCTTCTTCGGCGAGATGCAGGCCGCCGCGCCGGGCACGCCGTGGGCGGCGATGACGATGCCCTTCGACAACCTCCCCGACTGGGCACAGGCGGAAGGCATCGAAGCGGGCGAGGTGCCCGTCGCGGCGCTCTTCGAGCAGATGGTCGGCACGTTCGACCGCTCGTTCGGGCGCGTCCTCAACAGCCCCGGCCTCGGCCTCACGCGCGAGTTCAACGAGGAGATCGCGCAGGCGATTGCGGCCTACCAGGGCTACCTCCGCGAGCAGGCGCGCTACCAGACGCTCATGGGCGGCCTCTTCACGAAGTCGGTCGAGCGCTTCACGCAGGCGCTCGGCAAGAAGGCGCAGGAC
>JBCAYL010000050.1 GCA_038533575.1 Pseudomonadota bacterium | reverse complement strand
TTGAGACACTTTTTTGGCTGAGACTTATTGACTCAATGTTGAGGGGAAGGGGGTGGAAAAAAATGCCGCGACCCGGGATCGAACCGGGGACCTTTAGATCTTCAGTCTAACGCTCTCCCAACTGAGCTATCACGGCTCGGGTGATCGTTGGCTCAGCCATAGAAGCATCTGAGCCATCCAGGTGGTGTCAAAGAATGTTCAGAAAAGGATGAGGTCCCACCGAGATTTGAACTCGGATCGCTGGATTCAAAGTCCAGAGTGCTAACCATTACACCATAGAACCAGGTCCGACGAGGATGGGATTCGAACCCACGCGGGCAGAGCCCAATGGATTAGCAGTCCATCGCCTTAACCACTCGGCCACCTCGTCTATCCACTCGAGTGTGTCTGTCTGTGATATCAAAAAGAACGCGAGGAGTTGTCACAAAACACCGCTGATGGGATTCGAACCCACAACCTCTGAATTAGAAGTCCAGCGCGCTATCCGTTGCGCCACGGCGGCGATGAACATACGTGAAACTCACTTTTTGCGTCATC
>JBCAYL010000049.1 GCA_038533575.1 Pseudomonadota bacterium | reverse complement strand
ATTTTCTGACAAATACAAAAATAATAACTTCTTTTGCTTAGTAACCACCAAAATTTTCGGCCAAATTCATGGACCTAAATTTTTCCGTCGTAATTTACTTGAAATAACAAAATTGAGTTTTAAACCCATAAGGGCTTTGTTCGAAATTTGTTCAATAATATGAAATAAATAAGTTACCTTGGTAAATATGTCCTGAAATTTTCAGCCAATTTACTCGAAAAAAGTTGTCTCCTCCTCCTCCTCCTCCTCCTCCTCCTCCTCCTCCTCCGGCCACGATTAACCTTGCAGTAGTCGTAGGTAACGGTACCTAACCTAACCTTACCTAACCTCCTACCCTACCTACCTGGCCTACCTAGCCTACCTAGCCTACCTACCTACCCTTCCTACCTAACCTTACCTTAGGTACCGACTACGACGATTAACCTAACCCCCCCGCACTCCGCCCCCCCCCCCACCCAAAAGAGCGGAAGGGCGGCGGGTAGGGAAAGAGTGTCCGAGTACGGGGGGGGGGGGGGGGGGGGGGGGGGGGGGGGGGGG
>JBCAYL010000048.1 GCA_038533575.1 Pseudomonadota bacterium | reverse complement strand
GGGCAGCCTGTCGAAGGCGCGCACCACGTCGACGACGGGCGTGCCTTCATCCAGCGCGGCCTTTGCGAGCGCGGCGTAGGTGTCGTTCTTCTGAGTGACGATGACCGCCTCCGCCCCGAGGCAAGCGGCGACAGCGTCATTTGCAATGAGGTCAGCGAGATCCGTGGCCAGTGCGGCGAGACCCGGCGCGCCGTGCTTCACGTAGCTGAGCTGGCCTTCGATATTGGTCTGCGCGGTGACGGCGGGGTCATGGGCGCTGACCTCGATGCCCGCATCGCGCAGGGCAGCGATCAGCTCCAGCGTCGGGCTCTCGCGCAGGTCATCAGTGCCCGGCTTGAAGGCGAGGCCGAGGACCGCGACCCGCCGCGCGCCACTTTCGCGAACAAGGCGCATCGCCTCCGCGATCTGCGCGCGGTTCGATGCCTCGAGCTGTTCGATCAGCGGCAGGGACACACCCGCCGACGCAGCGATGTGGGCCACCGCGCGCACTTCCTTGGGCAGGCAGGAGCCGCCATAGGCAAAGCCCGGCTTCAGGTAGTAG
>JBCAYL010000047.1 GCA_038533575.1 Pseudomonadota bacterium | reverse complement strand
CGCCTACATCGTTGTGGCGGGTGAGCGCCGCCTGCGGGCCCACCAGATCCTGGAGCGCGACACCATCGCGGCCATCATCACCGAGGGCGAGCCCGACGTGATCGCCCTCATCGAGAACATCCAGCGCGAGAGCCTCGACCCGCTCGAAGAAGCCGACGCCTACCAGCAGATGATGGAGCGCCACGGCTACTCGCAGGCCGAGCTCGGCCGCATCGTGGGCAAGAAGCAGAACACGATTAGCGAAGCCCTCTCCCTTACGCGCCTCCCCGACGAAGTCGTTTTGCAATATCGGACATCCGATACTCCCCTCAGCAAGAACGTCCTCGTCGAGATCGCCAAGGCCAAGAGCCCCGACGACCAGCTCGCGCTCCTCAAGGAGGCGCAGGAATACAAGCTCGGCGTCCGTGCCGTACGGGCGCGGCGTAAGGCCCCCTCTCCTACCACTGGTGACAGCAGCGAAGGCACAAGCGGCGATGGTTCTCGTGAAACGCCCGAGCGTGAGGCCGCCCGGCGCAAGGACCGCCTCATCCGCAGCCTCGCC
>JBCAYL010000046.1 GCA_038533575.1 Pseudomonadota bacterium | reverse complement strand
CTCGCGCCGCATCGGGTCGATGGTGAGGTCGTCGAACGTGATCGGGGCCTCGCTGGGCGCGTCGCTCGGGGCGGTGGCCCGCAACTCCTCGATCCGGCGCAGGCGGCGCAGCGCTGCACGGACGCGGGCGACCAACTCCTGCATGCTGAAGGGCTTCGTGACGTAGTCGTCGGCCCCGACTTCCAGCCCGACGACGCGGTCGAGCTCGTCGCTGCGCGCGGTGAGCATGATGATGTAGAGCAGCGGGTGGTCCGCGCGGAGGCGGCGGCACACCTCCAGGCCGTCGAGGCCCGGCAGCATCACGTCGAGGAGGACGAGGTCGGGCACGCGGCGCGCGACGGCGTCGAGGGCGGCGGGGCCGGTGTCGGCGGTCGTGACTTCGTAGCCCGCGTCCGTGAAGCGGGTGCCGACGAGCGTGCTCAGGTCGGGGTCGTCCTCGACGAGGAGCAGGTGCGGGGTGGTCATAGCGGGGGCGTTCGGCGAGGGGAGCGCGGCGTAGTAGGTCGGGCAGCCAAGCAGGTGCAGCCAGGCAGGTAGGGCAAAC
>JBCAYL010000044.1 GCA_038533575.1 Pseudomonadota bacterium | reverse complement strand
CAGAGCGGTCGTACGGTCAATCGGGCTCCGTCGTCGTCTGCTCGATGGAGGGCACGCGGCCGCTCTGCGAGAAACAGCGCACTCGGGCTGCCCACCTCCTTCAGCCCCCCCTCGCGCATCTCGAAGACGCCGATCTCGTTGGCGGCCCCGAAGCGGTTTTTCATGGCGCGGAGCATCCGGAACGCGTGGTGGCGGTCGCCCTCGAAGTGGAGCACCGTGTCGACCATGTGCTCCAGCACGCGCGGCCCGGCGATGCTGCCCGACTTGGTGACGTGGCCGACGAGGAAGGTGCTCGTCGGGAGCGTCTTGGTGAGGTCGAGGAGCGCGGCGGCCGACTCGCGGACCTGCGACACCGAACCCGGCGCGCTCGTGAGGTCGGGCCGAAAGATGGTCTGGATCGAGTCGACGATCAGGACATCGGGGCGTACGTCGTAGGCAGCAGAGAGGATGGCCTCGACGTTGGTTTCGGGGAAGAGGTAGAACTGGTCGGCGTCGACGCCGAGGCGCTGGGCGCGGAGCTTGACCTGCTGCGCGGATTCCTCGCCGGTGAC
>JBCAYL010000043.1 GCA_038533575.1 Pseudomonadota bacterium | reverse complement strand
CATTTTTCTTAAATATCCCCCCCCCCATCACTCACACCCACCCAATCCCCCCCACCCCCCCCCCCAACCCCCAACCCCCAACCCCCAAGCACACCCCCAACCCCCAAGCACCCCCTCCCGGGATTCACCAGGATTATATTTGTTGATATATCAGATAAAAAACCAATTTTATTATAGCAATGCGAAAGCCGGTAGGCACGAGCCTCTTTCAATCTTCGCTCACGTTCTGTGCCCAAGCCTCTAAAAGTGCCTAGTCTTGCACGTTCTGTGCAAAAGCCGCTAAAAGTGCCTAGTCTTGCACGTTCTGTGCCAAAGCCTCTTAAGATGTGGCAGGCGCAGGCTTGTGAGCGCGGGGGGGGGGGGGGGGAGCCGGTGCACACAAGCCGGTGGGGTCCCAGCCTCTTTCACTCTTCGCTGCCGACCTCCTACTCCCCTAGTTGTGAAAGTGAAGTGAAGTGAAGTGAGTGAAAGTGATCCGTTTTGGGTCCTTTGATGTTTATGAAACTTTTATATGTTATAGGGGGTGTCTTAACTTAAATTGCTATATGG
>JBCAYL010000042.1 GCA_038533575.1 Pseudomonadota bacterium | reverse complement strand
GGGGTAGGGGGTTGTGTACTAAAAGGGATTCAGAGCTTCTATGCAGGGAGTAGGGCTTGTGTAAGGGTGGGGAGTGAAATGAGTGACAGTTTTGAGGTGAATGTTGGTTTGAGGCAGGGATGTGTGATGTCGCCCTGGCTATTCAATGTGTATATGGATGGAGTGGTGAGAGAGGTAAAAATGAGAACACTTGGCAGGGGATTGGAGTTGAGGGAGCAGAATGGGAGGGAGTGGGAAGTGAGTCAGTTGCTGTTTGCGGATGATACTGCGCTGGTGGTGAGTACAGAGGAGAGGTTGCAGAGATTGGGGGGGAACAGTGTGGTTTTAGGAAGGGGATGAGTTGTGGGGATCAGATATTTGCAGTAAGGCAGATATGTGAGAAGAAACTAGAGAAACACCAAGAAGTGTTCTGGGCCTTTATGGACTTGGAGAAGGCGTATGATAGGATAGATAGGGAAGCGTTGTGGCAAGTACTAGGGGTTTACGGGGTAGGGGGTTGTGTACTAAAAGGGATTCAGAGCTTTTATGCAGGGAGTAGGGCTTGTGTAAGGGTGGGGAGTGA
>JBCAYL010000041.1 GCA_038533575.1 Pseudomonadota bacterium | reverse complement strand
CCGAAATCATCCGGCATTTGACCGGGTCGCCGATCATCACCGGGATGATATGGCTGGCGTTCGGCATATGGGGGATCCCTTCGGCATCCAGACGCGCGCGCAGCTTTGCCACGCGGTCACGGTGGCGGGCGCGTTCCATCTCGCTGGCTTTCAGATGCGCGATTGAGGTTTTGGCCGCCGCGGCAACGGCCGGGGGCAGGGCGGTGGTGAAGATGAAGCCCGATGAAAACGACCGGATGAAGTCGCACAGCGCCTTTGATCCCGTCACATAGCCGCCAAAACAGCCGTAGGCCTTGCCCAGGGTGCCCTCGATCAGGGTGATGCGGTCCATCAGGCCTTCGCGTTCGGCCACGCCGCCGCCGCGGGGGCCGTACATGCCGACCGCGTGCACTTTGTCGATATAGGTCATGGCGCCGTGCTTGTCGGCCACATCGCAGATCTCGGCGATAGGGGCGATGTCACCGTCCATGGAATAGACGCTTTCAAAGGCGACGATCTTGGGCCGGCCCTGTTCAATCTGGCTGAGCTTGTGGTCGAGGTCTTCGGGGTCGTTGTGGTTCCAGATGA
>JBCAYL010000040.1 GCA_038533575.1 Pseudomonadota bacterium | reverse complement strand
TTTAACCCCTCACCCGGCAATCCCGCATGTGTTTTTGGTCTGGTTTTCATCCGTTGGGCCCTCCTTCTTTTTTTTTTTTTTTTTTTTTCCCCCCCCCCCCCCCCCCATCCCAAGCTCGATTTTTATGCCGCAGCACACAATTCATAGAATTTATCTCCCCTCCCTCTCACCAACCCCATTTTATCGTTAAAAAAAAAATTGACCTTTGAAATATAGTTGAGATATGGTGATAAAAATACTAAAGAATCCCTATGTACAAAACACCTTTATAATGCGTATATTACAAAACACCTTTAAATCACCTATAGGGGGGTGGGGTGGTGGTGGTGGTGGTGAGGACAACCAATTAAAGTTATGAGGACTCGGGTCTACCCTGAAGGGCATCTGCCGAGGATTAAAAGTACTAAAGTAGCGCCCTGACCACGGTTGTAATGATATTTTTTGGGGATAGAAAAAGTACTGAAAATAATGTATTTAGTATCGAACACCAGATAGTAAGATTTTTCGATCTTCTTGGTAGAAATTATCTTTAAATTGTTTTTCCTAGGCCCCAAGGGAAAACAATTTAA
>JBCAYL010000039.1 GCA_038533575.1 Pseudomonadota bacterium | reverse complement strand
CCGCCTTCTGGGGGTCCGTCCGCCAGACGGCCTGCTTCATCCCATCCTGCTCGATGGGCATCGACAGCCAGCCCTGGCTGTACTCGGCGACCACCTTGCGGACCTCCCCGATCACGCCGTCGGCCACCATCGCGCGGGCCTGCTTGACCATCGGGTAGCCCGTGTAGTTGTGCGTCAGCGCGAACGTGACGCCGTGCTCGTGGACGGCCCGGACGAGCCGCTCGGCGTCCTCCAGCGTCGTCGTCATGGGCTTGTCGCAGACGACGTGGATGCCGCGCTCGATGAAGGCGAGCGCGGCGGGCGCGTGGAGCCAGTTGGGCGTCACGATGGACACCACCTCGATGCCGTCCTCGCGGGCGGCCTCGGCCTCGGCCATCTCCTGGAAGGAGCCGTAGGCCCGCTCCACGCCCAGCGTCGCCGCGTGCGCGCGGCTGCGGTCGGGGTCGGACGAGAAGACGCCCGCGACGAGCGTCGCGAGGCCGTCCATGCGCATCGCGCGGCGGTGGACGTCGCCGATGAAGGCGCCGGGGCCGCCGCCGACCTGGCCGGCGCGGAGGGGTCGGGAGAGAGGCACGGTCGAGACGGGCTACAGGAAGAAGTCGGCGAG
>JBCAYL010000038.1 GCA_038533575.1 Pseudomonadota bacterium | reverse complement strand
GGGTTATTGTCGGGGTTTCCTCAGGTGGGCCTTCCGCATTTTTTTTTTTTTTGTTGTTTGGTTTTTTTTTTTTTTTTTTTTTACATTCAGTCATTTTCATTGACTGAATGTATTGTGATCGTCGGGGTCCGGAAAACCGGGGTTGTCTGTCTGTGTGTCTGTGTGTGTGTGTGTCTGTGTCTGTGAAGAGCCGTTTGGCGAAACTACTGGGCCGATTTCAACCAAACTTACCCAAATGGGTTCCCTAATGGTCTAGTTGTGCGCGTTTGTGATTTAACTCATTAGCATATTTGATGACGTCACAACGGTTATGTGATCCACACGCCACGCGCGCACTCTCACGGCCATAGTTTTGATCCGATTTTCTTGAAATTGAAAATTTGAGTAAATTGAGTTAAAGTTAGGTTTCCTATTTCATTTCAGTTTCCTACGTCATCAACTTCTATACCTACTTAAAGTAGCAGTGTCCGTCTGTCTGTCTGTCAGTTAATCCGTCACACTTTCCGTCCTTCCGTAATTCCGGCATACCTAGTTCCCCCACCCCCCCAGTTTTCTGAGGCCAAAATTGTTACTGCCCCCCACAATTGTGCCCCCCACTTCTGACCGCTGA
>JBCAYL010000037.1 GCA_038533575.1 Pseudomonadota bacterium | reverse complement strand
AGGTCGGTGTATTCGTGATGCGGCGGGGTGAACATCTTGGTCTTGCCGCCCGCTTCGACGACCTTGCCTTCCTTCATCACCACCACTTCGTCGGCGATGGATTTCACCGTCGCCAGATCGTGGGTGATGAACATAAAGGCCAGATTGAGATCCCTTTGCAGCTTGTCCAGAAGCCGCAAAATCCCCTCGGCCACCAGCTGGTCCAGCGCGGATGTGACCTCATCACAGATGATGAACGTCGGTTCCGCCGCCAGGGCCCGCGCGATCCCCACGCGCTGTTTCTGCCCGCCTGAAAGCTCGGACGGCAGCCGGTGATAATACAGCGACGGTTCCAGCTCGATCTGGTCGAGAAGTTCGTCCACCCGCTTTTTCAACTCGGTCCCGCGCAAGCCGCCATAAAACGCCGCCGGGCGTCCGATGATCTCGCCAATGGATTTTTTAGGGTTCAGCGCGGTATCCGCCATCTGGTAGATCATCTGCGCCTGGCGCAACTGATCCTTCGACCGGCTTTTGTAATCTCGCGGCAAGGGCGTGCCCTGAAATTCCACATGGCCTTCCAGGGGGGGCAAGAGGCCGGTGATCACCCGCGCGGTCGTCGATTTGCCCGAC
>JBCAYL010000036.1 GCA_038533575.1 Pseudomonadota bacterium | reverse complement strand
AATATCGCCCCCATCCTCACCCATGGCGCGGTGGAAAACACCAACGCCGTCCTGCGCGCCCAAGGCATCCCTTTGCCCGACACGATCCATGTCACGCCCGACCTCACCCCCAAGGACCACCCCGGCGCGCTCATCATCGCGCCCCCGGGCGCGCTCGGCTCCACCTGGGCGCGCCGCTTCCGCCCGGCCTCCACGTCGTTTGCCAGCGGCTGGATGCGCATGCGCGGGGTCCGCCGCCGCCGCGCCGTCGACCGGGGCTTTGTCATCTCAGACCACGCCGATTGGGCGGGTCTCAACACCGCCATCGCCGCCACGGGCGCGACAAAAATCTTCGTCACCCACGGCTACACCGACATCTTCGCCCGCTGGCTGACGGAACAGGGCTATGACGCCGATGTCGTCCCCACCGAATTCACCGGCGAAACCCTCGACGAGGCCTCTGACGATTCAGGTGAGGCCGCATGAAAGACTTCGCCGCACTCTACGGCCTGATCGACCAGACAACTAAGACCAACACCAAGGTCGCCGCCCTGGCGGACTATTTCCGCACTGCACCCGATCAAGACCGCCTCTGGACGATCGCGCTTTTCTCCGGCCGCCGCCCCCGCCG
>JBCAYL010000035.1 GCA_038533575.1 Pseudomonadota bacterium | reverse complement strand
GTGCGTAATAGCTCACTGGTCAAGCGTTCCTGCGCCGAAAATGAACGGGACTAAGTATCCCGCCGAAGCTGTGGACTTGTATTTATACAAGTGGTAGAGGAGCGTTCTGTTGTAGTGAGAAGCATTAGCGAGAGCAGATGTGGACGAAGCAGAAGTGAGAATGTCGGCTTGAGTAGCGAAAACATGGGTGAGAATCCCATGCCCCGAAATCCTAAGGATTCCTCCGGAAGGCTCGTCCGCGGAGGGTTAGTCGGGACCTAAGGCGAGGCCGAAAGGCGTAGTCGATGGCCAACAGGTTAATATTCCTGTACCGATTATGAATTGTGCAGAGGGACGGAGAAGGCTAAGTGTGCCGCATGATGGTTAGCGGTTCAAGTACTAAGGTGTTGATAGACGGCGAAAACGTTCTGAGCTGAGGTGCGAGTAGGACTCACTACGGTGAGGAAGACACTGATGTCCAGCTTCCAAGAAAAGCTCTAACCACGTTAATTTACAATTGCCCGTACCCTAAACCGACACAGGTAGGAAGGTTGAGTATACCCAGGGGCGCGAGATAACTCTCTCTAAGGAACTCGGCAAAATGGCCCCGTAACTTCGGGAGAAGGGGTGCCAGCGAGAGCTGGCCGCAGTGAAGAGATCCAGGCGACTGTTT
>JBCAYL010000034.1 GCA_038533575.1 Pseudomonadota bacterium | reverse complement strand
GCTTCTTCCAGGGCGAGGCTATTTCATTGCACTCAGATTTGGCAGAAGCCCCTTCGTGATCAGGTTTACTTCCCCGTCAGGTAAGTATGCCTCTCTACCCAAGTGACCACATGCCAACCCCGACACCTTTTGCATCTATTGTGGCTCCATATTTGCCCAGGGCGACCCAAAAAATGACCCCCAATCGCCCAACACGCCTGGAAATAGTCGATACCACAAGCCGTCAAGTAACAAGTGAAACAAAAACTGTCATTAACACCTAGAAGGTATCGCTTCTCGGCCTTTTGGCTAAGATCAAGTGTAGTATCTGTTCTTATCAGTTTAATCTCTGGTACGCAGTGCATAGCACTGCTCATAGATTATTCTGATTTTTGGCGTCGGGTCAAGGGCACGGGGTTTACCTCACCCTGACCACGGGTTGCCTCGGTCTTGCACTACAGCCGAGCGCGGCCCATCCTCCACTCAAAACAAAACATGCCGGTCTCTCCCCCTCTCCGCAAACCTCCACTCTCCTTTCACCTTCCTTCAGTAACCCCCAGTACCCTGCACCACTGCACCAGAGCCCAAGCAAAAAATGTCGTAAAAAAAAAAAAAAAAAAAAAAAAAAAAAAAAAAAAAAAAACGAAAAATAAAAGGGAATAACAAACGACAGAAAACCATGAAAAAAAACAAAACGAGAATGCCGGATTGTCGATAAAAAAGGGGGGGGGGGGGGG
>JBCAYL010000033.1 GCA_038533575.1 Pseudomonadota bacterium | reverse complement strand
AGGCCGCGTAGTTTCTCAGTGTATGCCTCTATAGCTCAGTTGGCAGAGCATCTTCTTCGTAAGGAGAAGGTCACGAGTTCGATCCTCGTTGGAGGCTGGGTTCGCATGGTCTAGTTGGTTATGACGCTCGCCTCACACGCGAGAGGTCCCGAGTTCGAGCCTCGGTGCGAATACTTTTGTTTTCCACTCCAAAACCTCAAAAATCCTATCGGTAAATCGTGTTTTATTTTTAGGGGGTTGAAAGGGGGGGGGGGGGCGGTTACTGGGCGCTGGCCATTTTGGGCCCACATTGGCTCAAAACCCCTGGGGCGGTGTGCACTCCAAAACCTCCAAAAATGCCCAAAACCTCGAAAATCCTATCGGTAAATCGTGTTTTATTTTTAGGGGGTTGTAAGGGGGGGCCGGTTGCTGGGCGCTGGCCATTTTTGGCCCATTTTGGCTCCAAACTCCTGGGGCGGTGGGCGGCCATTGTTTTGGTGGAGGGTGGAGAAAGGGCCCAAAACCCCATCATATCTGGGGATTCCCACTGAGTTTCGATTGACTAATGGTGGCAAAATCGCCTCGCAGCGCCCGGAAGTACTGCAATACCGGGGCCACGGCCCAGGAGCGTGAGCAAGCCCAACGCTTGATCCATGGGTGCGGCTCAAACATCACAGTTAATCTCATTTGTTACCGTGTAACAAGTACCAGAGATTAAGCTGATAAGAACAGATACTACACTTGATCTTAGCCAAAAGGCCGAGAAGGTATGCTTAGCGTGGGCAGCGGCTGGGCTCTTGCACCCCACCCTAGCGCTCAGCAGCTTATGGCACTGGCCTTTGGGCTAAGATCAAGTGTAGTATCTGTTCTTATCAGCTTAATCTCTGGTACTTGTTACAC
>JBCAYL010000032.1 GCA_038533575.1 Pseudomonadota bacterium | reverse complement strand
CGCCGTCCATCGGCACGACGGTGACGCCGACGAACGCGGTGGAGGCGGAGTCGGCCGGGTTCTCCGACGGATCGGCGGAGGCGGGCGGGGCGGCGCAGGCGGCCAGGAGCAGGACGAGGGCGAACAGCGGCATGGCAACGCGAGCGGGTGGACCCGGACAACGTAGGCGCGGGCCGCTTCCTACGCGGGCCGCTTCCTACCCGGCCCGCTCGAACCGAAGCCGGAAGCGTGAATCATAGCATCCGCCCGCGTGGCGCTGGCAGCACGCTCCGCAGGCCGTCGCCCGCCGCGGACGCCGCGCCCGGCGGACCGTCTCGCCGCAGCCGGGGCAGGTCGCGGTCACACCCACCCAGCCGCCGAACACGCCCGGGGTGGCGCCGCCGGGCCAGATCGTCTTGCCAGAGGCCGAGTGCCTGACGGTGAGGTATGCGGGCTGCTTCGCTGCGTGGCAGGCCCGGCACCGGCGCGGGTGGACGGGCTGGCGGTGCAGCCCGGAGGTGGCCCCGCAGGTCGGGCAGACGGCGGAGTACGGCGCCTCAGCGCTGTCGTCGGGCAGGTCGCCCCGGAAGGTGCGCTCCGGTCGGGCGCCGCAGGCCCGGGCGACGGCCTTCCACGCCCCGTCGTGGTTCGTCCGGCCGCGGCGCTCCCCGTCGATGGCGTGGGCGATCTCGTGGCGGATCGTGTCCTCGACCTCGTCGGGCGGGAGTGACGGCAACAGGTGGGCCGAGAGCGTGATGCGGCGCGCCGAGAGGTGGCAGGCCCCGAGGCGTCGGCGGGCGCGGTCTAGCCCGACCGTCCAGCCGCGCGCCTGGAGCGGCTCGCCCAGAAGATCGCGGCCCAGCGCGTCCATCAGCCGACGCGCGAGCGCGAGCGCGTCGTCGGTCATCCGGCCGCGTCGA
>JBCAYL010000031.1 GCA_038533575.1 Pseudomonadota bacterium | reverse complement strand
ATTGTCCTTATATTGCCAAGGTTCCTCTTGGCTACCAAATCGCACATACTCAAATTTGTCCCCATTAAAGATTGCGTTGTTTCTCGATGCCCAGGGGTATATCACATTGTCTAGTTCCTCCTGTAGGAGGATACAGTCTTCGTTATTTTCATTATCACTTGAAATCCTCCTGGTTACTCGTGAGTCATCAGCAAACAGTGACATGAAAGCTTGATTGAGATTTTCGTCTATGTCACTTATCATAATAATAAATAGTATCGGGCCAAGGACTGTGCCTTGTGGAACGCCTGATAGCACTGGTGCAGGGGAAGAAAGAGCTCCATTAGCTGATACCTGGAGAGAGAGAGAGAGAGAGAGAGAGAGAGAGAGATTACCTGTAGATTACCTGTAGATTGGTTCCACCACTAAGGGTGCGGGATTACCTCGTCGAGGCCCTCCCCTGACTGAGCAGACAACTGCTCTTGAAATCTGTTGAAAACTGCTATTTCGTTTTTAAATGTTTTAGTGTCAATTATGTGAACAATAGAGTTTGTGACTCTGAGAGCATCATCTCGATAAAGCCCCGAGGCGTTGCATCTAGGTTCGTCTGGGATAATGTCAAGGAATTTGTCCAGTTTCTTCTTAAATGTATCGACCTTCTCTCCTGTAATTAATGTTATACATCGGGGAAGGCGATTCCAGAGGTTTGTAGCTGTTTGGGCAAATGATGACTCTCTTGCTAAATGTGCCCCATTGTGGTGTAGTGTTGGCGATGGCAACTTGCATCTAATGCCCTTGCGTCTGGTGTGATGGAATTGCAGGGCAAAGGAATTTTCTGGCTGCATGGGATCATTTGGGAGGCAGGGTACCAGTTTCTCCTTCATTTTGTAGAGGTATATGATCTTGTATCGTTCATGCCTCCTTTGTATGCTTTGCAGGTTCAAAGCTTTTAGTCTGGCACAGTAGGGTAAATCGGCCAGGCCATCGACATGTTTTGAGA
>JBCAYL010000030.1 GCA_038533575.1 Pseudomonadota bacterium | reverse complement strand
GTTTTTTTATGTTGAAATTCTTTTAGAAAAAGCTACGTACTGTGGACACATACGTCATCACAAGTTTTTTTACGTTGAAATTCTTTTAGAAAAGGCTACGTACAGTGGACATATGAGTCATCATCATCATCACGATAAATTTCTGTAGAGTCGTAGCTACAGCGGTAGCCGCGCTGACTACGACGATAAATATCTGTACAGTCGTAGTACCAAGCGTACCCGGCTTGACTACGACGAGAACTTTGCGAGGCAAGGGGGGTCGTAGTCTTTTGTTTTGGGAGTTATTAGGTAGGTCTGCTCCGTGGTTCGTTGGCTGCCTTATTGGCTGGTTGGTTGGTTGGTTAATTGGTTGGTCGGTTGATAAGTTGGTTGGTTTGTTGGTTGGTTGGTAGGTTTGCTGATTCGCTGGCTAGCTGGCTGAGTAGCTGGAGGGCTTCTTTACTTGCTCTGCTTGCTCAGATTACTTGATTTCTCTTTGATGGTTTACTTGGTTTGCTTGTTGCCCTGCTCACGTGATTCGAACTTGCCTCGCCGCTGCCATTAATAGCTCGAATTCGCATGATAATTTGCTTGGCTGGCTAGCCTGGCTCGGAGGCTTCTTTACCAGGTCCGTTGCTTAGATAGCTTGAGCGCTTAACTTGCGCAGATCGCTCGCTTGTGAGCTCACCGCTCACCTGATTCGCGCTTGGCTAGCTTTTGAACCGTTTTGAAGCAATTTTTTTGATTGAGATTTTCAATTACGTGGGATTCTTTTTAAAAAATGAAGTTGAGCATGATTTTTTCGAAGGCCTCTCTACCAGTGTGATTTCGAAATTTGCTCGACCACCCCCCAACTTGACCCGAATCGGAAACCCATATGATTTTGCAAATGCAAGCTAAGGTACACGGTCTGGGAAACTTAGGAGTCTGAACTACGAGATATGCGAGTTTGAGCGATTTTAAAGACCCATTTTTCCCTTCCCTCCCCTTCCCTTCCCTCCCTCACGATGAAGTATGCGAGGCACGGGGGGTCGTAGTCTTTTGTTTTGGGAGTAGTTAGGTAGGGTTCGTTGG
>JBCAYL010000029.1 GCA_038533575.1 Pseudomonadota bacterium | reverse complement strand
TATCCGCTTAACGGATGATGATCTAGCTGGCGTTATTGCCGGAACGACCGACAACTGCGATGCCGGTTTCACGGCTGCCTTCTCTCAGCTCGACTTTGACTGCTCGGATATTGATCCGGAGACTACTCAAATCACCGTTGATGTACTGGCAGAGGATGCCTGTGAGAATGACACCATGTGCACCGTCAATCTGGATGTTGCACCAGCACTGCTGAACTACGACTTTGCTTGTATCGCAGAGCTGAATGTCACCTTGAACGACGACTGCCAGGCGATGGTCATTCCATCGATGGTTCTTTCAGGCGATCTGATCTGTCTGGATCTCTTCGAGTTCGACATCGTTGTGATGGATGAAAATCCTGATAACGGTCCCATCATCGATGGTTGTGGTCGCTATCAGTACATGATCACAGAGCCAGAAGCGGACTTTGATGCAGAGGCACCAGATCCGATTGAAGGCTTCACCGGCGCCTTTGCCGAAGCCAACTGGGGACAAAGTGAAGGTGGCGATGCCGGCGATGCAACCAGCATCAGCTTCACGGCTACAACGCTTACTTTGAGCACCGACAGCGATGACACTTGCGGCGGCGAAAGCTTCGCTGAGGTCAGCTATCAGTTTGGTGAAGAAGGTATGACCAGCTTCGATTACGACTACCAAACAGACGATGCTGGTTTTGATGCCTTTTTGATCAGCTTCGATGGCACGATGACTCCACTGAACATCAGCGCTGATGATAATGCCAATGGATCAGCCAACATTCAGGTAGAAACAGGAGACATGCTTGTTCTTCGCGTGAGTGAAGATGATGGCTGCTTGTCTGATTTGAATCAACTGACGATCACCAACTTCCTGTTCACCTTCCCCGAGCCAGATGTAGCGGCCTTCAATGCGGCGCTCTTCGAGACCTGCTGGGGCTTCATCAATGCTGAAGACAAGACAAGCCCAGAGCTTGCGGACTCCCTGGAGGCCCCAAGCCCACTGTACTGCGATGATCTGGATGAGATCAACGTCAATACGCTAGCGAGCAACGTATCTCGCTGCTGGATTCAGTCT
>JBCAYL010000028.1 GCA_038533575.1 Pseudomonadota bacterium | reverse complement strand
ATAAAATCCTCAAAAATATAAAAAAGTAAAAAGCAAAAACAAAACAAAACCAAAAACTTAAGAGGGTTGAACTCTCAAGTGATGGCAGATCTGCCTCTTAAAGAGAGAAAGATTGTAAGAGCTTGGAAAAACAGACGAAGGAAGAGAGTTCCAGAGGCGAGAGACAGATGCAAAGAAACAGTCGCTGTGCCTGTTGATTCGGGAGTTGACAATCTCAACGGAATGCGGATGTGCATTGGCTGCTTGGCGTGTGCTCCTTGGACGCCTCAAAGGAGGAGGAACACAACTTGCCAACTCCCTGGAACAGCGACCGTGGAAATAACGATAGAAGAGGGAGAGAGAGGCAACTTTCCGACGTAGTGAGAGGCTATCCAAGGACGAGGTTAGGACGGGGTCATTGATAAGACGAAATGCCTTTGATTCAACTCTATCAAGAAGGGAAGTATAAGAGGAAGCTCCCCAGACATGAGAGCAGTATTCCAGGCGGGGGCGGATCAAACCTACATAAAGCTTCAAAAGCTGAGCAGACGTAAAATAATTTTTACATCGAAAGAGAATTCCAAGTTTCTTGGAAGCTGATTTGGCAATTTGAACTATATGATTCCTCCATGACAGGTTGGAAGTAATTTCGACGCCTAAAATATTTATTGAATTGAGGGGATCGATTACGTTATTTTCAAAAACAATTTCAAAAATGGAGGGGTCATTCGAGAGAGAAATGGGAAGCAACTGTGTCTTGGAGGAATTGAATTTAACTAGGTTTTCTCTACCCCAGCCTGAAATACGCTCGAGATCTGAGTTGAGAGTGGTAGAAACAGTAGAACGAGATTGAGTGCGAGCAAGAGCAGAAGGCTGTGAGTTGAAGGAGGAAGATTTATGGAGAGTTGAATCATCAGCATACGAATGGATAGGACTAGAATCCTGAGGAACACCACTTGTGACAGTGAAAGACGAAGATGTTGCGCCGTCAACAACAACAGATAAAGTTCGATCTGATAGGAAACTAGCAATTAGTTTAGTAAGAGAAGGGGTGAAACCAAAAGATGGGAGCTTGGCTAACAGAGCCTTATGCCAGACTCTGTCAAATGCCTGGGTTTCAAGATGTTTGAGAAAATGAGAATTAAGAAGAAACTCGAAGACTTTGGAGATAGCAGAAGTAAGGGCTATAGGACGATAGTTGGAGGGATTAGAATGGTCACCTTTCTTAG
>JBCAYL010000027.1 GCA_038533575.1 Pseudomonadota bacterium | reverse complement strand
CGATTTTTAGCTGCCTTGTCGCGGACTTAGCTTAGAGCTTCTCTAGTGTTTGAGCCCACTGAATATCATCAAGCTGGCGCTAGAAGGCTGCTCAAAAAAGCTTTCTAACGTGCGCTTTCAGCAGACAAAGGACTTAATGCCATATTAAGAGCCCAGAAAAAGAGGATTGTTAAATGACCATTGCAATGGGACAAGCGCCCGCCGGTCGGGGACGGTTTGACGTCCTCGACGACTGGCTAAAGCGCGACCGTTTCGTATTTGTAGGTTGGTCCGGTTTGCTTCTGTTCCCCTGCGCCTTCATGGCGATTGGTGGATGGATGACCGGTACAACCTTTGTGACGTCGTGGTACACCCACGGCCTCGCCAGTTCCTACCTAGAAGGCTGCAACTTCCTAACCGTTGCAGTTTCCACCCCCGCAGACAGCATGGGCCACTCCCTGCTGCTGTTGTGGGGCCCAGAAGCCCAAGGCGACTTCGTTCGCTGGTGCCAGATTGGCGGCCTGTGGGCATTCGTTGCCCTCCACGGCGCGTTTGGCCTGATTGGCTTCATGCTTCGCCAGTTCGAGATTGCTCGCCTGGTGGGGATTCGCCCTTACAACGCAATTGCCTTCAGTGGTCCAATTGCGGTGTTCGTCTCCGTGTTTTTGATGTACCCGTTGGGTCAGTCATCCTGGTTCTTCGCGCCAAGCTTCGGTGTGGCAGCGATTTTCCGATTCCTGCTGTTCCTACAGGGCTTCCACAACTGGACGTTGAACCCGTTCCACATGATGGGCGTAGCCGGTATCCTTGGCGGCGCGCTGCTGTGTGCGATTCACGGTGCGACGGTTGAGAACACGCTGTTCCAAGACAACGAGAACGCGAACACGTTTAAGGCGTTTGAGCCAACTCAGTCAGAAGAGACCTACTCGATGGTCACCGCGAACCGATTCTGGTCACAGATTTTCGGGATTGCGTTTTCGAACAAGCGCTGGCTTCACTTCTTCATGCTGTTCGTCCCAGTGACGGGCCTATGGATGAGTTCGGTTGGTATTGTGGGCCTTGCATTGAACTTGCGAGCCTATGACTTTGTGTCCCAGGAAATCCGCGCAGCGGAAGACCCTGAGTTTGAGACCTTCTACACAAAGAACATTCTGTTGAACGAAGGTATTCGTGCCTGGTTGAGTCCACAGGACCAGCCACACGAGCAATTTGTATTCCCTGAAGAAGTTCTACCTCGTGGTAACGCGCTGAAAGTCTGGCGGTCAGGACTTACAG
>JBCAYL010000026.1 GCA_038533575.1 Pseudomonadota bacterium | reverse complement strand
GTCTAGACCTTAGTTTCACCCAAGTAAATGATGTTAGTGCTCTATCTAATCTACCTAGCCTTACTAGTCTAGACCTTAGTTTCACCCAAGTAAATGATGTTAGTGCTCTATCTAATCTACCTAGCCTTACTAGTCTAGGCCTCTATTCTACTTCAGTGAGAGATGTTAGTGCTTTGTCTAAGCTGACTAACCTTACTAGACTAGAACTCCGTTCTGACGAAGTAAGTGATGTTAGTGCTCTATCTGGGCTGACTAACCTTACTAGACTAGACCTTCACTGTCGTCAAGTGAGTGATGTTAGTGCTTTATCCGAGCTGACTAACCTTACTAGGCTAGATCTTCGCTGTCGTCAAGTGAGTGATGTTAGTGCTTTATCCGAGCTGACTAACCTTACTAGTCTTATGCTTCATTGTGATCAAGTAAAAGATATTAGTGCTCTATCCAAGCTGAAAAAGCTTACCAGTCTTATGCTTCATTGTGATCAAGTAAAAGATATTAATGCTCTATCCAAGCTGAAAAAGCTTACTAGGTTGAGTCTTTATTCCGACCAGGTAAGTGGTCTATCAATGTTAACAAGTCTAATTATTCTTGATCTCCGTTCTGCTCAAGTGAGAGATGTCAGTACCTTGACTAAGTTAACCAATCTCATGAGACTTTACATTAGCTCTAATCATAAACTTAAGGGCTTGGAAAATTTCAAATTAGCTGTGCCTCGTTGCCGCATAGTTCGGTTGTAAACTATAGGACATTCAGTATGTCTTAGGAAAAAAGTAGAGAGTTGAATTAACATTCTTTCATGAACTCGTAGCTGTCGTTTCCAACTGATTAACTTGAGCAAGTATAGCTTCAGAATTTGTCTGCTGTGCTTGTTCTACGTAATTCTGTTTCACCGTTTCTATTAAATCTACTACCAGCGTCTGAACTTCTGCTTTGTTAGCCTCTTGCTGTAGAGCGTTGACCAGCCTAAGCCGAAAGTCATCGCTAAGCTGGTCTATCAGCTGCCGACCTTCTGTATCAGAATAGGCTTCAGCCAGGGCGGTACAAGTCGCAGTAGCCAGCGTATCCGCCAAGGGCGCTAGGACAGTATCGGACAGCTCGCTAAACCCTGGCACGGTTTTAAGCGCATCGTATATCACAGAATCAGTGAGCGCATCTTTCAGTCCGTAGCGCAGCAAGCTTTCCAAATCAGGCTGAAGGACGGGAAGAACTTGCAGTGCTAATGTCCAAACAATACGATCAGCCAGGCGATCAATCCGATCGTCTGGCTGAGTAATCGCTGAGGTAACTACTCAGGCTGGAATGCTGGAAGAACAGGGCTACC
>JBCAYL010000025.1 GCA_038533575.1 Pseudomonadota bacterium | reverse complement strand
CTCTACAGTCCCCGTGTTACAACCTGCTCTATACTGTCTCTTGTCACAACCTACCTGCCACTGTCCCCCTGTCATAACATGCTCTCTACTGTCTCCCTGGCATTGTCTGACCTTCACTGTTCCCATCACAGAGCCTGCTCTCCACTGCCCCCCTGTCATAACCTGCCCTGAACTGTCCCTCTGTCATTGCCTGCTGAACAAATATAAAAAAAGGTTGAGAACCACTTGTTTAAGTAGTTAAATTCTTGCTTGCCACTGTCCCCCTGTCACTCTCTGTCCCCATCTCTCTCCATGTCACTGCCTGCCCTTCACTGCCCACCTGTCACCTCATGCCCTCCATTGCCGCACACATCACTATCTGTCCTCCACTGTCCCCTTGTCACTCTCTGCCTTTCAGTGGCCTCCTGTCACTCTCTGCCCTCCACTGCCACCATGGCATTATCTGACCTTCACTGTCTCCTTGTCACTGCCTGCCATCCACTGTCCCCTTGTCACTGATTGTCCTCCACTCCCACCATGGCACTCTCTGACCTCCACTGCCCCTTTGTCATTACCCGCCCTACACTGTTCCCTTGTCACTGCCTGCCCTCCACTGTCCACCTGTCATTAGTACCCCTTCACTGTCCCCTAGCATTGCTTGCCCTCCACTCTATATATGTCACAATCTGCCCAATACAGTCCCCTTGTCACAACATGTCCTCTACTGTCCCCTGTCACAACCTACCCCGGCATTGCCTGCCCTCCACTCTATCCCCTGTCAGAACCAACTATCTAATGTCCCCCTATCACAACCAGCTCTCTACTGTCCCCCTGTTACTATCTGCCATGCACTGTCTCTTTGTCAGAACCTACCCTCCACTGTCCCCCAGTCACAACCTGCCCTACATCTGTCCTAATATCACTGACTATCTTCCACTGCCCCTCTGTCAGAACCTGCCCTCCACTTTCCCCTGTCAGAGCCTGCCCTCCACTGTCCCCCTGTTATAACCTGCCATCCACTGTCCCACTATCACTGTCTATCCTCCACTGTTCCACTCATTGTCTGTCATCCACTGTCCTACTCTCACTGTCTGTCCTCCACTGTCCCTCTCTCCCTGTCTGTCATCCACTGTCCCACTCTCACTGTCTGTCTTCCGCTGTCCCACTCTCATTGTCTATCCTCCACTGTCCCACTCTCACTGTCTGTCCTCCACTGTCTCAATTTCACTACAAAAGGTATTATAGTTATGATCCTGAAGTACCGTAGATGCCATTAAAAGTGCTTGGTATTTAGGTAAAACAGTTTGTGACCCGGGGGGGGGGGCCGGGGGGGGGGGGGGGGGGGGGGGGGGGGGGG
>JBCAYL010000024.1 GCA_038533575.1 Pseudomonadota bacterium | reverse complement strand
GTGCAAAATACGTCTCAACCAATGACGTAAGTTTTAATCAAACTAACACTAACTCAAGGCAGGTAGACCAGTGAACAGTGGATAGTAGGTATCACTGGGTCGTTGAGTATGAATGCGCAGACGCTACACGCTGTATGAATGGGCCGTCTAAGGACTAGAGCCACATGTCATGACAGTTTTCTCTGTCTTCCACAGGCAGTGAATGAGAAGTAAAGTGAGCCACATCTCACGAGGACACGCCACTTTGGCCCCGTCGGTTGTTGCATTCTCCGACAGATAACGTAAGACAATTCCCACCACACTACCAAGGTAAATGTCTCCCTATGTCCTCTTTGTTCATGGGAGTAAGTTGTTGTATCCAGCCTTTGTTTGCATAGAGTGGAGGTTGCCATAGGACAGCGGAGGGCACCACAGAAGGTTGCGGGATGGAAGCCACTATGTGCAGGTCTTCTACCGGGGCGCCTTCCTCCCCCTCAGGGAGCTCATAACAACAACAAGACGCTTGCTACACTATAACATTATAGACCAGACAGTATGGTATGACCTGACTGGCTCACTATGGAGACATCGGAGGTTCATTGAGTGTCATCAGGACCTTGGTGATTCGAAACCCTTGCCCTCGACCAGCTATGATAGAGTCTATCCGTACGGAAGACTGCGAATCACTACTAAGCCAAGCACATGTGACCCCAACCATCTTTAAGAGGAGAGATCTGTAGGCTCCGCTTCCACAAGATGGTGGCCAGTAAGGGGAAAAGCATGGCACACATCAGCACAGTCCGTCCAATTATAAGGGACCGTGTTAACATGTCTGACCACTCAATAGGCCAAAGAATGCCGCCCAAGGTGACAAGCCAGGCGCATACTCATGCCGCTGGGGAGAGAGTAAGCGAGCAAAGTGCTGGATACGACGACTTCTCTCGTTTAGGAAAGTAGCCTGCGGTCAATACAGGGACGACCAGTAGATGCAGGATGTAGAGGTATGGGTAATGTGATAATCAGAATCTCTCCTTGCATGGCGCAACATGCGCTCTAATCTCGTGAATTCCTCTCTCAGGCATGTGACCAGAGTGCAGGCGGCAGCAAGGAGTAGACAATCTACGAGCAGCCCCCTCTCCTACGAGTTAGGAAAAACAGTGTACAAGGCCCACGGACCTTAAAGTGTAGTGTAGTGAAGTGAACAGTAAACCGGCAAGCTGTATAAACAAGACGTCGCCAACGAGTTTTTGGAAGTCTTGCTAAACAATATGTCAAAGGCAAACGGTGATGCTGATTCCTCCGAAACGGACCACTTCGTGAGCCCGACTGATCGGACCATGCTAGAGGGCGCAGGATATGAAGACGCCAAT
>JBCAYL010000023.1 GCA_038533575.1 Pseudomonadota bacterium | reverse complement strand
GTGGCAAGCCAGCCAACCAGCCAGCAACGATTGACGACAGACAGTGTGAATCACTTCACTATGTATGGTGGCCCCAGTTTACCTAAATACTTGAAGAGTTACTTTAGAGTTAGAGTCTTAAAGAAAGGGGCAGGGTCGTGGGCAGGGATCTGAAAAAAAAGTCGTCTATCAATCTGGCTGGCTGGCTGGCTGGCTAGCTAACTTTGAGTCGCCACTCAAAGTCTCAAGTCTCACACTTTTCAAGCTTTTCTAAAAAAAACTGCTAGCAATAATGTCTAAAGAATAACTGAGCTCCTCAAACAGGTTTCAGGTCTTTTCAGCTTTTTCATAGGGAGTGGCTGGGGGACTATATCAGTATATCAGTTATATGTTATTGTCTATGGTATTTTTGAAAAGGAAATTTTCTATTGTGGTTTACAGATGTGGTTTTTGAATGATTGTGTTTCAGTTATTTTTTATTTTGTGATGATGAAAAAAGTATATTCTCTGGATATAGTAGTACATATATTCATTATTGAAAAAGTGATTACGACTTTTGTTGCATTGGTATATTATTGAAAACACTTATTTCAAAAATATATATATATCTCTTCCCAGTCTGCTTGTCTCTTGTGTCTGTGTCTGTGTCGGCGTGCCACAAGGAGAGGCACAGAAGAGACTCCTTAAGGGAGGGAGGGCTCCTTAAAAAAAAAAAAAAAAAAAAAAAAAGACGCTTCGGGTATAATGTAGACTTCAACACACATTAACAAAAACAATATTGATGCTAAAATCATCCACAACCCTCCCTCCAACATTATTTCCATTATTCCAGATCAAAAAGTCTCTTAACCCCCCCTTGGCTAAACACAGACACAGACACACTCACATAATGAATGAATGAATGAATGAATGAATGAATGAATGGTCTTTCACCAATTTTAAAATTTCAAAACTCACTAAAAAATAGCAGGGAGGATGGGAGGGGATTGCTTAAAGGGGGTGCAATCTTTACAATAATACAGGGAGGATGGGAGGGGATTGCTTAAAGGGGGTGCAATCTTTACAATAATAGGTCAAGGGCTGGCCAAGAATTGTCGCTTGTGACTCTTGATTAATCCCAAAATTCAAACAACCGGTTGAGCCGCATATTCCCTATCGCGTGAGAATTTATGCGGAATTAGACCGGAGAAAGGGAGCAAGGGACAAACATACAGGTTTTGTTCACACCCTCTCTCTCTTCTTCTCTCTTCTCTCTCTCTCTATCTTCTCTCTATCTCTCAAGCTGTCTCTGTCTTCTGCATCAGTTTTTGTGTCTTGTCTGCATCTGCTGAGTGGCACAGGTCAATGGTAAATTGAAAATAATCATGATTGTTGTTACCACTCAGCAGATGCAGACAGGACACATAAATTGATGCAGAAGACAGAGACAGCTTGAGAGATAGATAGAGGGAGAGAGAGTGAGGGAGAGTGTGAACAAAACCTGTATGTTTGTCCCTTGCTCCCTTCTTCG
>JBCAYL010000022.1 GCA_038533575.1 Pseudomonadota bacterium | reverse complement strand
CTTCCTCCTTTGTGCTGCGGCAGCGGCTATCTGTGCTGCTGCAATATGGGTCAAACTTAGGAACTCTACCATAGGGCTAGGGAGTTATTTTTTTTTCATTTTTGAGGGCTGCTGCTGCAATGTGGGTCAAACTGAGCTATCTCGTCAATTCCCCATCATCCGCCCCTTCCTCCTTTGTGCTACGGCAGCGGCTATCTGTGCTGCTGCAATGGGGGTCAAACCACTTTTTGCTTGCCTTTGCCTAGTAAAGTTTCTTTCTTTCTTTTTTTTCTCCTTTCTCTCTCCCCCTCCCCCCCTCTCTCTCCCCCCTCCCTCTCTCTCCTCCCCCCCCCTCTCTCTCCTCCTCCTCCTTACTTCCCTACTTTTCCTGTTTGAAATTAGGCACTCTGCCATAGGGCTAGGGAGGCCAAGGTGAGCCCCATAGAAGTAGGGTATATGAGGAGGGGTGCAAAAACATGGGAGCCTCATAACCAAGGAAAATACATATATGTGAGGCACCCTGCGACTTTTGTGGGATTGTCTCCGAGTCGGCGGAACTGTTTCCAATCGGTCGGACAGTGTCAGAGGGTCCCTGCCTTTGAGTGGGGAGTATACTCTGAGTCTGTATTGGGCCAGAGCAGGTTACAGTCTTCGTGCGTGAGATTGTCATCTCGACTTGTGACTGTGTCTAAGAACACTAGCGGACGAGAAACTATGTCGGTTGGCTCTTGCCTCAGGTGGAGGCTTGTGTGCGTCGTTTGTGAACGGGCTCGTAGGTCTAAACAACCTTCGTTGTCGCGTTGCATCGGATAGATATCTGGTTGATCCTGCCAGTAGCATATGCTTGTCTCAAAGGCTAAGCCATGCATGTCTAAGTACAAGCCTAACTAAGGTGAAACCGCGAATGGCTCATTAAATCACACTTAATCTACTGGAATGTTAGCAGTTACTTGGATAACTGCGGTAATTCTGGAGCTAATACATGCGAAAAATCTCGACTCACGGAGAGATGCTTTTATTAGATCAAAACCAAACAGCCTTTGGCTGTAATACTGGTGACTCTGAATAACTTTGGGCTGATCGCATCGCCTTGTGCGGGCGACATTTCCTTCGAAAGTGTGCCCTATCAACTGTCGACTGTGATATAGACGCTCACAGTGGTTTTGACGGGTAACGGGGAATCAGGGTTCGATTCCGGAGAGGGAGCCTTAAAAACGGCTACCACATCTAAGGAAGGCAGCAGGCACGCAAATTACCCAATCATCGAAGATGGAGGTAGTGACGAAAAATAACAATACGGGACTCTTCCGAGGCCCCGTAATTGGAATGAGTACAATTTAAATCCTTTAACGAGGACCCATTGGAGGGCAAGTCTGGTGCCAGCAGCCGCGGTAATTCCAGCTCCAATAGCGTATCTTAAAGTTGCTGCAGTTAAAAAGCTCGTAGTTGGATTTCGGAATGGGCCAGTTGGTCCGCCTCACGGTGTGTTACTGGCTGGTCTGTTCTTCTTCGCAAAGACTGCGTGT
>JBCAYL010000021.1 GCA_038533575.1 Pseudomonadota bacterium | reverse complement strand
CCAGCTACTAGATGGTTCGATTAGTCTTTCGCCCCTATACCCAGGTCGGACGACCGATTTGCACGTTAGGACCCGAAAGATGGTGAACTATGCCCGGGCAGGTCGAAGCCAGAGGAAACTCTGGTGGAGGACCGCCGCGGTTCTGACGTGCAAATCGATCGTCCGACCCGGGTATAGGGGCGAAAGACTAATCGAACCATCTAGTAGCTGGTTCCCTCCGAAGTTTCCCTCAGGATAGCTGGCGCTCGGGACACGCTGTTCCATCCGGTAGAGCGAATGATTAGAGGCCTTGGGGACGAAACGACCTCAACCTATTCTCAAACTTCGAACGGGTGGGAAGCCCGTGGCTTCTCGATTGAGCCCGTGGCCTTCAAAGCACGAGTGCCAAGTGGGCCACTCTTGGTAAGCAGGACTGGCGCTGTGGGATGAACCAAACGCCGGGCTAAGGCGCCCGATACACTTTTTCGGAGTCGCTCATCGGAGACCACGAAAGGCGTTGGTCGATCCAGACAGCAGGGCGGTGGCCATGGAAGTCGGAACCCGCTAAGGAGTGTGTAACAACTCACCTGCCGAATCGACTAGCCCTGAAAATGGATGGCGCTGGAGCGACGAGCCTATGCCCGGCCGTCGGGGCAGGGAGTTCTTTCTCTCATCTACGCTCCGACGAGTAGGAGGGTCGCCGCGGTGAGCGTCGAAGGTGCGGGCGCGAGCCCGACTGGAGCCGCCGCGGGTGCAGATCTCGGTGGTAGTAGCGAATATTCCGACGAGACCTCGGAAGACCGAAGTGGAGAAGGGTTCCATGTGAACAGCAGTTGAACATGGGTCAGCCGATCCTAAGTCATAGGCGAACGCCATTCTGAAGGCGCGGGACTTTTTTTCTCTCCTTGAATTACATGTCCCCGGAATGAGCGAAAGGGAATCCGGTCAATATTCCGGAGCGTAGACGCCGAGACCGTGGTCGGGGTTTCCTCGTCCAAGCGCGGTAACGCGAGCGATCTGGGGGACGTCGTCGTCAGGCCGGGGAAGAGTTCTCTTTTCTTTGTAAGGTCGCAGGCAGCCTGGAAGGGGTTCGCCCCGAGAGAGGGTGCAACAGCGATATTTCCGCAAAGCTCTGCGGCTCTCGCAGAGTCCCGAGTCCTGTCGCCGGCCCTTGAAAACCCCAGGGAGGCACTTCGGTGGAATCTGGCGCTACGTCGTACCCATATCCGCAGCAGGTCTCCGAGGTGAACAGCCTCTGGTCGATAGAACAATGTAGGTAAGGGAAGTCGGCAAAATGGATCCGTAACTTCGGGACAAGGATTGGCTCTAAGGGCCGGGGCGGACGGGCTGCGAAACGAGATGGCGGGACGGGTCGCCGAGGCGGGACCGGGCGACGTTGGCGGGACTCTCGGGTTCCGCTGACCGAGCCTGGATCTGCCGAGGGGCCTTCCGTCGGACCGCTCCAGCTGCGAGGCGGCGTCGGGCACCGGGAAAAGAGGACTGCACCCCCGGGGATCTTCCTCGGGGTGACCTTTGCCCATCGATTTTCGGGGCCCCTTTGAGAGG
>JBCAYL010000020.1 GCA_038533575.1 Pseudomonadota bacterium | reverse complement strand
TGCTAAACTTCCTTGTGTAGGCCTACATGTTATATATTGCCTCGTTCATTGCAGTGCCTTGTGGCTGACCATATATAGCATAAGACAATAACTGTCCTGCTTCCTTAAGCTGCACGATACTGAGTGTACATGGGTCGCATCAACTTCACCCAAAACTGAGTACATGCCACGAAAGTCGCCATCTGTAAGGGTCTTACGGGCTGACACTTTCCCCTTGCCAAACAAGTATGGGGTGGCACCTGGTGGCATGTACACAGGGAAGTGTGGCATGTCGCTCAAAGTAATGTCACTGCCATCCACTGAACAAAAACATTCCTCCTGCTCATCTTGCGTGGCCATTTGCAGACCATACTTGCGGCACATGCAAGCTAGAACCCCTTTTTCAGTATGAGTTGTGCCCCATACCACCCTCACTCATTGATGAGTATGGCTGCCTAAGAAAAGGTAGAAAAGTACCTCTGTCTCGGAAACTCTAAGTATAGACAAGACAACCAAGGCTATCAGAGGTCACCATTGTCGAGATTGTCCTATCTGCCTGGTGAGAATATCTTAGTCTTTGACAAATACTAAAATGTTTCTGCAAAGGACCATGGACGTATGCGATGCACTGGCCTTGGCTTCATCAATTACAACCTCAATAACAACACACGACTCCCCAGTCATGATGCCATCATGGGACATAAGCATAACAAGCTGCAACTTGTGAAAGTGCCAAGTACCTACAACTTTGGGGAAGAAGTGATTGTGGAAGGTCATCATCATCATCATATCTTATCGCCCCAGCACTCCACCCATCTTAGAGCCTGATCATTAACATCGCGGAGGTCATCATCTGTGCAGTAAGGACCCAACGTGCACGATTTCATTTCATTTCATATCTCCTCGTGGCTGATGAGTCTGGCACACAAGTGGTCCGCATCCTCTCAGATGACACTGATGTATTTGTCCTGCTTGTGTACTGGATGTTCAAACACAAATTCCAGACCGCAATGCAAATGTTAAGTTGGGCTAGAGCAGTTTGGGATATCAACGCCACCTGTGTATAACTTGGTTCAAAATGCCTGTATGCTCTGGGGATCCACTGTCTTACTGGCTCAGATGCCACCTCGTACTTGTATTGTAAAGGTCAACTGTCGGCCCTGAAGACTCTTACAGATGGAGGCTTCCCTAGCATGTACTCAGTATTGGGTGAAGTTGATGCCACCCACGCACAACTTAAGGAAGCAGGACAGGCATTCTTTTGTGCGTTGTATGGTCAGCCACAAGGCACCTCAATGAGCGAGGCAAGATATAATATGTACACAAGGAAGCATGGCAAGCCACTCAAAGTAATGTCACTGCCACCTACTGACAAAAATCTCCTCCTGCACATCTTACGTGCCCATCTGCAGACCATACTTGCCAAAGCTGCTGACCAGGTGGCTCCACCTGAACTTGATATCAAGGATGACATCCCAGTACCATCAATATCAGATCAACCCCCAGGTCCCAAGAATCTCATGGATGTGGTGCGGTGTGGTTGCAAAGCAACATTAAAGACATGCAGCACAGAGCGTTGCAACTGTCACCAGAACAAAATATAATGCACTGTATACTGCAGTTGTGCATGTAGTGACATAT
>JBCAYL010000019.1 GCA_038533575.1 Pseudomonadota bacterium | reverse complement strand
ACCATCATTTGTGTCATATCCGCTGTGGACCGACCCTTTCTGAAACCTGCTTGATTTTCGTCAAGCAGGCCCAGATGTTCGGCCCACCAACCTAAACGATTTGCAATCACTCTGGCCAGGATTCTAGAACCCATGGCCAACAGACACACTCCCCTGTAGTTTCCGGGGTCCTCGCGGTCCCCCTTCTTATACAGGGGCACAATTATTCCTCCTTTCAGCCCCTCGCTCCAGTCATTCGCTCTACTGACAAACATCTTTTGTACCATCTCAATCACTCTCTCTTGCAATTCTTCACAGGCGTATCTTATAAAACTGATTCTTACTCCATCTTCTCCCGGGGCGGACTCTTTCATATCTTTCATGGCATCTACAATCTCTCTCACACTGGGGATTTCGTTCATTTTCTCATTCGCTTCTATCGCTCTCTCATCCTCTCTCAGATCCCTTGCATTCCTCACTGCGCCTTCAATCACTTCCGGACGTTCCTCATACCTTTCACTTGACACCCTTTCAAACTGTCTCTTGTAGTCATTTGCCGTTAACATGCCTCCTCTTCCAGCCTTTCGTTTCCCTCTCATTCCTATTTCTCTTAAAATCTTGTACATATCACCCACTCTTCCTTCCTCACATGCTGCCTCACATCTGTCAATCTTCTCTTGCCACCATTCTCTCTCCAATTCTCTCAGTCTCCTTTTCATTCTTCTTCTACACTCTCTTACATCTCTCCGTGCTACCACTAACTCTCTCTCCGCTTGCACTCTCTCTTCTCTCCTCTCATCCATCTCTCTCATCTCATTTACCGCCGTCAGTCTCTCCCCTCTCGTTCTCACCGCTCTCACAGTATTCTCTTTCATCTCATCCAGTTCTTCCTCACAACCTACCGTCCACGGGTTGGCCACCGAGATGGTGGTCTCGCCACACACATCTTTCGCCGCCGCTATCATCACCTCTGTCATACCCTCCCATTTCCATTCATCCACATCCTCATTTGTCATCAGCTCTCTCGTCTTCTCCATGTATTCTGCTCTTTTTTCCACTCGTTGGAGGGCCTCCCATTTTATTCTGGGAGGCCTTCTCCCTCCTCCTACTGTCCTCCACCTCCTTTCACACACTTTCACAGTCAAACTTTTTGCCGCGTGGTCACTCAAATCACTTGCATTCATTGCTTTCATTCTCTTCACCAACCTGTGCCGCTCTTCCTTCCTCATCAGAAAACCATCCAACTCGTACCATCTTCCATTCCAGGGGTGTTGCCACGTACCTCTCCTTTCATGCCTCATATAGCTGTTAACATATGCTAATCCATTTATACCGCACCACTCCATCAGGTCTCTACCAGCCTCATTCATCTCACCTATGCCAAACCTTCCATACACGCCATCCATACCCCTCCTATTTCTACCTACGCTAGCATTAAAATCCCCTCCTATCACTAAATTTTCCCTCCTCCCCAATCCTAACTGAGTCTCTACATCTCTCCTACACTCTTCTAGGGCTGCCCTATCTGGCCCCCAGACCCTCCAGATGGGCTGGTACACACTTACCAGCCTCATCTTTCCCAACGTAATAGCAACTACCCTATTATAATACCAAACATGTTGACCCTCCCTGATCCATCTATCTAAGCTGCTACCCCTAAGAATGATCCCCGCCTTCACAGAGTGAAGGATAGCTACCCTATTTTCCCCTTCCCCTAACCAAATAACCCCCTTCCCTACTGCTGATAATTCTTGAACTAACACTATTTCCCACCCCTCTCTTTCTATCCTCTCGCATACTCTTCTGAGCCTCCTTCTGTTCTCCTCTCTTAATGATACCTTTTGCAGATTCCAGGTAACAATCTTCCTTTCAC
>JBCAYL010000018.1 GCA_038533575.1 Pseudomonadota bacterium | reverse complement strand
GAGGGGGCGCGGCCGCTCGGTTGTGAGGACCAGGTCACGCCGCGAGAGGCGTGCGCGGCAGTGGAGAGGCCGCGAGCGGAGGCAGAGAGGGAGGAGCTGCGGGTGGAGGAGCGGGACTTCAGCGCCAACTTTGACCCGGCGACGAGGTTGTGGACGATGGGCTGGAAGTGGGGTGACGGACGGGAGCCTGGCCTGCTGCGGAACAAGATGGAGGGATACGCCATACCGGCTGCAGCGAGGGTGGAGTATGAGGCGGAGGTTCGTCAGTGGATCGAGGAGGGATGGCTGCGGCCGTACGACGAGAACAGGTCGGGACCGGCGAAGGGGCTCATACCGATGATGGCGGTGATCCAGCAGAACAAGGACAAAGTACGTCCGGTGCTCGACTTTCGTGAGCTGAATTGCCATATCGAAGCTTTCACCAGGGAGGCAGACGTGTGCGCGGACAAGCTGCGGGAGTGGAGGCGGCGAGGAGTGAACGTGGCGATGGTTGACCTGAAGAAGGCGTACCTGCAGATCGGAGTGCGGGAGGACCTGTGGCCATACCAAACCGTCAGGTTTCAAGGCCAGCTGTACTGCCTCACGCGGCTGGGATTTGGGTTGAATGTCGCCCCGCTAGTGATGAAAGCGGTGTTAAACTGTGTACTGGGGCAGGACGAGCGCGTGCGGGCAGGCACCTCAGCCTACGTGGACGACATCTTCGTGGACGAGGATGTGGTGTCAGCCGAGGACGTGGTGAGCCATTTACGTTCGTATGGGCTGGAGAGCAAGCCCCCTGAACGAGCAAAAGACGGCGTTCGGGCGCTGGGTTTGCACGTCTGGCAGCACCAGGGCACCCTGAGGTGGAAGAGGGGGGGAGCGTCGGTGGAGGAATCAGTGGATGGACCGACCAGGAGGGAAGTGTTCTCACTTTGCGGTAGGCTGGTGGGTCATTACCCGGTCTGCGGTTGGTTAAGAGTGGCGGCAGGTTTTGTGAAGAGGCGAGCAAGTCAAGCCACAGAGAAATGGGACGACGTGGTAAGAGACCCTGACATAACAAAATGGTTGAAGGAGATCATGTCGAGGGTGAAGGATGACGACCCAGTGAGGGGGAGGTGGGACGCGAGAGGCGACGCGGTGCGCCTTTGGGTGGACGCGAGCGTGCTGGCGTTCGGTGCAGTGGTGGAGATGGACGGGGACGTGGTGGAGGACGCCAGCTGGCTGCGCAAAGAATGCGCGAGTCACATCAACATGGCAGAACTGGACGCGGTGGTGAAGGGACTGAATCTTGCTCTGACTTGGAAGGTGAGACGGGTGGAGGTGATGACAGACTCTGCAACGGTGCACAGGTGGATACAGGATGGGCTGACGGGGAAGAGCCGCCTGCGAACCAAGGCAGCGAATGAGATGCTCATCAGGCGAAGGGTGGGCGTGGTGATGGACCTAGTGAGGGAATACGGTCTGGAGATGACCATCGTGCTGGTGCCGTCGGCAGATAACAAGGCTGACGCACTGACACGGGTGCCCGCCAGATGGCTGAAGAAGGGAGAAGTGGAGCCGCTCGTGTGTGCAGCCGCAGGGGACTCGCTGGTGGACAGAGTACGAGCGATCCATCACGACGTGGGTCATCCTGGGGTCCGAAGAACGTTGTACTTCGTCAGGCGAAAATATCCGCAGGCGAGTAAGCAAGTGGCACGGGAGGTGGTGAGAGGGTGCGTCGAATGCCAGTCGATCGATCCAGCCCCAGAGAAGTGGAGAAAAGGGAGTCTGGAGGTGGAGCGGGTGTGGCAGCGGCTGGCCATGGACATCACGCACGTTGGCGGGCAACACTTCCTGACCTTGATCGACTGTGGGCCCTCCCGGTTTGCAATATGGCGCTCATTGCGGTGGCAGACGACGGAGGCCGTGGTGGCACAGCTCGAGGGGGTGTTCCTCGAGCACGGGCCACCAGAAGAAATCCTGACAGACAACGACACGGCGTTCAGGAGCCGGCAGTTTACCACGTTCGCGGATATGTGGGGGGTGATGCTACGGTTCCGGGCGGCACACGTGCCCTCCGGGAACGGTCTC
>JBCAYL010000017.1 GCA_038533575.1 Pseudomonadota bacterium | reverse complement strand
CTTCCGGGGGCGTCCGCGTCGTCTCTTCGGAGCGGCGCCGTCGACGGGGGGCGCGAATCGTGATGCGTCCGGTGGCCCGAGCGGCGGCTGCGAGACGGTGGCCGGAAGTCGAAGGCGGTCGCGACGTCTGGAGACAGGCGACGAGGAGGAAGGCCGATCCGGGGTGCCGTTGACGACGCGCTCGACCTTGACCGGGTTGTTGGAGACTTCCGGCGCATGGGCGGGCTCCATAGGCGGCGTCTCCCGAGCGGCGTTACCCTGGGCGGAGACGGGGACGGTGACAACTCTGGGCTGCGGAGACGCGTCACTGGGGACGACGAGCGGCGGCTTGCCGCAGAAGACATCTCCTGAACGTATAGGAAAAATGGCAATGGGTTTAACATGGGCGCGCGTGCGCTGGGTAACGCGTCTACTTCCGTCGAGAGAGACGTAATAAGCGTTATTAGGCAAAACTGCGGTCACGCGGCCGCTACGGTCCCAGGTGCGGTCATGTCTGTTCAAGTATTGTTACAACTTTAAAGTCAAGAAGCACCTGTTGCTGCTGACGAGCGGCTCGAAGAGAGGCCCGTCGCCGGTCGAAGATCGCGTGCGGGGGCGTTGCACCAGGAGCGCGTTTGGAGGACGGCGTACTACCCGGGCGGCGCTGTCCGCGTAAGCCGGAGGCGGAGGCGGAGGCGGAGAGGCGCGTGGCGAACGGGTTGCGTAGACCGGTGCGGCGGCGGTGATGACGGCCTCGACCACCCCGGAGATCCGCAGCCCGATGATAGGATGAGGCGATGCGCGTGCTGAGCCCGGGCGCGAGGGAGGACGGCTGACTTGGGTCGTCGCGTCCACCAAGACGACGGCGTTGGAAGCGACTTCGGGGTCGTCGGCCTCCAAATAGTACTCGACCGTCGTGTCGAGATCCTCTTCGGGCGCTGCTTCAACGACGACCACCTGGGGCGGCGGCGGCGGCTGCGCCTGGGGAATCTGGAGCGGCTCGAGCGTTGCCTCCAACGGCGGCGCCGGGAATTCGAAGTAGATAGATGAGGTAGGGTGCGGTGGCGACGAGTAGGAGCCCAGACCCCGGTTCGACATGTCGAAGAAAAACGACTTTGGGGCACCAAATGTCGAACTGTATTGCGATAAAACGGGATAGTATATCATGAGGCAGTTCAATACAGTCAATCAATCAACAAATCGGGCAAGGGCCCTTAGATATAAAAGCTAGAAGGCCCGTAGGCATAAAAAGGAAAGGGCCCGCAGGCATAAGACAGTAACATAGCCCGTGGGCATAAATCAAAAGGGCCTGTGGCCATAAACTAAAAGACCCACGAAAGGGCACAGGACATCTAAACTAGAACTACTAAGCAAAGGGCTAGGAGCCCGTACATCACAGCCCACGAACCCGCAAAAGTCCGGAGAGTCCTTTGATGACAGGATTAGCACACGACTGAGGGCCCGAAGTTGTGGCGAAACTGTAGGGGGCTGTGGCTCGATGGATGTGAAGCCGTGGCGAGAATCTGTCATGTACGGGAGTCGGCTGATTCGAAGTATCTTCTCGATTCGAAGGAACTCGGCAGATACGAAGGATGCGAGAGAGACTTGTTGAGTGCGTGAGTCTTGCTGATTCAAGATGGCGAATGATGATGATTGCCGGCTTCTGCAGGTTATATATTCCGAAGAAAGTTCGAGCAACGTCCAGGCTTCTCGCGAAGGAGGGCGAGGTATCTCGATTGAAGTCCGTTGTAAGACGGATGAGGAAAACCGCGTTGCAAGTGAAGGCGGCGTGGAAGAGTGCCCGGGGGTGATGCCAGTTGACCCCGGCGTTGCATCATCAATCGTCCAATCAGGAAGAAGCACGTGTCTTCGAGAATCGCGGAGAGAGAGAGAGAGAGACGACGGTCGAACAAAAGGTCGCGCTGGCCTTGCGCTGTGACGATGCGAAGATGTCGCTAGTCGTCCGAAGAGAGAGAGAAAGTTTTACGGGCTTCATGCAAAAAGGCTAATGCTCTACATCCCCCCCCAGCCCGTAAAATAGGGGGGGGCGCGAGACGCGTCCATACCGAGTCATAGCGCGAGCGCGCGCAGCTTCCGGTCGATCCGGCGGATGTCCGTCGGCGTCGGAGGCCTCGCCTGGGCGCGCTTCCG
>JBCAYL010000016.1 GCA_038533575.1 Pseudomonadota bacterium | reverse complement strand
CTGGATAATAAAATTGATAAGAAATTATATTAAAAAGTGTATATTTACATATTTACATGATTTAGGGAGTTGATGCTGGGGTCGGGGAAGTGGTTGCAGATCTGGAGGTCGGGGTTGGAGATCTTGAGGTGCTTTAGCGAGTTGATGCTGGGGTCGGGGAAGTGGTTGCAGATCTGGAGGTCGGGGTTGGAGATCTTGAGGTCGGGGTTGGAGATCTAGGGGATGCTCCAGGCGATGTGGACGAGCGAGGGTGGTAGTCGTGGAAGTCTCGGAAGCAATTCTTCTTTTCAGTGAGGCAGAGTGCTACCTGGCAGATGTTGCAGACCCACCTAGACCGGTGCATGTCATCCTTAGCTGAGCAGAACTTGCAGGTCATCCGTAGCTTGACAAACACCGGGCAGTGGAATTTGGCTTGGTCGTATCGCAGGTTGTCTGATGGACGACTGCTTCTCTGGCCCTTCTTTGGAAGAACAAAAGGCTGCTCCTCAGGGGTACTGCGGAGTTTCCTTGTAGGTTTGGTCTTGTAGCACCGGGCGAAATTGCTGATCTCCAGTCGGAACATCTTGAGGGACATGGGTTTCTGTGACAATGCTTTACAGTCCCTCTTGTACAGGATCCAAGCATTGCTGGTACAGACGTCCACGACATAGCCAAACAGCCGGAGATACCACCGCCTAGACTTCATGGGGGATTTGTAGAGATGTGTGAGCATATCAGACTTGTCGATGCCCCCCATTTTCCCATTATACTCCTTTATGACAGCGGGGCATGGGACCTCTACCTTCTTCTTGGTGTCCTTGTCCCACCTCTTGGCAGTGGAGATTGGCTCAACCCCTGCATGAGACGACAGGAGAGTCACCGGTTTATTGTCCTTCCAGACCATGGCAAGGACCCCGTTGCAGGATACGTGGTCGTGTTTCCCCCTTGGAGTAGACTTCTTCTCCATTTCCTTCCTGGACATGAGTGGTGCGTTGCCAGTGCGGTTGGGTCTTGCAGTCCCCACGTAGCGGCATTGGTACTTGTCCTTCAAGTACTCGACGAGTTGGATGCTGGTGAAGTAGTTGTCTGCATAGATGGTGGTATTCTTCAGGTCTTGGATGGTCTTGGCTAGGACAAGCACCAACTTGCTGCTCATGAGATGCTGCTCCTCTTCCTCACAAAGGTCCACTGGGTGGCTACTGAAGGTCGTCTCGCCCTGGTACATCAGCATGTCATGGATGAACCCATCGATGCTGGCACGGCAGAACAACTTGTATCCAAACTTGTCAGGCTTGTTAGCGATGTACTGGCGAAGATTCCCTGCCATCGTCCCTTTGTATGCCACCATCACTTCATCGACTGACTGTGTGGGAGTGGCCTTGACTTGGAGGAACTGCTTGGTGATGCCTGAGAAGAGGGGCCTGACTTTGTAGAAGCGGTCGGTGGACGACTTTGCAGTTTCATTGTTGTTGAAATGGAGTGTTGACCTTATCTGCTTGAACCTCTTAGAGGTCATGTATTCAGTGATCTGTGGTATTCTGGTGTGTACTGCCCAGTAGTCGTCAATGGAAGGCATATGGACAACCCCCATGTAGAGGACAATCCCCACAAACACCATGAGGTCGTTGACGTCGATGGAGAAGGAGGTACTGACGTCCTTTTGACGGGCATACAGGTTCGTCTGGTAGACTATGTCCTCCATTAGCTCAATGGGGAACATCCTCAGGAAGAATTCATATGGTTGCAGGAGAAAGTCAGGCCTTGGATGGTGGTATTCAGGTAAAGGAGGATGTGAGATGTCCTCCTTCTTCCAGAGCCTAGCTCTCTTAGGGGGTCCGGTTTTCTTGGCTCTCTTACGGGGTGGTCTTGCCTCGTCGACCTCGTCCCCACTGTCCTCGTCCTCATCGTCATCAACGGGCATATCTTCGGGCCGGATCCTGGTCACATCGCCTGTGAAGGAGTGAAGATTAGTAACATAATCAACTATACAAAAATAAGCTAGTCATTTAAAGGAGGAGGAGGAGGAGGAGGAGGAGGAGGAGGAGGAGGAGGAGAAGGAGAAGGAGGAGGAGGAGGAGGAGGAGCAGGAGCAGGAGCAGGAGCAGGAGCAGGAGCAGGAGGAGGAGAAGGATAATTGTCATATAGAGTGGGGGAAGTCATTGTCAGTAATACTATTTGCAAATGTGGGGTGTACTGTATTAG
>JBCAYL010000015.1 GCA_038533575.1 Pseudomonadota bacterium | reverse complement strand
CCCCTTAGAGGGGGTGACTTAAGAAAACAAAATTACCCAATCACTGCCCCATTCATTCTCTCGCTGCTGAATCGTGGATGAGCCCCCAGTGCAGTCCGCTTCCACAACTTTATAGCCGCTTCATAATGCTACACTGGAAGCTCACCAGCAGCACGTCGAACCCCCCGACATACACTGCGCCATTCACTTCTATCTTGTACGCATACTTTTGCTTCCTGGATGTCAAGGCCTTTTCTATTCAATACCTCTCGTACTCCATCCATCCAGCATTTTCTCGGTCTTCCCCGACCTCTCATACCTCTAACATCTGAATCATACACTCTTCTTACCAATCTCTCCTCTCCCATTCTCTCCACATGACCAAACCATCTCAACACACCTTGATCCATTCTCTCACCCACTCCAACACTCTTACCACATCTTCTTCTAATTTCTACATTTGGAATTCTGTCAATCCTTCTTACTCCACATATGCTCCGCAAACAACTCATCTCCACTGCTTCCACTTTCCTTCTTTCATGCACATTCAGTACCCAAGCTTCACATCCATACAACAGAGTAGGTTCAATTATTCCTTCATACATTCCCACTTTTGCTTCCATGGACATGCGCCTATTCTTCCAAAGTTTCTGCAGTGCTCCTGATACCTTTCTTGCCTCTCCTATTCTGTGACTTACTTCATCATTCATTCTACCATCATGTGCAATATCCACACCTAGATATCTATAACATTCAACTTCTTCCATTCTGTTATTGTTAAGACTGATATTCATCTCATTCTCAGTTCTATTCTTCCCTATCCTCATAATCTTACTCTTACCCACATTTACTGCTAATTTTCTCCTTTTGCAAACCCTTCCAAATTCTTTCACCAGTTTCTGCAACTTTTGCTCGCTATCACCAACTAATACCGTATCATCTGCAAACATCATCCACTCCACCTTCCATTCACAGTTTCTTCTGGCATCCCACATATTTGCTCCTACATCTCCTGCCTTTTCCCTAACTTCTTTCATTACCCCATCCATAAATATATTGAAGAGCCATGGCGACATAACACAACCTTGCCGCAGACCTACTTTCACACTAAACCATTTGCTCTCTTCTCTACATACTCTAACGCTTCCCTCACTATCTGCATACAAACTCTGAATTGCCCTTAACAGATTACCATTTATTCCATACATTTGTAATACTCTCCACATCGCATCCCTATCAATTCTATCATACGCTTTTTCAAGATCCATGTATGCCACATATAAATCCTTTCCCTTTCCTATATACTTCTCACTCAGTTGCTTCAATGAAAACACTTGATCTACACATCCTCTCCCCATTCTAAAACCACACTGCTCCTCACCTATCATCCCCTCAGTCATCCCTCGTACTCTTTCAATCAGGATTCTTCCATACACTTTGCCAGGTATACTTAACAGACTTATACCTCTATAGTTCTTGCACTCCCCTCTATCCCCCTTTCCCTTATACAAAGGGACAATTATTGCTTTCTGCCAATCTTTGGGAACTACTCCCTCTGTCATACATACTCTGCATACCCTCGTCAACCATTCCAACACACTATCTCCTCCAAAGCACAACATTTCACTTGTAATTCCATCCACTCCTGGCGCCTTTCCCTTCTTCAACTTTTTCACTGCCTTTCTTACATCCTCTAGACTCACTTCCATTTGTAATCTCATATTTTCATTAATTCCACACACTCTTGCATCCGTCAGCACTGCTGCCCTTCCATCATCAACATTCAACAATTGTTCATAATATTCACTCCATCTATCAAGAACTGCTCTTTCTTCTGTCACAACATTTCCATCCGCATCTTTTATTCTTACATCTAGCTGTTCTCTTGACTTTCTTTCCCTATTCACCCCGCTCCAAAACAATTTCTTATTCTCCCTAAAATTTTTACTTAAACACTGACCTAGTCTTTCATCAGCCACATTTTGTTTCTCTCTCACTGTTCTTTTAACTTCCTGCTTCTTCCTTTTGTACTCTTCTCTATTACTCCCACTTTTATTCTGATTATATGTTTCAAATAACCTCCGTTTATCTTTCACTAAGACTTTCATTTCATCATCCCACCACGCGCTTCTTTTACTCTTTCTACCTACCCTTTTGTACCCACAGACTCGTGCTGCAACCATCATCACTGTTTCCTTAAAAGTCTTCCACTCTTCTGCCACACTTAAAAGTCTTGAATTTCTAATCTTTCCCCATTCTTCAGATAATATCCCTCTAAATGCCTCTCTCACCGC
>JBCAYL010000014.1 GCA_038533575.1 Pseudomonadota bacterium | reverse complement strand
GTCGTCTGCACGCCGGCCAACCCGAGCGGCAAGGTGTGGACCGAGGCCGAACTGCACACCATGCTCGCCCTCGCCGAAGAGCACGATCTCTGGCTCGTCACCGACGAGATCTACGAGTACATGACCTACGACGACCACTGCCACGTCTCGCTGGCGAGCTTGCCGGGCGCGTACGAGCGGACCGTGACGCTGTCGGGCTTCTCGAAGACGTTCAACATGACCGGCTGGCGGCTGGGCTACGCGGTCGCGCCGCGCCCCGTGATTGAGAAGATGGGGCTCGTCAACGACCTCGTCTACATCTGTGCACCCGCGCCGCTTCAGCACGGCCTTGCCGCTGCGCTGCCGATGCCGGACGCTTACTACGCGCAGATGCTCGCCGACTACGCCGCCAAGCGCACGCTGCTGTGCGAGACGCTGCAGGCGTGCGGCTTCGAGGTGAACTGGCCCCAGGGGGCGTACTACGTCCTCGCCGGCACCCGCGCCCTCGCCGAGCGCCGCGCGGGCTTCGAGGACGACCACGCCGCCAGCCGCACCCTCATCGACGAGGCGGGCGTCGGGACCGTCGCGGGACGCTCGTTCTTCGCCGACCCCGAGCGTGGGCGCTACCTCCTGCGGTTCTGCTACGCGAAGGAAATGCCGGTCCTCGAAGAGGCGTGTGCCCGGCTTCGGCGCATGCTCACGTAGTCACGCTCCTGGACAGGCAGGCGTAGCAACGTATTGACAAGGTTGTTGTATCAGATTACTTTGTGATTCAAAGTAAACCAGATCTGCCCGCCCTCCATGATCCCTCCTGCTTCTCGCCTCGTCGTGGCCTCGGTCGGCTTCGCGGTCGCCCTCATCGCAGCACGCATCGCCGTGACAGGCAATCTGCAGTTCGCCTTCCTGCTCTGGAACCTGTTCCTCGCCACAGTCCCGCTGGTGCTGAGCCGCGGGCTCGCCCGGTTTGAGAGGCCGGGGTGGCTGCCTCTCGGCGTGGGGAGCGCGTGGCTGCTGTTCTTCCCGAACGCGCCCTACCTCCTCACCGACCTCATCCACGTGCATCGGGGCACGGAGGCACCGCTGTGGTACGACCTCGTGCTGCTGCTCGCGGCGGCCTGGGGAGGAATGCTGGTCGGCATGGTATCTCTGGCGGAGGTACACGGCACGGTGCGGCGATGGTATGGCGCTCGGGCGGGCTGGTCGGTCGCGGTCGGCGCCCTGGCGCTCGGCAGCTTCGGGATCTACCTGGGGCGGGTCCTCCGCTGGAACTCGTGGGACGTGCTCACCGCTCCAAGCGCACTCCTGGCCGACGTGGTGGCTCCGCTCCTCGACCCGTTCGGCCACCCGAGGGCGGTGGGAATGACCATCCTCTTCTCGGTGCTGCTGACGCTCTGCTACCTCGCCCTGCGTCCGCTGGCGGACCGGGCAGCCGCGGCCGCCGAGGCCACCGCGAAGTAGGAGGCAGGCGGAGGGATTGACCGAGGCTGGGCGGCCTAGGCCGCGTTGACATTAGGCGAGTAGCAACAGCGTCGATACCACGTGCACGAACGCCAGGTAGTTGCGGCCCGTCTGCTCGTAGCGCGTCCCCACCCGACGATACCGCTTCAGCCGACCGATCAGCCGCTCCACTTGATTGCGCTCCCGATAGAGTTCGCGGTCAAAGGCCGGCTTCAGTGAACGCGCCGCACTCGGCTTGATCACCGCCTGGATCCCCTGCGCCGCCAACGCCTCCCGGATGGCGTCCGAGTCGTAGGCGGCGTCGGCCAGCACCGCCTCGGCCGCCAGCCCTTCGATGAGCGGCAACGCCGCGTGACTGTCGGCGCTTTGCCCCGGTGCGAGCGCGAAGCGGACCGGGTTGCCGAGCGCGTCGCAGGCCACATGCAGCTTCGTCGAGAGCCCACCGCGGCTACGTCCCAGGGCCTCCCGCTGGGCCGCTAGCTGGCTGCTAGCCCCCTTTTGCGTCCGCGCGAGGCGTCTTGGTGGGCGCGGAGGATGGTCGAGTCAACCATGAGCCACTCCAGGTCGGGGTCCTGAACCGCCTCGAAGAGGCGTTGCCAGACGCCCTTCTTGCTCCAGCGGTTGAAGCGGACGAAGACGGAGTTCCACTTGCCGAAGCGCTCGGGGAGGTCACGCCAGCGTCCGCCGTTGTTGGCGACGAAGAGGACGGCTTCGAGGAAGAGGCGGTTGTCGCGGGCGGTGCGTCCTCGGTCGCCGGGCTTACCGGGTAGCAGGGGAGCGATGCGGGCGAACTGTTGGTCGGTGAGGGTGTGAGCGGGCACGGGCAGCAGAGGTTGGTTGCTGCCGGTATCGACCATCGGCCGTCCGACTCAAATGTCAACGCTACCTAGTATTTGGTGAGGCTAGTCGGTAACCTTTGCGTTCCCGCATGCCCCACTGAACGTTGCCATGTCCACCCGTCTAGCTCCTGGTTTTGAAGCATCGTGG
>JBCAYL010000013.1 GCA_038533575.1 Pseudomonadota bacterium | reverse complement strand
GGCTGAGGATCTTGATGTCCGCTGACTCGAGAGGTTCAAACGGGTGCTTCAGCAGCCCGTCCAAAACCACAGCGAGGTCCCACCGCGGGAACAGCGGTTTGTCAGTCGCAGTGGCGCGCTTGACTCCTTTCATGAATTGGGAGACGAGCGCGTGCGAACCGACCGACTTGCCATCCAGGCCCTGGTGGCAGGCGGAGATGGAAGCCACATACACCTTGATGGTGTTGAACGTCAGGCCGTCCTCCTTCCTGGCCTGCAGGAAGCGAAGGACGTCTTGGACGGGGGCCAGAGAGGGCACCACAGGCGGGGACTGCTCTGCGCACCATTTCTCGAAGTACCGCCACTTGGCGCCGTACACGGCGTTAGTGGAGGCAGCCCGAGCACCCTCAATAGTGGAGATGACCGCCGGGGTCAGTCCGCTAGCTGCGAGGGCGGCCCTCTGACCGGCCAGACCCACAGATCCAGAAGCTCTGGTCTGGGGTGGAGGATGGTTCCTGCCGCCTGACTCAGGAGGTCGCTGAGTGGAGGCAGGCGCCACGGGATGTCGTAGAGGAGAGGAGTGATCTCCGACCTCCATGACCCCCACCGCGGAGCGATGAGGAGCACCGATAGGCCCTGACGTCTGACTCTGTCCAAGACTGGGTAGATCAGACGCAGAGGAGGGAACGCGTAGAGCAGGTCCCTCGGCCAGTCGTGTGCCAGGGCCTCCAGGCCCATAGTGGCTGTCCCTTGGATCGAGAAGAAACGTGAGCACTTCGCGTTCGCTTCTGATGCAAAGAGGTCCACCGAGGGGCGGCCGTACCTGGCGAAGATCTGGGTCGTCACCGAAGGGTGGAGGACCCAGTCGTCGTAGTAGTACCTGCCCCTGGACAATAGATCCGCCCCGTGGTTCTGAAGACCGGGCAGGTGGACTGCTCTGATGGACTTCAGTCTGGAGTCGCACCAGAGAGTCAGCTCCCTTGCGAGGGCATCTAGAGACGGGGAGGCCAAGCCTCCCTGTCTGTTGATGTAGGCCATGGTGGTCATGTTGTCCGTGCGGACTAGCACGTGGCGACCGACCAGTGAGCGCTCGAAGCGTTTCAAGGCCAGGAGAACCGCCAGCAGCTCCAAGACATTTATGTGCTTGGATCTGAAGGCCGCGTTCCAGGTCCCTTTGGCGCTCCTGCCGTCGAGGATGGCACCCCATCCCGACAGGCTGGCGTCCGTAGTGAGGACCTTGAGGGAGGAAATCATCCCGATCTTGACTCCCTGAGACAGCAGGCCCGCCTGTCGCCAGGGTCGGAGTGCCTGGGCGCAAGCCGCGGACACGAGGACCTGGCGTTGGCGTTGAGAGGACGGGATCCGGAGCGATCCCACCCAGCGCTGGAAGGGCCGCATGTGATATCTGCCGAGCCTCATGAGGTGGATGGTGGAAGCCATCAGTCCCGAGAGGCGCATGCATAACAGATACGGGACGTGAGTGCCCGGTCTGAAATGCGCTAGGCAGGAGCGGAAGGTTTGGATCCGCTCTGGGGAGAGGCGAGCTTGGAGCGTGGTGGAGTCGAGCTGGACCCCCAGGAAGGTGGTCCTGCGCGACGGCACCAGGGAGCTCTTCTCGTGGTTGAGAATGAAGCCAAGCCGAGCGAGGTGAGCAACCACCATCCCGGTGTGTTCGATCGCCTCGTGCCTCGAGTCCGCACTGAGCAGCCAATCGTCCAGATAGGTGTCCAGGCGAATCCCCATAGCGCGGAGCGGTGCCACAGCAGCTTGTGTTACCTTGGTGAACACTCGCGGGCTGAGGGCTAGGCCAAAGGGAAGGACGGTGTACTGGTACACTCGTCCGTCCAGGCTGAACCGCAGGAACTTCCGGTGAGGTGGATACACTGTGATGTGAAAGAAAGCATCGCTGAGATCCACCGATGTGAACCAGGTTCCTTCGCGAACTCTGCTGAGGAGCGAGGACGTGGTCAACATCTTGAAGCGAAACTTTTTGAGGTACCCGTTGAGACCTCTCAGGTCCAGGATGGGTCTCATGCCCCCCCCCTTTTTCGACACTAGGAAGTACATGGAGTAAAAACCCGCTGGGTTTGTGCTCAAATCCACTTCCTCTATCGCACCTTTCTCCAGAAGAGATTGGATCTCCGATCTCAGCTGCGCAAGCGCAGGCCCCGTTGCACGAGTGGAAATAACTTTCCTCGTAAGCGGGGGTTTCCTGGTGAATTGTAGTCTGTACCCCCGTGCAATGGTGCGGAGCAGCCATTCGTTTGGGTGGATAGACTCCCAGGCGGAGAGGTGGCGCTGTAGAGTGCCGACTATGCGGGGTGGCGGTGACGTCGTAGCCGTGTCGAGCATCGAGCGCGGCGGTGACGTCACCTTCAGTTTCATCGTGAGCATACCTCTGTGCAACACATTGATGCGCGGGTCCGGGGGCAGGCTCGTGTTTACAGCGAGCCTGTCCGCGGCCGCCATTTTGTCGCGCGCGGGCGCCATTTTGGTTATGGTGCGCGTGGGCGTCTTGTGTGACGCATTGATGCGCGGGCCCGGGGGCAGGCTCGTGCTCGCAGCGAGCCTGTCC
>JBCAYL010000012.1 GCA_038533575.1 Pseudomonadota bacterium | reverse complement strand
CCACGCTTTTTGTTTCTTGCACCCTCCGCATTATATTATTGGCGGGTATCAGTAACAATTTTGTTTTGTTTTTGGTAACCAACTATCGGGGTCTCATCAATTATGCCTCTATAGCTCAGTTGGCAGAGCATCTCCTTCGTAAGGAGAAGGTCACGAGTTCGATCCTCGTTGGAGGCTACTTGTTCGCATGGTCTAGTTGGTTATGACGCTCGCCTCACACGCGAGAGGTCCCGAGTTCGAGCCTCGGTGCGAATAATGCCTCTGTTTTTTTTAAGACACACCAAAAAAACAACAAATCAAAAAATTTGCAGCAATAAAAAAAAACACAAAACCCTGACCCCAAGTAGTTTTTCTAATTCAATCGGCAAACAATTAATGGAATATGAAAAACCAACTGGACCGTGCGAGAGTTGAACCCATGCCCTCTTCTACCTGAATCGAGAATCACACCATTAAACCAACGGCCGACAAAAGGTCTATGCCTCTACTCTGGTTCAGGGCCCGATTGGTAGGCCGCAGCTTAGCGGAACTGCTTTGCCAACTAAATATCAAGCCCCCATGGCCTAATGGACAAGGCGCACCCCTCCTAAGGGTGAGATTGTGGGTTCGAGTCCCACTGGGGGTGCTAAAATATTTCTTTTTTCAACCTAGCCGTATTCATTTGCGACAAAAAAATAATACCCCGTGTGGGACTCAAACCCACAACCTTCAGATTAGAAGTCTGACGCGCTGTTCAATTGCGCCAACGGGGCCTGTATGAAAGGGTCCGAGAGCTACTAAGGACCATTTTATTTTTGTTGGGGACACAACTAACCAGCCAATGAAAAAAATGCTCCAGGAGGGACTCGAACCCCCGACCCTGGGCTTATTAGACCCATGCTCTACCAAACTGAGCTACCAGAGCTACGCTGCCCACGCTCGGGATTGAACCAAGGACCTTCAGATCTTCAGTCTGACGCTCTCCCAACTGAGCTACATGGGCATACATAGTGCAAATCGTAGAAACTGTTACCCCAACAAGACAAAATCATTTTGACTATAAAAAGTTTTCGTGCGCCTGCCGGGAATTGAACCCGGATCTAATGCTTGGGAAGCATCAATGATAACCATTACACTACAAGCGCTCATAATACTCCTGGCGGGGATCGAACCCGCGACCCCCGGCTCATAAGACCGGTGCTCTGCCTCTAAGCTACTGGAGTTATCAATCTGCCAGTATCATGGGCAGGAGGTTGCACAGCGCCAAAAATTGCACAATGGACAGAAAAATCCGTCATCCCAGATGGGACTCGAACCCACAGTCTTCGGCTCCGGAAACCGACGCCTTGTCCATTTGGCCACTGGGACGACACCGTGCCTGAAGTGGGGTTCGAACCCACGCGGACAGAAGCCCAGCAGATCTTAAGTCTGCCCCCTTAGACCTCTCGGGCATTCAGGCATGGAGCTCCGCTGCTGGCGCGTTGACAGTCGCACCGACCACCCAAAAGGCGCAAAAACAACAAAAATAAGGTCCTACCGGGACTTGAACCCGGATCGAAGGATTCAGAGTCCTTAGTGATGACCATTACACTATAGGACCACGTACACGGTGCGTCGGAATCCCACCACAACTTCATGGGCCAGCCGACAGGGCAGAAAACAAAAGTGATACATTCTCGATTTGTGCGTGTCATCCTTGCGCAGGGGCCATGCTAATCTTCTCTGTATCGTTCCAATTTTTGCGGATGACCTCGTGAGAGGTTCCGTTCAGGCACCACTGTGGACCTTAACCGGCGCTCTCCGCTCCGTTAGCTTACGCTTATGGCTCCAGTGCAGCGCGGCATGCTGGAACAAAACTTTAGGGGCTGTGCGGGAATTGAACCCGCGACCTCTCGCACCCAAAGCGAGAATCATACCACTAGACCAACGGCCCACAACAGGGGATTCACTGAAAAACATGCTCGACGGGATTCGAACCCGCAACCCCCAGATTCGAAGTCTGATGCGCTGTCCATTGCGCCACGAGCACCTCGGATCCGTGCGCGTGGCGGAGCCCTCCCCCCCCCCCCAAAATGGGCCAAAAAAGGGTACAAAACGACCGACAACAGAGAGATTCGAACTCCCGCGGAATTTCTTCCAAGTGATTTCTAATCACTCGCCTTAACCACTCGGCCATGTTGCCGTGCCGGGGGTCTCCAGGGCTGCCCCAGCACACTGAGAGCGGCAGGCTGGGGAAAAAAACAAACACACACGCAAAAGTAATGTGCGCCGGCCGAGAATCAAACTCGGGTCTCGTCCGTGGCAGGGACGTATACTATCACTGTACTACCGGCGCTGATACTTATGTCGGCCCAGCTAGTTTCTACTCAGTCTGACAACCTTGTGATTCTACAAGACAGCCAATGTCGAAATGCAATGTCGGCAGAAGCTATGGCGCAATGGCAGCGCGTTGGATTCCAGACCCAAAGGTTGGGGGTTCGAATCCCTCTAGCTTCATGCCGTTTTTTTTTTTTTTACCCGTCTGCAATGCACCAAAAAAAAAAACGCTGCCGAAACTGGGAATCGCACCCAGGCTGCCGCGGCCACAAC
>JBCAYL010000011.1 GCA_038533575.1 Pseudomonadota bacterium | reverse complement strand
CAACATTGGTTAGTATACTATGACCGCTATTCCGGGTGGCTCGAGGTCATCCACTTCGGCCGTGACACCCCGGCGTCCAAGACCGTGACGGCCCTGTCACGCATATTCGCCACGACGGGGTGTCACGGCCGAAATGGATGACCTCGAGCCACCCGGAATAGCGGTCATAGTATACTAACCAATGTTGACCAGAGACTTGGCAGAAGTCGGCTGAGACATTTTCGAATGGCCGGCTGGAGGGTGACATGGGCTGGAGGGGTTCTCGCTGCTGGGACGGAAGGAGGTCCTGGCATTTATCGCAGGCACGGACCGTAGACTTTATGTCGGAATCTATCGCCGGCCACCAAACCAGCAGACGGGCACGGCGGATTGTGCACTCGACACCACGATGCGCATCATGTAGCCGGGCGAGGACGTCCCTACGGCAGGACTCGGGGACTACTATACGGGACCCATACAGCACGAGGCCGTCGGACGTGGTGAGGTCACCGCGGACCTTCCAATACGGGAGGAGGGACGGGTCGAGGTTAGCCTTGGCTGACGGGAAGCCTGTCGTAATAAGGCGGATCAAGGCGTCATGCGTGGTATCTCGAGTAGCTCCTTGGCGGACACGGTCCAGGAGGAGGTCGTCGGGGCGAGAGTCGAGGAACGTCGATACACCGTGGGACACGGCACGGACCGTTGCCGAGAGCTCCGCGCAGGAGAGAATGTCGGCCCTGGTGGGACGGGAGACCGGGGCACGGGACAGGGCGTCTGGAAGGCAGAGGAGGGAGCCCTTCTGCCACGTGGCAGTGAACGTGTACGCCGCAATTTTCTCCCGCAGGCGCTGGAGGCGAGGGCTCGGGATCTGGTCTAAAGTGTACGAGTTAAGGACCGGGAGGAGGGGGCGGTGGTCCGTCACGAGACGAAATTCGATACCCAGGAGGAAGTAGGAGCATTTTTGCATGCCCCAGACGCATGCAACCATCTCGAGTTCAATCATGGAATACCTGCTCTCCACGTCAGCTAAGAAGCGAGAACCACACTGTATTAGGTGCCAGACGTCTGCCTCGTCCTTCTGCAGGAGGGCATAACCCAAGCCATTTAGTCTGGAGGCGTCCGTCTGGAGAACGGTAGGACGGGACGGGTCGAAGTACTGGAGGATCGGAGGGCTGGCGAGGGCGGCCTTCACCTTATCAAAGGCCTGCTGGTGGTCGGGGGTCCATATAAACTTGTTTGAAGGGCGGAGGAGCGGGCGGAGCGGCTCCGCGGCGTCGGCCACCTCGCGGGAGAATCCCGCCAGCTGGTTCGTCAGGCCCATGAAAGATCGCATGTCGGTTATGTGTCGTGGGACGCGGAACTCTGCGATCGCCCGCACCTTCTCCGGGTCCGCTGCTACGCCGTCGGGGGACAGGAGATACCCACAGAAGGAGGTTTCTTTCATGGCCACGTTGAATTTCTCGGAATTGATCGTGATCCCATGGAGACGACAGCGGGTCAAGACTTGGAATATACGATGGATATGGTGGGTATAGGACGAGTCCCACAGTAGAATGTCATCGACGACCTTTTCACATTGTTGCACGCCCGCCAGGGCCACGTCACCACGACGACAGAACTCGTCCCCAGTTGCACAAAAGCCCATGGGACCCCTGCAGAACATGTAGCGACCTTGGGTTGTGATGAAGGTCGTCAAGGGCCTATCCTGCTCCGCAAGGGGCAGTTGCCAGTACCCACACAGTGCGTCCATAGTCGTGAAATAACATGTACCAGCAGGTATGTTACGGACAGCCTGGTGCGGCGTCGGGGAGGGGTGAGTGGGCCTCCTTACCTGGCTGTTGAGGCGTGATAAGTCTACGGTAATACGCACACCGCCCTTCGGTTTCGCAACACAGACGATGGGATGACACCATTCAGAGGGCGCGTCGCCGGCGGGGACGATTATACCCTGGCGTAGGAGCGCCTCGAGCTCCGTCTTCACGCCCTCGCGAAGAGCAAGAGGGACCTGTCGAGGGGTGGTGAGGGCGAAGGGCACGGCATCGTCACGGAGGTGGATTCGCATGTCTGGCCCTTTCATGCACGGGAGGGACGTACCCGACAGATAATCAGGCTTCGAGATGAGGACGTCCTCGAATACCCGAAGGAACCACGCACGGGCCACCAACGGTGGTGCATCCACCGGTAAATCTCTCGGCGGGTTAGCGGACAAAAGGGAAAGTGGAACGTCGGGTTGCGTGGCGGTATCTGGCAACCGAGGAGAGGGGAACTCCCGAGTGACGTCATTATGACGTAGGTCCGGGGTAGGCAGACATGGGTCCATCTGAGTTGCCGACGCGGAATTACTGACATTACGAGAGGCGGCTAGTGGGCGCCCCGCCCCGGGGATAGGCTCGGGAAAAGTGGCAGGTATGAAGCCCAACGAACGACATTCAGTCCAAGAGATGAGGTTGGCATCAACCTGGTCCATAAAATACACCAACGTGCGTGTACGCCGACCACGGTGTGTCAAATATAACATACACGTGCCTACAATACGGGGGAGCAGCGACGATCCGTCAGGATTATACACGGGTCCAGGCGGCGGACTGAGGTCCTCCCGACGGAGGG
>JBCAYL010000010.1 GCA_038533575.1 Pseudomonadota bacterium | reverse complement strand
CCCGAGGCGTTCCCAGGCCAGCCGGGAGATATAATCCCTCCAGCGTGTCCTGGGTCGGCCCCGGGGCCTCCTCCCGGATGGACGTGCCCGAAACACCTCCCCAGGGAGGCGCCCGGGGGGCATCCTGACCAGATGCCCGAACCACCTCAACTGGCTCCTCTCGACGCGGAGGAGTAGCGGCTCTACTCTGAGTCCCTCCCGGATGACCGAGCTCCTCACCCTATCTCTAAGGCTGAGCCCAGCCACCCTGCGAAGGAAACTCATTTCGGCCGCTTGTATCCGCGATCTCATTCTTTCGGTCATTACCCAAAGCTCATGACCATAGGTGAGGGTTGGAGCGTAGATCGACCGGTAAATCGAGAGCTTCGCCTTTCGGCTCAGCTCTCTCTTCACCACAACGGATCGGTTGAGCGACCGCATCACTGCAGACGCCGCCCCAATCCGCCTGTCAATCTCCCGCTCCATTCTACCCTCACTCGTGAACAAGATCCCGAGATACTTGAACTCCTCCACTTGAGGCAGGACCTCCTCCCCGACCCGGAGTAGGCACTCCACCCGTTTCCGGCCGAGAACCATGGCCTCGGACTTGGAGGTGCTGATCCTCATCCCAGCCGCTTCACACTCGGCTGCGAACCGCCCCAGTGAGAGCTGAAGGTCGCTGTTCGATGAGGCCAAGAGGACCACATCATCCGCAAAAAGCAGAGACGAGATCCTCCCGCCACCGAACCCGATACCCTCCCCCACCCGGCTGCGCCTAGAAATTCTGTCCATAAAAACTATGAACAGAACCGGTGACAAAGGGCAGCCCTGGCGGAGTCCAACCCCCACCGGGAACAGGTCCGACTTACTGCCGGCTACGCGAACCAGACTCGCACTCCTTCGGTACAGCGACTGGATGGCCCTTAACAAGGAGCCATCCACCCCATACTCCCGGAGCACCCCCCACAGGATGTCCCGGGGGACCCGGTCGTAAGCCTTCTCCAAATCCACAAAACACATGTGGACTGGTTGGGCATACTCCCACGCCCCCTCCAGCACCCCCGCGAGGGTATAGAGCTGGTCCACGGTTCCACGGCCAGGACGAAAACCACATTGCTCCTCCTCGATCCGAGGTTCAACCATCGGCCGGACCCTCCTCTCCAGTACCCTGGCGTAGACCTTACCAGGGAGGCTGAGGAGTGTGATCCCCCTATAGTTGGAACACACCCTCTGGTCCCCTTTCTTAAAGATGGGGACCACCACCCCGGTCTGCCACTCCAAGGGCACCGCCCCCGATGTCCACGCAATGTTGTAGAGACGTGTCAGCCAAGACAGCCCCACAACATCCAGAGCCTTGAGATACCCAGGGCGGACCTCATCCACCCCCGGGGCTCCGCTGCCGCGTAGCTTTTTCACTACCTCGGCAACTTCTGCCCCGGAGATTGGACGATCCAACCCCGAGATCTCCGGCTCTGTTTCCTTCCCGGAATACGTGCCGGTGGGATTGAGGAGCTCCTCAAAGTATTCCTTCCACCGCCCGACTATATCCTCAGTTGAGGTCAGCAGCTCCCCACCCCCACTGTAAACAGTGTGTGCGAGTTGCCGCCTCCCCCCCCTGAGGCGCCGGACGGTTTGCCAGAACCTCCTCGGAGCCGACCGATAGTCTTCCTCCATGGCCTCCCCGAACTCCTCCCACGCCCGAGTTTTTGCCTCAGCGACTGCCTTGGCCGCAGACCGCTTGGCCCGCCGGTACCCGTCAGCTGCTTCCAGAGACCCACAGACCAACCATGCCCTGTAGGCCTCCTTCTTCAGCTTGACGGCATCCCTCACCCCTGGTGTCCACCAGCGGGTTCGGGGATTGCCGCCTCGACTGGCACCGGCAACCTTACGGCCGCAGCTCGCAACAGCCGCCTCAACAATGGCGGATCGGAACAAGGCCCATTCGGACTCAATGTCCTCCTCCACCCCCGGGACACAGTCGAAGCTCTTCCGGAGGTGCGAGTTGAAGATCATCCGGACAGGTTCCTCCGCCAGGCGTTCCCAGCAGACCCTCACTACCCGTTTGGGTCTACCAGGTCTGCGCGGCAGCTTCCCCCGCCATCTGATCCAACTCACAACCAGGTGGTGATCAGTTGACAGCTCTGCTCCTCTCTTCACCCGAGTGTCCAGAACATACGGCCGCAGGTCAGATGATACGACTACAAAGTCGATCATTGACCTACGACCTAGGCTGTCCTGGTGCCATGTGCACCGATGGACCTCCTTATGTTCGAACATGGTGTTCGTTATGGCCAAACTGTGACTAGCACAGAAGTCCAATAACTGAACACCGCTCGGGTTCAGATCGGGCAGGCCGTTCCTCCCAATCACGCCTCTCCAGGTCACGCTGTCATTGCCCACGTGAGCATTGAAGTCCCCCAGTAAGACAATGGAGTCCCCTTTCGGGGCGCTATCAAGCACCCTTCCCAAGGACTCCAAAAAGGGTGGGTACTCTGAGCTGCTGTTCGGCGCATAAGCGCAGACAACAGTCAGGACCCGTTCCCCGACCCGAAGGCGTAGGGAAGCAACCCTTTCGTCCACCGGGGTAAACTCCAACGTACAGGCAGAGAGTCTGGGGGCTACCAAAAAGCCAACCCCGGCCCTCCGCCTCTCACCCGGAGCAACTCCAGCAAAGGAGAGTGTCC
>JBCAYL010000009.1 GCA_038533575.1 Pseudomonadota bacterium | reverse complement strand
ATGAAATTGAATTAAATGAAGTTAGATTAAATTAAGTTAAGTGAAGTGAGGTGGAATGAGGTGAAGTGAAGTGAAGTGAGATGAGACCAGTCCAGCAAGGCAGTATCATTCGTCGTCGTATTCCAATTCCAAGTCATAGTCGTCGCGTACGTCAGGAGGGATTGTAGGTGGTTTGGTGTAAAGGGGGGGTGGTGGTTCCCGTAAACATATGGGTAGGCTCCGAGGCCACCACCCATGATGTGTGTGTGTGTTTGTGTGTTTTTCAAATATGGCTGTGTATAGTGGATCTTGGTTGTGTCGTAGTTTCTCCCATGTTTTGTGTGCCCTTCTGTGTATCCTAGTGTTCATGGCTTCTATGTTGTATTTGTGGTGTAGTGTTTCTACTGTGAGATTGTTAGGGTATTGTGTGCCATCCACCCATCTTAGTGCGTGATTTTGTACTATCTGTATGTTTAATTGTTGGTGTTGGCTGTTTGTGACGAGTGGGATGGGTGGATATTCTAGTTTTGGACGGACAAGGGATTTGTATAGTGTTAGTTTTGTTTGTGGTGTGCATTGTGTGAATCTCCGGAGACTAGCCAGGCTGTGTCTAGCCAGCCTGGCTCGCTCCCGAGAGTGTATGGATGTGCCGTGTGTGTTCATGTTTACTCCCAGCATTTTCCCTGTGTAGCTGTATGGTATGTCTGTGTTGTTGACTGTGATCTGTGGTGGTTGTCTGCGTGCGGCTGGAAGGATGTGGAATTTTGTCATGTTTGTTTGTATCTTCCATTTGTGTTCAAAAGTGTTAATGTTTGTGATGGCTGTTTCTGTGGCGAGTTTCATGATGTTTTTTGATTTGGAGGGGTGTGTGATGAGTTGAGTGATGTCGTCTGCGTAAGATATATAGTTGCTAAAGGGTGATGGAAGGGGGAGGTCACCAGTGTAGTGTATGAAGAAGGTTGGAGAGATGATACTACCTTGTGGGACACCGGATCTTAAGGGGATCGGTGGCCCAAGGTAGTTGTTGATTTTGATGTTTGCGTGTCTGTCTCTGAGAAAATCGCATAGTATTTGTTTCATGTTTGCTGGTATGTTGAGCTGTAGTAGTTTATACCTCAAGCCGTCATGCCAGACCTTGTCAAAGGCCTTGCTGACGTCTCGAAGTATTATGTTTGTTTGTTGTTTGTTAGCCAAGCTGAGAGCAATCTCCTCATAGGCTAGTGTAGTGGCTGTGTCTGTGCCTCTCTGGCGTCTGAAACCGTATTGTCGCATGTTGAGTAAGTTGTTGTCTTCTAGGTGTGTTGTCAGACGAGTGTTGAGGACTCTCTCCAGGATTTTCCCAGGAACTTCCAGGAGAGAGATTGGGCGGAAGCTGGTGACCTCGTGTAGAGATTTGAGTGGTTTGGGAATGAGGACTATGGTCGCGGATTTGAAAAGAGAGGGGAAATGACCACAGGCCAAAGAGGCATTGAAAATAGAGCTGAGTCGGTGTAGCATGTTGGGTGGGAGGTGTTGGAGTATGGTTTTGTTTATGGTGCTGGGTCCGGGTGATTTGTTTTTGGCGTGTTTGATGATGGTGGCTATGTCTCCCGGTGTTATGTGTGTTATGAGTGGGTCGTTGTTGTCTAGGGTGTTGAGGTTTATAGTGGGGGTGGGTGTAAGTAGGTGTTGATGTCTGTCTAGGTATTCTGTCACGTCAGTCTCTGTGTCTTGGTCGAATTGTAGGTTTTCAGTGTCAGATATGTGAAAGTTTTGTGTCCAGTAGTGTCTGTGTATTTCTTCCATGGCTTCTGTGGTTGTGATTTTCTGTCTGTGTTGGTTGTAAATGTATGTGCTGTGTGGTTGTTTGGAGGACCCCATCAGTTTGTTGTAGCTGTTCCAGAATGTTTTTGTGTCGTGGTGGTTTTGGCAGAGCTTGCTGATAAGCTGCTGCCATTGTTGTGTGGAATGTTGTTTCGTGGCGTAGTATAGTTGTGTTCTTAATTCCCGGAGTCTCTGCCTGAGGGGCGGGTTCCAACCTCTTAGTGTTGCCAGATCGTATACAGCACGATACTGGACTTTGAGTAGGCGTAGTTGTGGTGTTTCCGTGTAATGTGGTTGAGTTCGATAAGTAGTGGTGGGTATATGATCTCGTCTTGCATTTTGGATGTCTGTGTACCACTGTTGTAGTTGTGTGTCGATCTCGGCGACGGGCTTGCCGTCGAGATCTGGTGTTGTGGTGTCTGAGAGGGCGTCCTTGAACCCCTCCCAGTTCGCGTGTGTTTGTCTTTCTCGTGGGGTGATGGGAATGAGGATGGGGTTGGTTGAAATGGTGGCGATGATGGGGAGGTGATCACTGGTGGTTATGTCTCCTTGTGTTAGGTGGGTGTAGGTGGTGACGCGATTGTTTGTTAAGACGAGATCTGGGGTGGTGTTACGGTGCATGCCAGTGTATGTTGGGAAGTGTGGTCCGAGGTGTTGTAGGGTTCCATCTCTGATGAGGGAGACCAGGGCTGTTCCAACAGGGTTAGTTGTAGTGTAGCCGAATAGTGTGTGGTTGGCATTCCAGTCGCCTAGAATGTATATAGGTTTGCGTTGTCTAAGAAGTTGGTAGAGATCCGGGTATGGTATGTATGGTCTTCTGGGTGGTAAGTATAGTGTGGCAATGATGATGGGGCCCTGTGTGGTGTTGATTTCCGCCGCAATGATCTCTGGTGCTAAGTTTTCAATGAGTTTATGTGTTATTGTGGTTTTGATGGCTATAGCTACGCCATCATTATTTCTACCGGATTTGTTTGTTTGATATGTGTTGTATTGAAAGATTTTAATGCGTTCTGTATCGGGGAGGCCGTGACTGTTTAGGAGGATTATGTCTGGGTCGTGTTTCCGGTAGGTGTTACAGAGTTCATTGCGACGGTCGAATGACCAGTGTAGGACGTTGTGTTGGAGTACTGTAAGTTTTGATGTGAGTGTAGCCATGGGGTGTAGTTCAATGGAGGGTTGTTTGTTGCTGTGTTGTTATTTCTTTGTTTATGTCTATGTAGCCGTTGGT
>JBCAYL010000008.1 GCA_038533575.1 Pseudomonadota bacterium | reverse complement strand
TATTATTATATGGACATACCTCGTCTTATACAATCATTCACTTTCCCCTAACACACACACACACACACACCCTGATCAAGACTCGAACCCACAATCTTCCCACAAAGTGTGAAAAGACCCCACACCCAAACCCATTCAGCCACTGACCCCACATAAGGATTGTGAATCGAACTTGTATTAGTCTATCTATCTATATTCCATGGCCGTTTCCCCCTTTGTAAGGAGGGTGACCCAGACGAAACGATAACTTCTAACATTACACAAAATAAAGCTAATACCAAAACTAAAAATTCTTATGCTAATAAATATCTATATTACCTGACCTACCTTTTCTACCTATTCTTTATCCCCCTTCCTATTGGACATCACATGGACAACACAATCTAAGCTAAGTTTGTCGGCCCAAGTCCCCAAGGCATAGAGACACACGTCCTAATCACTAAAGTCGTTATAGTACCCGATCATGGCCGATACAAGGATCACCGCAGTTAAGGACAGCCCCTGCATCACGTGTGTTTCACGAGTCCCCTAGCTAAAAACAAAAAGCCCTCTCTGCAAAAGCTAACCCTCCCCCCTCCTAACCAAGTTGTGCTACCTAACGCTTAACACCTAAGAGATTAAGGGGCACAAAGAAAGATTCCACGGCCGAATAGCCACTTCATATGTATCCACACCCCCCAGTCCGCCCGCCCTCTGGCCGGCGGGCCCTATCTCCTCGGATCTTCCTATCACGCATTTACGAACTTTCTCCACTCCTTCCTATCTCTTGCTCTTACTCTTCCTTCCTCCACTGACAAACCTCGCTCTCTCAGGCTCTTCCTAACTCCCTCCCCCCACCCCATCCTTGGTCTCCCCCTCCCTCCCACCCCCCTAACCCCTGATCCCGTGATTCTCTTTACCATTCTGCCCTCGTCCATCCTTTCCACATGTCCGAACCACCTTAACCCTCTTTGTTCTGCTCTCTTGGACAGCTCCAACAAAACCCCTGAACGCCTACGTATCTCCTCGTTTCTTAATCTATCCCATCTTGTCACTCCGCACATGCTCCTCAAGCATCTCATCTCCATGACGTCCAGGCGTTTTTTGTCTGCTGTTTTCATTCCCCAGGTTTCTGCTGCGTACAACGCTGTAGGCACAATTACACTTTCGTACAGCCCTCTTTTGACTTCCATCCCAAGTTCCCTAGTCTTCCAAATCTTTTTCATACCCCCCATAGCTTTCCCCGCTTCCCCTACTCTAAATTTAACTTCCTCCTCTATTTCCCCATTCCTTGCCACTTGTGATCCTAGGTACCGAAAACTCTCCACCTCCTCTAGCCTCTCTCCACCTAGGTTTATATTTAGCCCTCCCCCATTTTCATTTCTCGTACATCTCATTACTTTACTCTTGCCTACGTTTACTTTAAGTTTTCTTCTATCACACACCCTCCCAAATTCCGTCACCAGCTGTTGCAGGCCCTCTTCTGAATCGGCCACGAGCGCAGTATCGTCAGCAAAAAGAACCTGATTTATAACCCACTCTTGTTCCCCGTTTCCCTCAATGAGCCCTAGCCCTCTTTCACCAACCCTGATGTTTACCTCTCTCACCACCCCATCCATGAACACATTGAAAAGCCAAGGAGACATCACACAGCCCTGCCTAAGCCCCACCTTAACTTGGAAACTATCACTAACTTGATCACCGACTCTTACACAAGCTCTACTGTCTACATAAAAGCTCTTAACTGCTGACAGTAGTTTTCCCCCAACCCCATACAAGCTCAGCATTCTCCAGAGGGCTCCTCTATCTACCCTATCGTAGGCCTTTTCCAGGTCCATAAAGGCCCAGAAAGAGTCCTTCCCCTTCGCTAGATATTTTTCGCATCCCTGACGTACAACAAATATTTGATCTACGCACCCTCTGCCCCTCCTAAACCCACACTGCTCATCCTTCAGAGCATCCTCTGTCCCATCCCTTATTCGGTTGATCAACACTCTCCCAAAAAGTTTCCCTACCATGCTTAGCAGGCTAATTCCCCTATAGTTGCCGCACACATGTTGGTCCCCCTTCCCCTTGAATATGGGAACTATCGCTGCCATCCTCCAATCTGCTGGTACTTCCCCGGCCTCGAAACATATGTTAAGCAACCTGACTAGCCACTCCACTACTGCTACTCCTCCCTTTTTTAGGCACTCTGCTGGTATACCATCTAATCCCGCTGCCTTCCCTGTCCTCATGATCCTTAGGGCTTCCTCTACTTCATTTTTGGTGACTAGAGCTTCATTACTCCTACCCATCCTAGGTACCCCCTGCTCAAAAGCTACTGCTGTTATCCTAGCTTCCCTATTATCCTCGTAGTTTAGCAGCTCTTCGAAATGTTCCACCCACCTCTTGTTAACCGCCTCTCCCTCTGTGAGCATTTGGCCATTGAGATCCTTCACTGTCTCCTCTTTTTTACCTCCTTCCTTCCTCAGTTGTTTCACCTCCTTCCAGAACATTTTCTTGTTCTGCGCAAAATTTTCCGTCACGCTTCTACCCCACCTCGCATCCGCTCTTCTTTTCATCTCCCGCACCTTCCTCTTCACCTCCCTCTTTTTCTCATTGTACCTCTCCCGCGTTTGGTCGTTACTATCTCTCAGCCAACACTCAAAAGCCCTCCTTTTTTCTGCCACTACTAGGTTCATCTCCTCATTCCACCATTCACTCCCCTTCCTTCTCCTTCCTCCAACTTTTCTCATCCCGCATGTTTCCTTCGCGCATCTAACTATCCCCCCTTTAAAGAGTTCCCATTCTGCTTCCACCCCCCCCCCACTCCCTCCCCTTGACTCCCTCCCACTCCGCTGCCAGCTTTTCCCGATATTCCGCTAGTTTTTCCTGATTTTCTAGCTCGCTGACTTTTAACACCTCCCTTTCCCTCCCCCCTCGCCCACCCCTTTCCCTTCCCCCAGCCACCGTTAATGTACCCTGAACCAGGTAGTGATCCGAGATTCCTCCTGCCTCCCCCCTATACACATGTACATCTAACAGCCTCCCCACGATTTTCTTGGAGACCAGTACATAGTCCATGAGCGCTCTTTCTACTACCCTCCCTCTCACCACCCTCGCCCACGTATATTTATTTTTCTTTTTCTTCTTAAAATAGGTGTTACCTATCGCTAGTTCCTGATCTATACACATGTCTAGTAGGAGCTGTCCCCTATCATTTACGCCTGGCACCCCAAATTTAGCAGTTACCCCTTGTATTACTATATTCCCCACCCTAGCATTTAGGTCACCCAGCACCACTACGTTAACATTATCCCCAAAACTATTAACACAATCTCTGAGTTCATTCCAGAATTGATCCCTCTCGTTGTCATCTTTCTCACTCCCTGGTCCATAGGCACTCACTATAACCCATCCCTCCCTCCCAAATTTTAACCTAACCCACATGAGCCTTGACGACACTTCTTTCCACTCCGTCACACATCTCCTCACCTCCTCACTCAACAGTATCGCCACTCCTTCTCTCGCCCTTCCATTTTCTACACCAGAACTTCGCCCTCCTACTCCTCCAAACACCACCTCACCCTTCCCTCTCATTTTTGTTTCACTTATCGCCAATACACCTAACTTTCTCTTTCTAAACATATTTCCTATTTCCTCCCTCTTTTCCTCGCTAGTACTACAACCTTGAACATTTAAGACACCAATCTTAAGGGTTTTAGAGGTACAAGCCCTTCTATCCCTATTATATTCGTTTCGTCTGTTCGTAGCAAGAAAGTACAGTTGAGTAGGCAGCTGACCTTTCTCAACCTAAGTCGGAGTCTGTCAATTAGTACGATCCATACACCACTCCCCGAAGGTTACAAGCCCGCTGACCACGGACCCAAGTATTGGTGTATAGTACGCGTCAGCCACCACACCTCTTAACCAAGGTTTAAACAGATCCTTTCGCTGCTGGGTGTCAGCCCGTAGGCTGGGTGTCAGCCCGCAGCGACGTGGTGGCCGCAGCGACGTGGTGGTAATTACTGTACATGCAATAAAAAAATGGTTGCACTATTCCTTAAAGAACTTGGAGAGACTGATGCAGATAACTTAATGGCAGCACTGATACAAAGGCTGTTTCCCCCTCTTTAGAAAGGTGACCAAGACTAGAT
>JBCAYL010000007.1 GCA_038533575.1 Pseudomonadota bacterium | reverse complement strand
CCGGTGGGAGAACCCACCCACCGTGTAACGGGATGTTTGTTCCAGCTCTGTTCCCTTTATTATGTGTGCCCTGCCTGCGAACCCAAAAACAGGCCGCTGATTCTTTGTCAGCGTTCACGGGCCTTCGTGAATGCGGTACCGCCGGCAACAAAAACTCGGCGGCACCTCTGTTCGCTTTATTATGCGTGGCCTGCCTGCAGAACCCAACAAACAGGCCACTGGCGGGTGAACTCCCATCTAAAACCCCGCTTTTCACTGTCGGAGCCCCGGCTTGGTTACCCGAGCTCCCTGTGACACATGCATGGCTAAGACTATTCGCGGGGGCCCCCCCAGGCCCGCGCTCATCCCTGACTTGGGCGGCTCTCGGCGGCCCGAGTCGGGGGGGTCGCCACTCCACTCCACAGCCCGGACCCCGTCCTAGAGACGTTCAGACAGGTATCCGTCATGGGCCCCGTGGGGGGCCCGCGCCGGCGGTTCCTCTCGTACTGAGCGCGGCAGCTGTGGCGAGCAGCGACTTTGTGTGCTTGGTCCGTGTTTCATGTACTTGGTGCTGGTCCAGAGGCCCCAGGCCAGGGGTTCGTCGCACCTCGTCCGCAGACGAGGGAGAACCTCCCCGGCCCTGCCCCGGACGGCATTCGTGTTTCATACGCCGCGCGGGGGCTGCCCCGAGCTCGGCCCGCGAGAGCCTTGCCCCTGGGTCCCCCGCCCGCGTCGCCACTCCGCTCCACAGCCCGGACCCCGTCCTAGAGACGTTCAGACAGGTATCCGTCATGGGCCCCGTGGGGGCCCGCGCCGGCGGTTCCTCTCGTACTGAGCGCGGCAGCTGTGGCGAGCAGCGACTTTGGTTGGCTTGGTCCGTGTTTCACGCCGGTCCAGAGGGCCCGGACCAGGGGTTCGTCGCACCTCGTCCGCAGACGAGGGAGAACATCCCCGGCCCAGCCCCGGACTGACTCCGTGTTTCATACATCGTGCGGGGGCTGCCCCGAGCTCGGCCCGTGAGAGCCTCGCCCCTGGGTCCCCCGCTCTTTTTGAACCATAATGTCCGTGTTGGCACCACGGCCGGGCGGGGACGACCGAGTCCAGCCTGCCGGCTGGTCCCTGGCCGCCCAACCCGTCCGTGGGCTCTAGCGTCCGGGAGGGGAAGACCGAGACTGGCCTGGTGGCTGGTCGTCGGCCGCCCTCCCCCCATCCGCGAGCCCGCTGACGGATGTCGGGTATTCATGGGTTGAGTCTCAAACTCTGTCGTGTTTGATTGGCGTGCCCGGGGGCCGCCCGCGGTGCGCGAACGCACCACAGGCTTTCCCGTGGCAGCTTTTGTCCGGTCGTGGTCTGGTGTGGCTCCGTCGCACGGACATCGGAACGAATTCAACTTTGTACTTTGGGTGGCGAGTTATATCCCTTTGCCAGGGGGGCTGCATGTGCGTGATAATTGGCACCTGATTGGCGTACCTCTCCGGTCTGCCCCGCCGTGCCGGCCCTCCCATAAAGGGCCAGTACGGCAGCTATCCGCGCAGCCATGTCTTTGTCTCTTCGTGATCCCACTCTAACCCACGCTAACCCTCCCACAAGCGTGCCCATACGCGAGCTCCCGACCAATCCAGACACGGGCGGGGAAACCTTTCTACCGCAATTAAGGGGGAACGGTAGGACTCGAAGGCCCTGCCGAACCGGAATCCCCAACCCTACCGGATTGGGCTCGCGCGTGGCCAGAGTGTGACGCAAACATTGGGCTCCCATGGGAGCGACCGGCTTAAACTCGAGATCCTGATGGTCTGCCTTCCTGTGGCGTTTCCAGACAGGGCTAGGCTGTAAGGACCACGGGCTCGCACCAGGATCTCCCGGAGCAGAACTCCCCCTTAGACCTTTTCGATAACTGCACGCGTCTACTAGTGTCGAGGGTATTTCGGGTATTTCCAGGCCTGAGAGGCAAGGACCCTGGAGTTCTGCTCGGGTTTACCTCACCGTGCCACGACGCAGTGTGAAACTCCCCCGCAACTGTCCCGCAGCCACGGCTCCGGCCGGCCCCCAGCTTCTTAAGTCGCAGTGACTTATACTCACCGAGGGTCGGACCTGCAAGCCCACGTCCGGTTAGGGCCCGTGTTGGCGTTGGTAGGAAACAGAGGAGAGCCACGCACGCCGCGAGGGAATGGATGGTCTTTTACGTCCCCCATCTTGCGTCTGCTCTGCCAAGCACTTTCTCAACTTTTTCCCACTGATTCTGTCCGAGGAGCCGATCTCGGGATGTGATATTGGGGCGATCCCATCTTTTGTTCGCACCCAGCGTCGGCCATCTGCACAGTCTCGCGGATGACCGGGGAGCACTCGGAAGATGCACCGGGTGGAGCGGGAGTACAACTCCCGCCATTGCCACCTACACGTCACCCCTCCTGCACTGCACCCGCCCGACGGAGGTCGCGCCCCCACCCGAAGGTGGGTTTCGCCTCGCCGACAACGGATTAGTGAAGGGAGTGGGGACGTGGCACGGTCGTTCTCCACCTGGCTGTACCCGGCCTGTTTCGCCGCGCGTCGGCAGCAGGGCACTGGGACGCTCGCCTCGAGAGCTCTTCGAGGGCGAGTGGGGGCCTTCTGTTGATGTTACGTTAATGGTCCCTACTAATCTGGTTATGGCCACGCGCGGATGGTTCGAACGGGTCCGGGGAGCGGCTCACATCTGCCGCGTACCCCCGACTGCACGGCGGTCACCAACCACCGTGCCCCTCGCCATCCGCCGTCTTCCGCAGCCAGCCAGCCGGGCTGGCTGGCCGGCTGCTGTGATTGTTTTTTGCGCCCCACTTGGTTGGGCCCGGAGGAGTGAGTGGTCCCTCGGGACCTCATCCCCCAGGCTTTCACCGGGCTCCACCGCACAAGGCGGGGCTGGGGCGCGTTGGTATCACGGAGCCCTTGTCTCGGAAGTCAGAGTGACCCTGCTGGGAGCGGGGGCTCGAGCGCGGCAGCGTTGGGCTCCCTGTGTGCGCCTCTCGCCGTCCTGACCCCTCGCCTCGGTCCTGCAACCCAGACTCCGACCGGCCCCCAGGCTTCTTAAGTCGCAATGACTTATACTCGCCGGGAGGCTGGGTCGAGAGTCCACGGCCGGTTAGGGCTCGTGTGGTGCTAGGACCTCGGCTTGTGGCACGTGACGACGGGACCACGACGTCCCCTCTCTGCCCACGCGATCTCGACCGCCCCAAGCACTGGTCTCTGTCTCCGTCTCCTGGGTGCCCGGCCACACCCGCGGACGTGAACCTGCACGTTCCGCTCCACAGACCGGGTTACCTGACACATGCATGGCTTATCTCTGTCTTAGCGACCTTCGTTCACGGCGTCCCTGTGCGGTACCCGGGTACCTCACCGTTGAACGGGGGGTTGGTCCGTCGGGGATTCACTCCACGACGGGACCTGGCCTACGGGGCCCTTGTCAAGCTCTGCGGGGGGCGGCTGAGCGGGGGTGACTCGCGGTCTTGGACTTGCCCTCTGTTCTATTTATACGCTATATCATGCGAGTCCCCCCGACGCAGCCCCGCTCCCTTCGGGTGCCCGGCCACACCCGCGGACGTGAACCTGCACGCTCCGCTCCACAGACCGGGTTACTGACACATGCATGGCTTAAATCTGTCAATCCGTCAATCCGTGGTCTTCTTTTCCCGTGTGAACTCTCTCTAGAGCCCCCCTTTTCACTCTCGAAGCCCCGGCTTGGTTACCCGGGCTCCCTCTCTCTGACACATGCATGGCTCTTTTTCTGTGGTCTTACGGGGGACCTCGCGCCTGCTTGCCCTCTCTTTCTTATTGATACGCTATATGTGGCGAGCCCCCGCGACCTGTGTTGGTGGTGAGAATATATTTTGAGATCCTCCCTAGAGTTTAGGGTCCCGGGAAGTCGAGACCTGGCGCCGAAAGGGATTCCCGAGAGCCAATCAAGGTTCACGAGCCTCCCCCGACCGTGGGTGTGCACCCGAGAGCGCACGTTGTACCGCCCCAGAAAGCGCGGTGGACCCTGCCTCAGCAGCCCCCGGTCCACCCGCTTGGTCACTCCTGGCGGTAGTCGGCCGCACATCCGGGAGTGCCTTTCCCCGTTCCCGTCCCAAGTCAGTTCTGCTTTGTAATTTTATATGCCCACACCACGCTCGAGGGACTGACGAGATCCACTCGACCGCACGCCCACTGTTCTTTGACGGGGCTCAGCGTGCTGAGTCCACGCCTGAACGGCGCTGGGGAGGCTGGCACCCACACCCGCATCGCTGGTCCCGGACGGGGCGGAGCCCCTCCAGAGCCAGGCCGAGTGTGAGCTCAGCAACAGCCTCCTTATGTATAGCAGGCTGTAAATCCGCACAGAGCTCGCCCAGGCGACCACAGCCCACCATCAGGCCGGTCCTCTTTCACGTGGCTGGCGGCCGGGAGGCCACCCCTGCCACGCTTTCGAGCGCCGGCCCACTCGCCCCGCCTCGGGCCTCCAGCTGGGGAGACCCGTGCAGGGGTTGGTGCCCCAAGCACCTGGGTTCCGTGCCCACCCCGGGCCCGAGCCCCGACAGGAGCCCGGATCGGGGTCGACGTTGGACTTAGGTTTTTTATCAGTGCGGGGTGGACCCGCGTCCCGCGGCCGTGAGCGAGGCTCCAGGCCGAGCCGAACTCGGAGAAGCCTGCACCCGACCGGGGTCGGCCCGGGCTGGACTCCCGATCGCGACGGACGTACCTCGCGCGAGTCGGGACCTCGGTCCCGTCTCCAGCGCTCGGTCCGGCCGCCCCGAACCCCGGGAAGCCACACCCCGACCGTGGCCGAGCCGGGCCGACGCACGAACCTCACGCGAGTCGGGACGTTGGCCCCGTCTCGAGCGCTCGGTCCAGCCGGCCTGAACTCGGAGATGCCCACCCCAAACCGTGGCCGAGCCGGGCTGGGAGCACGACAAGGCACCCGGCGTGGGCCGCTTCCGTACCCGCCTTCGAGTAGTCCCGGGCCGTGCAGGCCCGGTTTCCCCTACTGACGGAGGTCGCGGCCACGCCCTGGCCCCTCTGCCCGTGTCCTGCCGACGCCGGCCCCGGTCACTCTGGGTCGCCCTGAGCCGACTCCGTGGTCGGGTAGTCCCGGGCTGGGGCCAGCCACGGTTTCCCCTACTGACGGAGGACTCGGCGACGCCCCCTCGGGCCCCCACGTCTGGCTCGGACACGTGGAGCGTACCCACGGGGGCCTCGCGGGGCTCTGGTAGCCCGCTGATGCCGCCGTGGAGCATTGGCTCTCGGGTCCTCGCGACGCGTCTTGGGGACACTGTGCGGGAGCTCGCGTCGAGGTTGGGGGCCTCGACGACCTCTGGTGGGACTTTGGGAAGTGCCCCGACCCTCGTCCCGAGTCTACAGCCCCGGTGGCGTCCGCCTCCGGGGGGTCGATTCGAGCTCGGATACGAGCACTACCGCCTCCCTATATATAGCGAGATGTGGGTTCGCACAGAGCTCACCCATGCCTGGCCTGTCGGAGCTCCACGACCGGGTCCGAGCCGGAGCTGCAGCCCGGCTACCGCTCGGTCGGGGATCTCGACTGACCATCGGCCCGCTGTGCAGGCCCGGCTCTGGGCGGGCCGGACGTGGCCTGGCCAGCCCTCGTCCGTGGCCCAGCCGGGCCTGGGGACGATGGCTTCGGACCGGGGCCTTGTCCGCGCTGCAGCCCGGCCCGGGGCTGACCCGCCTGACCGCGTTCTGATGCTTTGCCGTCGCCGGGGCCCGTGGGCCCACGGACGATGGCCGACGGCTCTGCCCACGCCCTGCCGCTCCCGCACGCGCCAGGGGAGCGCTCGGGGTCGGTCGAACGTGGGCTCCCGGCCCCAGCAGTGCCCGGTGCCATCCCTGGGGACGCGACACGGGCCCGGCCGGGTACTCTAGGGGCCGCCGATATCCGGGGCGTCCCGCTCCTGCAGGAGGGGTGGGCGACGGCCACGATCGCATGGTCCAGATCCGAGTTCGGAGGGGCCGCCTCCGCCCGGCGGGCAGACGCGGGGTGCTCCTACTTTCGCGTGCTGGTCCAGGGCGTCCCGCTCCCGAAGGAGGGGACGACCACGGTCGTATGGGCCAGATCCGAGCCTGGAGGACCCGCTTCGACCGCCCGCCCGTCCCTGGGGACGCGGGAGTCGTACGCGGGGGGTTCCATTTTCGGGTGCTGGTCCAGGGCGTCTCCCTCCCGCAGGAGGAGCCGACCACGATCGGGTGGTCCAGATCCGAGCTCGGAGGGGTCAGCCACGCCCTGCCTCGTCGAGAGGCGGGGGCGAGGGGCCTCCGATTTCGCGTGCTGGTCCAGGGCGTCCCGCTCCCGCAGGAGGGGTCACCACCGATACGAGGGTCGACTTCGGACTTAGGTTTTTTTTGGGCCTGGCTGCCCCCTGTCTCCAGCGTCGAGGAGTCGGCGCTGGGGGGCCGGGACGGCGAGGGGTGCGACCGCGTCCCCCGGGCTTCACACCGTCCCAGCCCCGAGACGAGGGCTTGGGGTACGCTAGCCCTCCCGAGGGGGCCCACGCACACCCGCGGTCGCTGGCCGCTCGTCCCGGGGGTTGCTGACACATGCATGGCTGAGCCGTTGCCCGGCCGGGCACGGGGGTCGGGGCTCGCGCGAATCGGGACGTCAGCCCCGGCTCGAGCGCGCGCTCCGACCACCCCCACCTCGGCCAGGCCCGACCCCACCCGTGGCTGGGCCGGGCTGGACCCCCGACGGGTGGACCGGACCTCACGCGAAACAGGGACTCTGTCCCGTCTCGAGCGCTCGCTCCAGCCGCACCGCACTGCGGGAAGCCACACCCCGACGCTGGCCGAGCCGGGCTGGAGTCCCGGCAGGCGGACGGACCTCACGCGAAACAGGGACTCTGTCCCGTCTCGAGCGCTCGCTCCAGCCGCACTGAACTCCGGGAATCCGACTGCCGACCCGTGCCTCCAGCCCGACAGGGGGCCGGTGGTGCAGTTGTTGGACTTAGGTTTTTTCTGGCACCCGTTCGGCCCCTCTGCTCCAGCGTCGACGCGTCGGCGCTGGGGGACCGGGACGACGGGGAGAGCGACCGCGTCTCCCGGGCTGCTCGCCGTCCTAGACCCGAGACGAGGGCTCGGGGTGCGCTAGCCCTCCCGAGGGGGCCCGCGCACACCCGCGGCCGCCGACCGCTCGTCCCGGGGTTCTTTTGACACATGCATGGCTGTTTGGGCCCAGGCTGCTGGTCGGGCGGGGCGGAGACGCCCGTCCGTCCGCGGGAGGCCCCCTTCGCGGCCTCCCGAGACGGAGCTGTGGACGCTCCTGTCTAACTTTCATCTGCCCCGCCCGGGTTGGGTCCCCGTTTGCACACGCACCCCGCGTGACACGGGGGACGCGTGCGGTGCTCCTCCTGACGTGCAGGCAGGGGACCCGGGGGGAGCCCGGTGGTTGCGGTTGGCCTGGGCCGGACGCCAGCCTGCGAAGCACCCGGGGAACCGACGCGAAGGGATCGGTTTCCCCGGGCCGTGTGCCTTCGCACGGCGCCCGGCGGCAGCCTGACCGCGGGTTTGTCTCCGGCCACGGGCCCTCTCGGGCCCGGGCGGGAGTGGTGTAGGGGGGCGAGCCACGGCCACGGGCGTGCGGGGGACGACCTCTCGGCCGACCCCCCGCGGGGCCCGCGGGGTGTCTCGCTCTCCTTTTGTTTTATTTTTGGGATGGACAGGCGAGGCCGGCAGGCCTCCCTCGTGTGTGGTGGTATGCCTTGAGACAGACGAACCGTGACACGCGCCCGACCGTGGTCGGGGAGCACAGGTCCCTGTTTTCTTACTTCACTTTGCTTCAAAGACAATACCTTGAGCCGGTGTGGGCAGCAGGGTCTAAGAGGATCGCAGCTTAAATTGGATTGCGTCGCTGCTCTACCCCTCACGACACCCCCGACTTTGTACGCAAGTCGTGTTCAGGCGGTTTGCCGTGCGGCGCACTGGGCCGTTGGAAGATCTCATGCTTGGAGAGATGGGGAGGATCGTCTGTCATCGTGACGAGCGCCGAGTCATCGGTCGCGACACACTCCCATGCTATGGGCCTTGGGAACCTACCAAGGTAGTTTCTTACACTAAGCCCCGGCCGGCATTACTGCGTGGCGCGGTCTGGTTCAGCGCGCTTTGTGCCTGTGAGGCCGCAGACGACCGGGGCCCCGCTGTGAAAGGGCTTTCTCTCTTGGAGGGCCCGGCCAGCGAGAGCGCCGTGAGGCGCCCCCACCGACCGAAACCCGTCAGTCGTGGGCCTAGTCCGAAGAGGGTCCGTCCAGCTAGACGAAACCGTCTCCCGCCCGGCCGACTCGGAGGTCAACGGGCGGGACGGTCGCAGTGGATTTAGCTCTCGGCCGGTTCCCAGCGCTCCGCACAATGGTTCATATCGTTGCTAACTCAAGCCCGGATTCCGTCTTAGAGGCGTTCAGACGTAAATCCGGCGGGCGTAGCCCCGCTCCTTTGGCGGAGACGCCAAAGG
>JBCAYL010000006.1 GCA_038533575.1 Pseudomonadota bacterium | reverse complement strand
AGGCCCGGATGGAAAACGCGGCTCAGGCCCGCCACCATGCAAAGCCCGCCACCGCCGCCGAGCACGACATTGCCTGGCATGTTGAGCAGGAGCGCCAGCACCAGGTAGCGGAGCCGCGTGCCCTTGCGCGCCCAGGGGGCCTGTACGGATGCGAGCAGCACTTCGAGCCGTTCCTCTCGTGGGTGGGATCGGATCTCGCGCAGGAACGCCGCCGCGCGGTGCAGTCCCACGCGCTCGAGCGCGCGCGCAGTCACCTCTGGCGGCACGGTGCGGCCAATCGTGTAGCTGATCGTGAGCGAGATGATCGTTGCGAGGTAAACGATCGGCGCGATGGGGGCGCCGAAGGCCGTGAGCAACACCAGGCCGATCTCGGCCCCCGGCAGGAAGGGCGTGGCAAGGATGAGGACGTAGACGAGCACGATGACGAGCAGCGTGCGGAACATGATCCCGTCCTTCTCGGGCATGATTGCCATGTCGAGCGCGTCCCGGATCCAGCTGCCGAGCCAGAGTGCGGCAAGGATCACCGCAACGAAAAGCACTGCCTTGAGCAGGGTCGAGGGACGGGGTGGCGACGTGGCCATCATGGGACATAACCAACTGGCGATGCGGGGCCGCGCCGGAAAACGAAAGTGCGCGGACAGCATCCGATGAAAAGAACGATGGGCCCCTCATCGAGCCCGGGTATGAATACGATCGGGCCCTTTTGAATGAGCCCTTAAATGCCAAAAGCCTACGGTGAGAGGGGCGGGCGGGCTAGCGTTAATTGCTTCTCCCCGGCGCGGACACAACATATGGTACGGCCATGGCCTCAGACCCCCGATTCATCCACCTGCGTGTGCACACGGAATACTCACTTCTCGAGGGGGCGGTACGGCTGAAGAAGCTGCCCGGGATGGCCGCGGCAATGCAGATGCCCGCCATCGCCGTGACCGACACCAACAACATGTTCTGCGCGCTCGAGTTTTCCGAGACCGCTGCGAAGGCAGGCGTGCAGCCCATCATCGGATGCCAGGTCGATGTCACCCATGATCCGGCCCAGCCGGGGGAGCGGCCGCGCCCGCCCGCGCCGGTGGTGCTGCTCGCGCAGTCCGAGGCGGGCTACGAGGCGCTCATGCGACTCAATTCCTGCCTTTACATCGACAAGGGCGGGCAGCTTCCGCAGGTCTCGCTGGAGGAGCTCGCGGAAAACGCGGGCGACGTGATTTGCCTCACGGGCGGGCCAGATGGCCCCGTGGGCCGCTTCCTGCAGGCCGGGCAGCGGCCCAAGGCGCAGGCGCTTATGGAGCGGTTGGCGGCGATCTACGGCGACAGGCTCTATGTCGAGCTGCAGCGCCACCCGGGCGAAGACGGCCAGCCAGAGGCGGAGCGGCTCACCGAGCGCGGGCTGATCGAGATGGCCTACGCGATGGACCTGCCCATCGTGGCCACGAATGACGCCTATTTCCCGAAGCCCGACATGTACGAGGCCCACGATGCGCTGATCTGCATCGCCGAGGGCGCCTATGTGGATCAGCAGGAGCCGCGACGCAGGCTCACCGCACAGCACTACCTCAAGACGCCCGAGGAGATGGCCGCGCTCTTCGCCGATCTGCCCGAGGCGCTCGAAAACACCGTGGAGATCGCCCGTCGCTGCGCCTTCAAGGCCATGAAGCGTGACCCGATCCTGCCGAAGTTCGCCGATGACGAGGTGGCCGAGCTGCGCCGCCTCGCCAATGAGGGGCTGCAGGCGCGCCTTGCAGTCATCCCCCACGCGGTGACGCCCGAGGCCTACCAGGAACGGCTCGACTTCGAGCTCGGCATCATCGAGGGGATGGGCTTTCCGGGCTACTTCCTCATCGTGGCCGACTTCATCCAGTGGTCGAAGGACAAGGGCATTCCCGTGGGCCCCGGGCGCGGCTCGGGCGCGGGCTCGCTCGTGGCCTACGCGCTCACGATCACGGACCTCGACCCGCTCCGCTATGGCCTCCTCTTCGAGCGTTTCCTCAACCCCGAGCGGATCTCGATGCCGGATTTCGACATCGACTTCTGCATGGACCGGCGGGAGGAGGTCATCCGCTACGTCCAGGAGAAATATGGCCGTGACAAGGTAGGCCAGATCATCACCTTCGGCGCTTTGCTCTCCAAGGCCGCCGTGCGGGATGTGGGTCGCGTGTTGCAGATGCCTTACGGGCAGGTGGACCGGCTCTCCAAGATGATCCCCGTCGAGGGTGTGAAGCCCGTCTCCATCGAGAAGGCGCTGGCCGATGAGCCGCGTCTGAGGGAAGAGGCGCGCGCCGAGGAGGTCGTGGACAGGCTCCTGACCTACGGCCAGCAGGTGGAGGGATTGCTGCGGAATGCCTCGACCCACGCCGCCGGTGTCGTGATCGGGGACCGGCCGCTCGATGCCCTCGTGCCGCTCTACCAGGACCCGCGCTCGGACATGCCCGCGACGCAGTTCAACATGAAATGGGTGGAGCAGGCCGGGCTCGTGAAGTTCGACTTCTTGGGTCTGAAGACGCTCACCGTCATCGAAAACGCCGTGAACCTGATCAAGGCCGCCGGGCGGCCCATCCACATCGCGGGCGACGGCACCGAGCTCTACGTGCCAGAGCCCGGGACGGAAAACGAGATCAACGCGATCCCGCTCGATGACGAGGCCTCCTACAAGCTCTACGCGTCCGGCAAGACGGTGGCAGTCTTCCAAGTGGAAAGCTCGGGCATGATCGACGCGCTGAAGCGCATGAAGCCCGACTGCATCGAGGACATCGTGGCCCTCGTGGCGCTCTACCGCCCGGGGCCCATGGAGAACATCCCTAAGTATTGCGAGGTGAAGAACGGGCTCTCTGAGCGCGATTTCCTCCACCCCACCGTCGATCACATCCTCGACGAGACGCAGGGCATCATCGTCTACCAGGAGCAGGTGATGGAGATCGCGCGCCAGATGGCGGGCTACACGCTCGGCGGGGCCGACATGCTGCGCCGGGCGATGGGAAAGAAGATCCAGGAGGCAATGGACGCCGAGAAGCCGAAATTTCTCGCCGGTGCTGCCGAGAACGGCGTCGACAAGGCCAAGGCTGAGGAGACCTGGGCCCTTCTCGACAAGTTTGCCAATTACGGTTTCAACAAGTCCCACGCTGCCGCCTACGCGGTGGTGAGCTACCAGACGGCGTGGCTCAAGGCGAACCACCCGGTGGAGTTCATGGCCGGCGTCATGAACTGCGACATCCACCTCACCGATAAGCTCAGCCTCTATTTCAACGAGGTGAAGAAGACGCTGGCACTGCCCTACACGCCGCCTTGCGTGAACCGGTCTCAAGCGACCTTCGACGTCCGCGACGGCGCGCTCGTCTACGCGCTGGGCGCTCTGAAGAACGTGGGCGTCGATGCCATGCGCCTCGTCGTCGAGGGCCGCGGGGAAAAACCCTTCGCCACGCTCTTCGATTTCGCGCGCCGCGTGGATCTCAAGCGGGTGGGAAAGCGGCCCCTCGAGATGCTGGCCCGCGCCGGAGCCTTCGACGAGCTCGATCCAAACCGGCGCCGCGTCTTCCAGTCGCTCGACGCGCTCATCGCCTACTCGGCGGCGATCCACGATCAGAAGTCCTCCAACCAGGTCTCGCTCTTTGGCGAGGCGGGCGACGATCTGCCAGAGCCGCGCCTCGCTCCCGTGGAGGACTGGCTCCCCGCCGAGCGCCTTGCGGAGGAATTCGCCGCGGTGGGCTTCTACTTCTCGGGTCACCCGCTCGACGATTACATGGCACCGCTGAAGCGCACGGGCGTGCATACACTCGATGACCTCACCGAGGCCGCAGGACGCACGGGCGCCATAGTGGGCAAGCTCGCGGGCACGGTCACCAGCCGACAGGAGCGCAAGAGCGCGCGCGGCAACCGCTTCGCCTTCGTGCAGCTCTCGGACCCCACGGGGAGCTACGAGGTCACCATGTTCTCGGACACGCTCGAGACCGCCCGTGAGCATCTCGAGCCCGGCTCGAAGGTCGTCGTGCAGGTGGAGGCGACGATGGAGGCCGACCAGCTCAAGCTCCTCGGTCGCGCCGTGACCCCGATCGACAGCGCCGTGGCGCAGGTCGGGGCCTCTGGCCTCAAGGTGTTCGTCGAAGAAGAGAGCGCGGTGCCGTCCGTGGCCAGCGTGATCGCCGGCTTGCCCGAGACCGTGCTGAGAGGTGCCAAGGGTCCCCTTCGCTTCTGCCTCATGGATCCGGCCCTGCCGGGAGAGGTGGAGCTCGATTTGGGCGATGGCTTCCCCGTGTCGCCGCAAGTGAAATCGGCGCTGAAGTCGCTGCCCGGGGTGCTCATGGTCGAAGAGCTGTGAGGGCGGCGAGCCTTTTCGCGCTGCTCTTTCTCTCTGCCTGCGGGGCGGGCTTCCCGGGCGGGGGCGGCGGCCCGGCCGTACCCTTTGACGGGGAGGCTCTGGCCTATGGCGATATCGTGGTGGCCTGCGACACGCCGCGCGCCAGCCTCGGCACTCGCGTGGCGCGGTTCCCGGCGCGGGGGCGGGATTACCGGCTCTATGACACCGATCCGTCCACCATCGCCCTGAGGCCCCACTACATCACCGGCTTTCCCGATGGCTGCCCGCGCAAGTTCATGGCCGCCCTCGCGATCTTCGGGGGCGCGACGGCCTACGAGACCACGCGTGTGGTAGACGATCTCAACACCACCAATTTCACCGATACCGACCGCCAGTATCGCGCGATCCGGGCCCGGGTCTGTGGGCGGCCGGTGGGCGAGGCCTGCGCAGCCTCTCGCTTTCGCATCCTGGAGCGGAGCGCGGTCTTCGTGAGCGTCTACGAGCGCTTCGGGACCAACCCCACCTGGGCGGACATGCTGATCTATGAGGGCGTGGTGGTGGCCAAGGACTTCAAAGTCCTCGAATGATTGCGCTGGCGGGCCGGGCGGGCTAGGCGGCGACGCGCAGGCGGGGCGCACAGGAGGAGAGACCATGACGACGGGCATCATGATTTGCGGCCATGGCAGCCGCGCGAAGATCGCGGAAGAGGAGTTCGCGCTCCTCGCCAAGGGGCTGAAGGCGCGATACCCGGAGACGCCTGTGGAATACGGCTTCCTCGAATACTCGGCGCCCAACATTCACATGGGGCTCGACCGGCTGCGCGCGGCTGGCGTGACGCGGATCCTCGCCGTGCCGGGCATGCTCTTTGCCGCAACGCATGCCAAGAACGATATCCCTTCGGTGCTGACGACCTACGCCGAAAAGCACCCCGGCCTCGAGATCAGCTACGGGCGCGAACTCGGCCTCCACCCGCAGATGATCGCCGCCTTCGAGGCGCGCGTGCTCGAGGCGCTCGGTGTGGATCATGTCCATGACGGGGACCTTTACGACACGATGCTCGTCGTCGTGGGGCGCGGGACCTCCGATACGCTGGCCAATGCGGAGGCCGCGCGGCTCTGCCGGATCGTGTCGGAAAACCTGGGCTTCGGCTGGGCCGAGACGGTCTATAGCGGCGTAACCTACCCGTCGGTGGGGCGCGGGCTCGAAATGGCGCTGAAGCTCGGCTTCAAGCGCATCGTCGTGGCGCCCTATTTCCTTTTCTCCGGGCGCCTCATCGACCGGATCTACGGCTACGTGGATCGCGTGGCAGCCGGGGCGCCAGGCGTGGAGATCCTGAAGGCGCACTACCTCGCCGACCAGGCCCACGTGATCGACACCTTCGTGGAGCGGATCAAGGAGGCCGAAACGGGCGAGATGGCCGATGACCGCGATCTCATGGCGTCCTTCAAGGCGCGCTTGGCGCGCGGCGAGGTGGACGTGCATCACCACCATGCTGAATACCGCGATCCCGATGACGACGAGGCGGGTGGCCCCGATCATGATCACGACCATGCGCATGATCATGGCCATTCGCATGGCCACGGGCACCATCACCACCATCATGGCCATTCCCACGGCACCTACCGGCACATCGCCCATCCTCACGGGCCGCGCACGATGATCGACGAAGGGGTCTGCTGCTGCTTCATGAGCCAGTTCCCCGATGCGGTGATCGAGGAGGAGAGAAAGGCCCGTGGCACCACCCCCCTGACGGTGGCTGACGTGCATGGGTAACCCCGCGCGCCCAAGACTTTTGTGAAAAGTCTTGGCAAAAGTCTTCGCAAGACTTTTTGCGTGCTCAGTAGTGAGGAGGGCGCTCGTCGCCGAAGACAGCGCCGCCACCGCCCTCGGCCTCCCGCGCCGCTTCACGTTCCATCAAGAGCGTCACCCGGGCGGTGAGCGTGGCGATCTCGCGATCCTGCCGCGTCACGACGGCGTTGAGGTCATCCACCAGCCGCTCCAGATGGGCGAGTTTTTCTTCGATCGGCTCCATGCCTCCTCATGGCCGCGCCAGAGCCGTTTGCCAAGCCTCGCGCGCGCCGCTACTAGCTCCCTGCGCTGGAGGAGACCCATGGCCAAAGTGAAGAAGACCCCCCGCCCTAAGGCTGTCACGCCCAAGGGATTTCGCGACTATTTCGGGGCCGAGGTGACCGAGCGCGCCGCCATGCTGGAGGCGATCCGCGGGGTCTACCATCTTTATGGTTTCGACGCGCTGGAGACCTCCGCCGTGGAGACGGTGGAGGCGCTGGGCAAGTTTCTTCCCGATGTCGACCGGCCCAACGAGGGCGTCTTCGCCTGGCAGGAGGACGACGAAGCCTGGGTAGCGCTGCGCTATGACATGACCGCCCCGCTCGCGCGGGTCTATGCCCAGCACCGCAACGATCTGCCCACGCCTTACCGCCGGTACGCGATGGGGCCGGTCTGGCGCAACGAGAAGCCGGGGCCGGGGCGGTTCCGGCAGTTTTACCAGTGCGATGCGGATACGGTGGGGACGGCGTCCATGGCCGCCGATGCCGAGATCTGCGCCATGCTCGCCGATACGCTCGAGGCCGTGGGGATTGCCCGCGGGGATTACGTGATCCGGGTGAACAACCGGAAGGTGCTGAACGGCGTGATGGAGGTCGCGGGGCTGGCGGTCGAGGACAAGGGGGCCGAGCGCGGCATCGTGCTTCGCGCCATCGACAAGCTCGACCGGCTGGGGCCGGAGGGCGTGCGCGCACTGCTCGGTGATGGGCGCAAAGATGAGAGTGGGGATTTCACGCAAGGTGCCGGGCTCGGCGATGCGCAGGCTGAGGTCGTCATGGGCTTCATGCAGGCGGGCCGCGACACGGGCCCGGAGACGGTTGCCGCGCTGCGCGGACTGGTCGATGGCTCCGATGTCGGTCTCGAGGGCGTGGCTGAACTCGAAGAGATCGCCGCCCTTTTGACGGCGGGTGGCTACGGGCCAGACCGCATCGTCATCGATCCGTCCGTCGTGCGGGGCCTCGGCTACTACACCGGCCCGGTCTACGAGGCGGAGCTGACCTTCGAAGTCCAGAACGAGAAGGGGCAGACCGTCCAGTTCGGCTCCGTGGCCGGGGGCGGGCGATACGACGATCTCGTCAAGCGCTTCACGGGGCAGGCTGTACCGGCGACCGGGGTCTCCATCGGCGTCGACCGGTTGCTGGCGGCGCTCCGCGCCAAGGGGCGCATCGCGCAAAACGCGGAGGGGCCCGTCGTCGTGACCGTCATGGACCGCGCGCGCATGGCCGACTACCAAGCCATGGTCGCCGAGCTCCGGCAGGCGGGCATCCGGGCGGAGGTCTATCTGGGCAACCCGAAGAACTTCGGCAACCAGATGAAATACGCCGACACGCGCAGGGCGGGCATCGCCGTCATCGCGGGCTCGGACGAGTTCGCGGCGGGCAAGGTGCAGCTCAAGGACCTCATCGCCGGGGCCGAGATCGCCAAGGATGCGAGCCTCGAGGAATGGAAGGCGCGGCCCAGCCAGATCGAAATCGCGCGCGGGGACCTCGTGGCCGAGGTGCAGAAGATGCGAGAGGCCCAGCGAGGTGAGTGAGGCCGTCCGCGCCACGACCGAGGCGCTCCTGCACGGCTTCGAGGCCCTCGGCGCGCAGTGTATCGAGGCGGATATCCTGCAGCCGGCGGACACGCTTCTCGACCTCTACGGCGAGGATATCCGCGCCCGCGCCTACACCACGCAAGACCCGCTCCGGGGCGAGCAGATGCTGCGCCCGGATTTCACCGTGCCTGTCGTGCAGATGCATATGAGCCAGGGAGCGGAGCCCGCGCGCTACACCTATGCCGGGCCGGTCTTCCGCCGGCAGGAGGAGGACACTGGCCGCCCGAGCGAATACCCGCAGGTGGGCTACGAGGTCTTTGACGGGCAGGGGCCCGCGGAGGTTGAGGCAGAGCTTTTCGCGGCCTTCCACGCGGCGCTCGCGGGCTTGCCGCTCCGCGCCGTGATGGGCGACATGGCGATCCTGCGCGCGGCGGTGCAGGGGCTCGAAACCTCCGGCCCCCGCAAGGACGCGCTCATGCGTCATCTCTGGCGCCCGCGTCGCTTCCGCGCGCTGCTCGATCGCTTTTCCGCGGCGCAGCCGGGGCCGAAGACGCCGGAGGCTGGCCCCGAGATTGGGCTGCGTTCCATGGCCGAGGTGATCGAGCGCCGCACGCGGATGGACGAGGACGCCGCCACGCCGCCGCTCGACGCCGGGGCGCGACGCGCGCTCGAGGCCCTCATCGGGATCGCGGGCCCGCTGCCCGAGGCGCTCGACGCGCTTGCCGCCGCGGTCGAGACGATGCCCGCCATCGGCGCGCCGCTCGCGCGGCTCACGGAGCGGATCACGGCGCTGGAGGCCCGAGGCATCGCGCCTGGGGCGCTCGATTTCGAAGTGACCTACGGGCGCACCGCCATGGAATACTATGACGGCTTCGTTTTCGGCTTCACCCACGCGGCGCTGCCGCCGGTGGCGCTGGGCGGGCGCTACGATGCGCTCACGCGCGTGCTGGGCCAGGGCCGCGCCGTGCCCGCCGTGGGCGGCGTGATCCGGCCCGACCTCGTGACACTGCTTCGGGAGGGCCGCGCGTGATCAAGCTTGGCGTGCCCTCGAAAGGCCGGCTCATGGAAGAGACCTTCGCGTGGTTTGCCGCGCGCGGCGTCGTGCTCTCGAAGGCCGGGGGTGACCGCGAATATGTGGGCCGCGTGGAGGGCATCGACGGCCTCGAAATGGTCCTCCTGAGCGCTGGCGAGATCCCGCGGGAGCTCGCTGACGGGCGCATCCATCTCGGTGTCACCGGATCCGACCTCATCCGCGAAAAGCTCGCGGCGTGGGAGACGAAGGTGGCGGAGCTCGCGCCCATGGGCTTTGGCCATGCCGATCTCGTCGTGGCCGTCCCGGCCTTCTGGACCGATTGTACGTTGCTCCACGATCTCGATGCCGTCGCCGCTGCCTTCCGTGCGCGGAACGGTTTCCGGCTGCGCATCGCCACGAAATACCATCGCCTGGTGAGGCAGCATCTGGCGGCCCACGGTGTGGCCGATTACCAGCTCGTCGACAGCCAGGGCGCCACGGAAGGCACGGTCAAGAACGAGACGGCGGAGGCCGTGGCCGATATCACCTCGACAGGCGCGACCCTCACGGCCAACCACTTGCGCGTGCTGGAGGACGGTCTCATTCACCAAAGCCAGGCGACTCTGTTCCAGTCGCTCGGCGCGGAGCTCACGCAGGGCGATGCAGCAGCACTCGAGGCGCTGCGCGCACGGCTCGCCTAGCTGTCGCTGTCCTCGGCGGACGCCTCGTCTTCCACCAAGACGGTGAACTTATCGACGATGTTGATGGAATGGTCGCCCTCGCTGAAGAAGGCGAGGTAGGCGAAGAGCAGGGTCACGACGCCGAGTACGATGCGGATGTCCATTCTTGGGGTCCCTCATGTCCGTTCGATGCCGAGGTAGACCAGTGCATACCACGGGCCAGCCATGATGCCGCCAAGACGATGGACAGAGTGACGCAGCCTCAGAGGACGCCGATTTCGGAGAGCGCGAGCTCGAGGCCGGGCGGCAGCTTTTCACGCGCTTCCGAGGACCGGAGATCGGCGGGCGCGTCCTCCGCCGACAGGTAGCGCCAGCCCTGGAAAGGGCGGCGCTGCGCGGGCGTGGTGCGGACGATCGCGGGGTCGAGCACGATCCCGCAGCGCCGCGTCCCGTCCTGGCCGATCACCTCGTCGAGCCTGAGCACGCGCTGCCGGCAGAGGATCACGCCCTTGATGACCCAGTAGAGCGAGCCGCCCTCGAGGATCTCGGTCTCGCGCTTCGGCCACATGCGGGTGACGTGGCGATGCGTAAGCCCTCGGGAACGGCGCTCGGCCTGCCAGGCCTCCAGATCGGCGATGCTGTCTGCGCCGACGCATAGTTTGACTAGGTTCACGTGTGCCATGGGCCACCAGATGTTGTGCAGATGCCGCGACTTTCTATATATTGCGATTCCCGGCGCAAAGGAAGCTACATCTAGATGTGGTGGCCGGCTATGCTGCAAACACTACCTGACGCACTCACCGCTAGATATTGAGGTTCTGTCATGACCCGCTTCACTGCGCCCGTCGCCGAGCAAATCTGGGATATGAAGTACCGCCTCAAGGATGCGGATGGAACACCGCTTGACGAGACGGTCGACGATACGTGGGCGCGGGTGGCCCGGGCCCTATCAAGTGTCGAAACGGACCCGGACCGTCACGAGGAACAATTCCTTAATGCTCTGGAGGACTTTCGGTTCCTCCCCGCCGGCCGGATCACCGCGGGCGCGGGCACCGGGCGCAAGGTGACGCTCTTCAACTGCTTTGTCATGGGCACCATCCCCGACGACATGGGCGGCATCTTCGACATGCTGAAAGAGGCCGCGCTCACGATGCAGCAGGGCGGCGGGATCGGGTACGATTTCTCCACGATCCGGCCCAAGGGCGCCGCTGTGGCGGGCGTGGCCGCCGATGCCTCCGGCCCGCTCTCCTTCATGGATGTGTGGGATGCGATGTGCCGCACGATCATGTCGGCCGGCTCGCGCCGGGGCGCGATGATGGCGGTGCTGCGCTGCGATCACCCCGATATCGAGGCCTTCATCGAGGCGAAATCCGATGCCGCGCGGCTCCGCATGTTCAACGTCTCGGTGCTCGTCACCGATCCGTTCATGGAGGCGGTGAAAGCCGACAAGCCCTGGGACCTCGTCTTTGACGGCAAGACCTACCGCACGGTGCGGGCGCGCGACCTTTGGGACAAGATCATGCAATCGACGTTCGATTATGCCGAACCGGGTGTGATCTTCATCGACCGCATCAACCGCGCCAACAACCTGAACTACTGCGAGACGATCGCGGCCACGAACCCCTGCGGCGAGCAGCCGCTCCCGCCCTATGGCGCGTGCCTCCTCGGCTCGATCAACCTCGCAAAGCTGGTGCCGGAGCCCTTCTCCGAGGGCGCGGCGCTCGACGAGGGCGCGCTCGATGATCTCGTGACGACCGCGGTGCGGATGATGGACAACGTCGTCGATGCCTCCCGCTTCCCGCTCGAGGCGCAGGCGCGCGAGGCCGAGGCCAAACGCCGGATCGGGCTGGGCGTCACGGGGCTCGCCGATGCGCTCCTCATGGTGGGCTCGCGCTATGGCTCGGAGGAGGCAGCGCGTCTCACCGATCGCTGGCTGGGCCGCATCGCGCGGGCCGCGTACCTGGCCTCGGCGCAGTTGGCGAAAGAGAAGGGGCCGTTCCCGCTCTTTGACCGGGACGCCTATCTCGCCTCGGAGACGATGCAGACCATGCCCGAAGAGGTCCGCGCAGCGGTGGCCGAGCACGGAATCCGCAACGCGCTCGTCACCTCGATCGCGCCCACGGGGACGATCTCGCTCTATGCCGGCAACGTGTCCTCCGGCATCGAGCCGGTCTTCGCCTATGCCTACACGCGCAAAGTCCTGCAGCCCGATGGCTCGAAAACCGAGGAAGAGGTGGTCGACTACGCGGTGCAGATGTGGCGCGAGCTGAGGGGCGACGCGCCGCTGCCCGACTACTTCGTGAACGCGCAGACTCTTGCCCCGCTCGAGCATGTCCGGATGCAGGCGGCGGCGCAGCGCTGGGTGGACAGCTCGATCTCGAAGACGATCAACTGCCCCGCCGACATTTCCTTCGAGGATTTCAAGGATGTCTACATGGCTGCCTGGGATCAGGGCTGTAAGGGCTGCACGACGTATCGACCGAACGATGTGACGGGCTCGGTGCTTTCGGTCTCCGAGGATGCGAAGGCCGAGGCGGAGGTCCCGGCGCAGGGCCGGGACGTGGAGCACGCCACGCAGATCGCCGCGCTCGAGGTGCCGGCGGGGGGCGCAGATATCGTGCACCTGTCCGAGCCGCTCGACCGGCCCGCGGCGCTCGAGGGCTCCACCTACAAGCTCAAATGGCCCGACAGCGAGCACGCACTCTACATCACGATCAATGACATCGTGCTCGGGCGGCAGCGGCGGCCCTTCGAGATCTTCGTGAACTCGAAGAACATGGAGCATTTCGCCTGGACGGTGGCGCTCACGCGGATGATCTCGGCGGTCTTCCGGCGCGGCGGGGATGTGAGCTTCGTCGTCGAGGAGCTGAAGGCCGTGTTCGACCCTCGTGGCGGGGCGTGGATGCAGGGCAAATACGTCCCGTCCATCCTGGCGGCCATCGGCGGCGTGATCGAGCAGCACCTGATCTCCATCGGGTTCATCGCGGGCGAAGGGATGGGCCTGAAGGCCGACCCGCAGGCGGAGGTGCACCAGATGCAGGCGCGCCCGGGCGCGGCGTGCTCGAGCTGCGGCAGCTTCGAGATGCGCATGATCGAGGGCTGCATGACATGTGCGAATTGCGGCTACTCGAAGTGCGGCTAGGGCGGGCGCCCGGCTGACGCCCGGCCTAGGGGTGCCGCGCGCGGAGCTCGGGCGGCGCCTCGTTCAGCGAGCGCGGATATTTCGGCAGGTCGTCCTTGAGCGGGAGCCATGGGAGGCGCGCGGTCCAGAAGACGTGGAACTCCGGCGTGAACTCTGCGGGGTCGTCGAGGGAGGCGGCGTAGAGATGCATGTCGCCTGGATAGTGATCGGCCTCGAAGCCCAGGGGCGTGCCGCAGTCTGCGCAGAAATGGCGCGCGACGCCTGGGGAGCTCTGAAACGTGCGTGGCGCGGCCCCTGTCCAGCGGAAGAGCTCGCGCGGCGCGCCGAGCCAGGCCACCACGGGGGCCGCGCAGTTGCGCCGGCAATCGTCGCAATGGCAGTAGCAGGACCAGACGGGCGCGCCGTCGAATTCCCAGCTCGTGGCACCGCAGAGGCATCGTCCGGTTGTCATGGGTGTTTGGTGGCCGGGGTCACGGCCCCGGTCAAGATTTGAAATGGGTCGCGCGGGCGGCCATGGTGACGCCGGGAGGGCAGGGCATGAATCCAGCGGAATGGCTTGCGCGGACGGCGCTCCGGGCACCGGAGGCTCCGGCGCTTCTCAGCGGGGAGGAGGTGGTGGCCGATTACGCGACCTTCGCGCGGCGCGCCGCGGGCATCGCCGGCGCGCTGCGTGCCCGGGCGATCGGCCCCGGCGCCCGCGTGGCGATCTTCATGACCAACCGCACGGAATATCTCGAGGCCTTCTACGGCATCTGGTGGTCAGGGGCGGCGGCTATCCCCATCAACGGCAAGCTCCATGCCCGGGAGGCGGAATGGATCCTCGGCAATGCCCGCGCGGAACTGGCGATCGTGAGCGCCGATATCGGCGCGGCGCTCGAGACCGACGTGGCGGTGGTGGAGGCCGGGGAGCTTCCGGGCTGGTACGGGCATGCGCCGCTCGACGCGCCCGCGCCCATGGCGGCGGGCGATCTCTGCTGGCTCTTTTACACGTCGGGAACGACGGGGCGGCCCAAGGGCGTGATGATGAGCGCGGGCAATATCGAGGCCATGGCGTTGAGCTATTTCGTCGATGTCGATGACGTGCTGTCCGAGGATGCCGCGCTTTATGCCGCGCCGATGAGCCACGCGGCGGGCATCTATAACTTCATGCATGTGATGCGCGGCGCGCGGCACGTGGTGCCCCGCTCGGGCGGGTTTGATCCCGGCGAGATCCTCGCGCTCGCGCCACGCCTCGGATCGGTGCACATGTTCGCCGCGCCCACGATGGTGCGGCGGCTCGTGGACCATGCGAAGACCACGGGCGCCACGGGGGAGGGGCTCCGGACGATCGTCTATGCAGGCGGGCCCATGTACAATGCCGACATCATCGAGGCGGTTGAGGTGATGGGGCCGCGCTTCGTGCAGGTCTACGGGCAGGGGGAGTGCCCCATGGCGATCACGGCGCTCTCGCGCGCAGACGTGGCCGACCGCGCCCATGGGCGCTGGGCCGCGCGTCTCGGTTCGGTGGGCACAGCGCAATCGGTGGTCGAGGTGCGGATCCTCGGCGAGGACGGGCGCGAGCTGCCCCGCGGCGAGGTGGGCGAGATCGCCGTGGCGGGCACGCCGGTGATGCTGGGCTATTGGGACAACCCCGAGGCCACCGCGAAGACCGTGCGCGATGGATGGCTCTGGACCGGGGACATGGGGCACATGGACGCCGACGGGTATGTGACGCTCGTGGATCGCTTGAAGGACCTGATCATCTCAGGAGGCTCGAACGTTTACCCGCGCGAGGTGGAGGAGGTGCTGCTCACGCATCCGGGCGTGCGCGAGGTGGCGGTCGTGGGGCAGCGGGACGCGGAGTGGGGCGAGATCGTGGTGGCCTTCGTGGCCTGCGACGGTGCGCTTGACACGGGCGCCCTCGATGCCCATTGCCGCGCCAACATCGCGCGCTTCAAGGCGCCGAAGGTTTACCGCGAGATCGCGGCGCTGCCGAAGAACAATTACGGCAAGGTGCTGAAGACCGAGCTACGCGCCTTGCTCGAAAGCTAGGCGCCTCTGCATCACGTCGGGCAGGGCCCACCCGCGCGCTGATCGACGGACGGCCCGCCCGCCCACCCCCGCCCGCCGACCAGAGCGCGCGTGGGCCCTGTGCTCCATCCGGATAGCGGGCGCACCATGCGATCCTCCTGCGGCGCCGCTGCACTTTTTACGCGACCGAATCACTTTAGGGATTCCCAGCGCGAATCACCCTGTGCTACGCATCTTCCATAAGGGTGAGAATGCTGTCTCGGCAGCATTGAACAAAAACACTCGGGGCAGGACGTCAGGCATGGAAACGGGCTTTCGAGGCACGTTCGTCATCTCCTGGTCGCAGACGCAAACAGACGGCGAAACCGCCGCGATCCCATCGGCGCTGGCAGCGAGTAAGACCTGGCGCTGGACGGGGGACGTGGTCCGCGTGGACGGGCCGGGCGCGATACTGCGGCTAGACGGGGCAAACGGAGACGCTGAGCTGCGCAGGCGAGCGGCGGAGAGAGTCCGCAGGCTTGTCGGCGCAGCTCGCGCAAACACGGCAGATCTCGAGGATGTCGATCTCGCGGACTTCGCGCCGCTCCGGGACGACTGCTTTGTCGTCACGGATGGACGCGCGGCCTACGTCGTGACGCTTGTGGACGTGCCGGGCGCGCGCCCGCTTGCGATGTTCGTGGACGACGTACCACCTGCCGATATCGACCTTTGGATCGTGGCGGCGCGCATCGCGCCGGCGCTCGACCGCACGGTGCGCACAGCGCCCGAGGCGGGGCGCATGATCTGTTTTACGCCCGGGACCCAGATCAGGCTGGGCGATGGGGCGGCCGACGTGGCCGCGCTGAAGCCCGGCGACAAGGTCCAGACCAAGGATAACGGCCTCCAGGAGGTGCTCTGGGTGGGGTCGCGCCGCATAACAGGCGCGCGGCTCCATGTCATGCCGGAGCTTGCGCCGGTACGGCTCCGGTCGGCGGCGCTGGGCTCCGGGCGGCCCGATGCCGAGCTTGTCGTCTCACCGGAGCATCGGATGCTCGTGAAGGGCGCGCAGGCACGGGCGCTCTTCAATTCCGAGGAGGTGCTCGTGAGCGCGCGCGATCTCGCGGACGGGCAGGGCGTGTGGATCGACCGGCTGGTGCGCGAGGTGACCTATGTGCACGTGCTTTTCGAGCGACACGAGATTGTCTTTGCCAACGGTCTCGAAACCGAGAGCTTTCACCCCGCCCAGGCGGCGCTGACGGAGGCGCAGGCCGAGGCGGTGCGCAGCTTCTCCACCCTGGAAGAGGCGGCGCGGCGTGTCTTGAGCGCGCGCGATCTCGCGGACGGGCAGGGCGTGTGGATCGACCGGCTGGTGCGCGAGGTGACCTATGTGCACGTG
>JBCAYL010000005.1 GCA_038533575.1 Pseudomonadota bacterium | reverse complement strand
TAGTGGGGTGCCGGGCTCAAGCCCGGCCTACGGGTGGTGGGTAGGGCCGGTTCGTCCGGCCGCCCCGGTTATGCGTACTTTTCCTGGATTTCCTGGCTGATATTCGCCGGGACCGGATCGTAGTGATCGAACTGCATCGTGAACTGCGCGCGGCCCGAGGACATGGAGCGCAGCGTATTGATGTAGCCGAACATGTTGGCGAGCGGGACCATCGCGTCGATGGCGATGGCGTTGCCGCGGGTGTCCTGGCCGGAGACCTGGCCCCGGCGGGACGTCAGATCGCCGATGATGGAGCCGGTATATTCCTCCGGCGTGATCACCTCGACCTTCATGATCGGCTCGAGGAGCTTCGCGCCCGCCTTCTTCATGCCTTCGCGCATGCCCATGCGGGATGCGATCTCGAAGGCGAGAACGCTGGAGTCCACGTCGTGGAACTTGCCGTCCACGAGCGCCACCTTGAAGTCGATCACGGGGAAGCCCGCGAGCGGACCGCTATCCATCACCGACTGGATGCCCTTCTCGACGCCCGGGATGTACTCCTTGGGCACGGCACCGCCGACGATGCGGCTCTCGAAGGAGTAGCCTTCGCCCGGCTCGGTCGGCGTGATGATGAGCTTGACCTCGGCGAACTGACCAGAGCCACCCGACTGCTTCTTGTGGGTATAGGTGTGCTCCACCTCGTGACCGATGGTCTCGCGGTAGGCCACCTGCGGGGCGCCGATATTGGCCTCGACCTTGAACTCCCGCTTGAGGCGGTCGACGAGGATGTCGAGGTGAAGTTCACCCATGCCCTTCATGATGGTCTGGCCGCTCTCCTGGTCCGTCTCCACGCGGAAGGACGGATCCTCGGCGGCGAGACGGGCGAGACCCGCGGACATCTTCTCCTGGTCGCCCTTCGTCTTAGGCTCCACGGCGATCTCGATCACCGGGTCGGGGAAGGTCATTGTTTCGAGCACGACCGGGTCGTTCTTGTCACAGAGCGTGTCACCGGTGGTGGTGTTCTTGAGGCCACCCAGTGCGATGATGTCGCCCGCGAAGGCCTCTTCGATTTCCTCGCGGTTGTTGGAGTGCATCATCATCATGCGGCCAACACGCTCGTTGTTGCCCTTCGTGGAGTTGAGCATCGCGTCGCCCTTGGCGAGCTTGCCCGAGTAGATGCGCACGAAGGTGAGCGAGCCCACGAAGGGGTCGTTCATGATTTTGAACGCGAGGCCGGAGAACGGCATGTTGTCATCGGCGCGGCGCGCGATGTTGCGGGTCTCTTCCTCGTCGCCGGGCTTGAAGCCCATGTAATCGACCACGTCGAGCGGGCTCGGCAGGTAATCGATGACAGCGTTGAGGAGCGGCTGGACACCCTTGTTCTTGAACGCGGAGCCGCCGAGGACCGGCACGAAATCGAGCGCGAGCGTGCCCTTGCGGAGCAGCTTGCGGAGCGTGTCCACGTCGGGCTCGTTGCCCTCCAGATAGGCTTCCATCGCGTCATCGTCTTGCTCGACGGCGGCCTCGATCATCTTCTCGCGCCACTCGGCGCAGAGATCGGCCATGCTGTCGCGGATCGGGCCTTTTTCCCAGCTCGCGCCGAGATCCTCGCCCTTCCAGACCCACTCTTCCATGGTCACGAGGTCCACGAGGCCCTCGAGCTCGTTCTCGGCCCCGATCGGGATCGCCACGGGCACGGCGCGGGCGCCGGTGCGGTCTTCGATCATGCGCACGCAGTTGAAGTAATCGGCGCCGATCTTGTCCATCTTGTTGACGAAGACGATGCGCGGGACCTTGTAGCGGTCAGCTTGACGCCAGACAGTCTCGGTCTGCGGCTCAACACCGGCATTGGCATCGAGCACGGCGACGGCACCGTCGAGGACGGCGAGCGAGCGCTCGACCTCGATCGTGAAGTCCACGTGGCCGGGCGTGTCGATGATGTTCATCCGGTACTTCGTGTCGGACGTGCCCTCGTTGGTGGGCTCTTCCTGGCGCTGCCAGAACGTCGTCGTCGCGGCGGACGTGATCGTGATGCCACGCTCCTGCTCCTGCTCCATCCAGTCCATGGTGGCGGCGCCGTCATGCACCTCGCCGATGTTGTGGGACTTGCCGGTGTAGAACAGGATGCGCTCCGAGCAGGTCGTCTTGCCCGCATCGATATGCGCCATGATGCCGAAGTTGCGGTAGCGTTGGAGCGGATAGTCGCGTGCCATGGGGAACGGTCCTCGGAGGTTGTGTTACCAGCGGTAGTGGCTGAACGCCTTGTTGGCGTCGGCCATCTTGTGGGTGTCTTCGCGCTTCTTCACGGCGGTGCCGCGGGACTGGACCGCGTCGATGAGCTCGCCTGCAAGGCGCTCTTCCATCGTGTTCTCGTTGCGCTTGCGGGAGGCGTCGATGAGCCAGCGGATCGCCAGCGCTTCACGGCGCTCGGGACGGACCTCGACGGGCACCTGGTAGGTGGCACCACCCACGCGGCGGGAACGCACCTCCACGGCGGGTTTGATGTTGTCGAGGGCCTCGTGGAAGATCTCCACGGGCGCGCGCTTCACCTTGTTCTCGACGCGATCCAGAGCGCCGTAGACAATGGATTCGGCGGCGGATTTCTTCCCGTCCCGCATCAGGTTGTTCATGAACTTCGTCAGCACCTTGTCGCCGTATTTGGCGTCAGGGAGGACTTCACGTTTTTCAGCAGCGTGGCGACGCGACATGGCTCTTCTTCCTTCTTACTTCGGACGCTTCGCGCCGTACTTCGAACGACGCTGCTTTCGATCTTTGACGCCCTGCGTGTCGAGCACGCCGCGCAGGATGTGGTAGCGCACGCCCGGAAGGTCCTTCACACGACCGCCGCGGATCAGCACCACGGAGTGCTCCTGGAGGTTGTGGCTTTCGCCGGGAATGTAGCTGATCACCTCGTAACCGTTCGTCAGGCGCACCTTGGCGACCTTCCGCATGGCCGAGTTCGGCTTTTTCGGGGTCGTGGTGTAGACGCGCGTGCAGACGCCGCGCTTCTGGGGGCACTGCTCCAGATGCATGGATTTGGAGCGCTTGACTTTCGGCTGCCGGGGCTTCCGGATCAGCTGCTGGATCGTGGGCATTGGGCGTTCTTCCCGTTATTTCGCTGGCGGGCTTCTCCGCCTGGTTCACACGTGTTGGCGGGCTGATCCGCCGGGTTTCGTCAGTGCTTCCCGAGGCGTCCCCCGACAAGCGCAAAAGCCGCAAACCTCTCCCCACGGGAGCGGTGCGGTGGTATCCAGAGGATCGGGGCCGCGGGGCCCGGATCATGACCAATTCAATCCTGTAGGCTCAGGCTTTCGCCCAAGTGGGCGCGAGGTACTCAGAGTCGGGGAGCTTGTCAACAGCGCTGCGCAGGCTAGGCAGTCCAGCGGCGTTGACAGCGGTCACGTTTCTGAACGGGGCCCCTCGCCCGCCGCCGCTCAGGCCGCCCGACGGGCCTCGATCCGGGCCCAGGCCGCGCGCAGCGCGTCCCAATTGATCGCGAACTCGCTTTCCAGGAGCATGGGGATCTCGTCGGGCTCGCAGGGCCATGTGGGGAGCTTGTCCACCCCCGCCGCGATGCCGCTGTCATTGGTCCTGTGGATGCCGCGGACCCACTTGACCGGATCGGGCATCGTGATGTTCGGCATCGCCATCCACAGACGCCGGTGCGGGTAGTCGAGGATGCTCCGGCGGTGGCGCGGCGCGTAGAGGAGCGCCTGCGCAATCCCCACATGCTGCTGGAAGACGGGCCGTACCTCCACGCCCCCCTGCCCCGCCGTGAGCGCGAAGCCCTTGCTGAAATCAAGGCAGAAGGCGCGGTTCCTGCCCAGCATGTGCCGGTTCTGTCGGAACACGCGGCGCGTGGTGGCGACGAAATCGATGGCCATGGCATCATCGTCGTCGAGCCTGAACTCCGCCACTGCCGCCGCGCTGCCCACCCGGTGCGCGCGCATCACCTTGCGACAGACATGCGCGTGTTTCTGACCTTCGGGCTCGAAGAGTGGCACGATCTGCGGGATATCCGCGGTGAGCGCGCGCACGCGGATCCGCCACGGCTCCGGCAGGGTGTCGCCCATCAGAAGCAGGATGCGGAAGTTCTTATCGGTCTGCGCCCGCAGGCAGGGCAGCGTCACGTGCTCGAGGAAGAAGAGCCGCTCCTCCATCCGCTCGGGCGCGTAGAGCTGCGCGCGCAACGCATCGAGATCGGAGGCCTCGGCCTCGAAAGCGTCGATCTCGGACGGGTAGGACCACCGCATGAGACCGAGAACTTGGAGAAAGCCGTCTGCCATGGTCGCGCCCGCGCTCGTTACGCGGTCTCCTTAGCACGATTTTCGCGCAGGAGCGTGTAAATGCCGCTCGCCGTGATGAGGGCCGCGCCGACAAGCGTAAGCGCGCCCGGGATCTCGTCGAACACGAAAATCCCGAGAAGGAGCGCCACGAGGAGCGCGCTGTAGCGATAGGGGGCCACGAAGCCGATATCCCCGGAGCGCATGGCGGCCACCGAGAAGAGATAGGCAAAGAAGATCGTGGAGACCGCGCCCGTCAGCGCGAAAGCGGCGGTCGCGGTGAGCGGCTGCCACTCGTCCGTCGTGGCACCGAAGGCTCCAAAGAGCATCACGGCCAGCGCGCCCGCGAGCGCGGCCAGAAGGCTCGGCACCCTGTCGGACATGCGCCGCGCGGCGATATCGCGCCCGGTGATGAGCACCACCGCCGCCACGGCATAGAGCGAGACCGGCGTGAAGCCCGCCGCGCCGGGCTGCACGATGAGGAGAACGCCGAGGAACCCCACGAGGATCGCCGCCCAGCGCCGCCAGCCCACCGGCTCGCCCAGAAAGAGCGCGCCCGCCAGCGTGACCGTGAGCGGCAGGGTCTGCAGGATCGCCGTGGCCTCCGCCAGCGGCATGTTGAAGATCGCGTAGATGAAAAGCCCCGCGGCGAAGGCCTCGCAGATCGACCGGATCGCCACGAGCTGCGCGTCCCTGCCGGAGAGGCGCAGCTTCAGATGGCCGAGATAGGCCGCGAGCGCGCCCATGATCAGGACGGCGAAGATGCCCCGGACAAAGATCGACTGGAAGAGCGGCCATTCCATCCCGAGGCTCTTCATAAAGGCATCGTTGAGCGTGAAGGCCGTCATGGAGCCCAGCATGAGGGCCGCGCCTTTCCTGTTTGCCTGTGTGGTGGGGTCGAGCGCGCGCATGGCCATGGCGCGACTTGAGGCCAGCGGCGCGGGAGATGCAAGGCCTCCCGAGGCGGTGCCCATGTCCGGGAAACCCGGCTTGCCGGGTGCCGGGGCGCGATGCACACTGCGCGCAGTTAATTTGGAGAACGACGATGTTGAGACCCCTTGCCTTGTGCCTTTGCCTGTTGCCGGCGCCGGTCCTCGCGGACGAGATCGAGGAGGCGCTCTCGGCGGCGCTCGAAGCCTACCAGGCCGGGGACACGACCTTTGCCCTCGAGGAGCTCGATTTCGCCCGGGCCAAGCTGCAGGAGATGAAGGCCGACGCGCTGATCGGGTTCCTCCCGCCCGCGCCGGAGGGGTGGCGGCAGGAAATCGATGAAGACATGGCCATCGGGCTCGGGATGATGGGGGGCGGCGCGGGTGCCTCGGCGAGCTACTACCCGGAGGGTGGCGGGAGCGCCGTGACGATCACGCTCATGGCCGACAATCCCATGGTGGCCGGCATGGCGGCGATGGTGGCCAATGCCGGTGCCATCGGGGCCTCCATCGAGCGGGTGAACCGACAGCAATTCGCCGCGCAGGACGACCAGATGATGGCCATGGTCGCCAACCGCATCCTTGTGCAGGCCGAGGGCGGCAGCCCGGAGCGCCTGATCCCCTTCCTCGAGGCCATGGACTTTCGGGCGCTGGCGAGCTGGGGCCTCTGAGCGGGCGGCCCGAGATCGCGCCGCCCGAGATCAAGCTGCCCGAGATCGCGCTCTCGGTGCGGCAGCCCTGGGCCTGGGCCATCGTAGCGGGCTTCAAGGAGGTCGAGAACCGCTCCGCCGCGTCCATCGCGGCGGGCGGGATGGATTGCCGGCGGATCGCGATCCACGCCGCCACGGGCCTCAAGCAGGATGAATTCCAGTGGGGGCACTGGCGGCTTCACCGCCACGGCGTCCGCTGCCCGCACCCCACGGACCTGCCCCGCGGCGCGATCATCGGCGCGGTGGATGTCGTCGAGATCGTCAGCGAGAGCCAGAGCGCGTGGTTCGGGGGGCAGATGGGCCTCGTCCTTGCCAATGCGGTGGCCTGCGCGCCCATACCCTGCCCGGGCGCACTCGGCTATTTCGAATGGCAGGCGGGCGGAGAGCTCGCCGAGCCCGCCGCGTGGATGACGACCTATGACAGGCCGGGCGGGGACGCGGCCACCGGGAGCCTCTTTCCCGATCTCGCCCCGAGCTTCGAGGCCGATCCGATACGCCCCACGCGAAAGAAGTGACAAAATCCTTGCGAAGGATTTTGCAAATTCCTTCGCAAGGAATTTGGTCGCTCACATCTGCGGGATGCGCTCCCCTGATGCGGCGGTGCATGACGCCTCGGCGATGCGCTTGGCGCGGGTGGCCGGCGTCTTGGCGAGCTTGATCCAGCGCAGCACGTTGCGGCGGTAGGAGGCGGAGCAGTCTTCGAAGAAGACCCGCGCGCCGGGGGCGGCGTCGAGCGCCGCGTTCAGGTCATCAGGCTGAATGAGGGCATCGACGTCGGCGTAGAAATCCCAGAGGCCCTGCGCCTTTGACGCCGCGATCCGGGCCTCGCCCGCCGGGTGCATGCGGCCGGCCGCGCCGAGGGCTGCCGCGCGATCCTTGTAGCTCTGCGCCCAGGCCTGCATGCGGCGCGGCGCGATGAGCTGCATGGTGCGCGCCGGGTCCTCGTGCTTGCGCCGGATGCCGTCGATCCAGCCATGGGCGATGAGCGCATCGAGCACCTGGGATGTTGAGAGGTACCCGTCATGCCCTTTCTTCGAGGTGACGAGCCAGACGCTCGTCTCCTGCCCATGGTGCTCGGCGAGCCATTCCCAGAGCTCCGCCTCGGAGGCCACCGGCACGCGTGCAAAATTGTCAGTCCTGGCCATGACGATGGAGCTAGGGCGGTCACTCCGCTTGACAGGTGGCGGGAGGCGCACCCTAGGGTAGCGCCACTTTCGGAGAGCCCCATGACCCAGATCCCCCTCGTTGCCGCGTGCCTCATCGCCCTCGCCGCCTCAGCCGCCCCGGCCGCGGCGCAAAGCATCAATTTCGGCGATGACAGCGGCGAATACACCAATGACGGGGAATGCGATGACCGCCGCTTCTTCGGCCCGGGCATCGCTGTCGATATCGACAGCGATCACATCGGGCGCGACGCCACCGATTGCCGGCGGGGTTTCGAGGCGGGGACGATCTCCCTCTGGAACCGGGCCGAGGCAGAAGCGGCGACCTCCTGCGCGCGCATCGATTTCGGAGACGACTCGAGCGACTTCGCGAACGATCTGGAATGCGACGACCCACGGTTCGAGGGCATGGGCTCCGCGTCGATCCTCCTCTCCGAGGATCGCGGCCGGGATGCCAGCGACTGCCGCCAGCTCTGCGAGATGGGCGTCCTCTTCATCCGCGATCACGGCACCTACTGACCCGCCCAACGAAAAGGCCGCGCCCGGGGGCGCGGCCTTTTGCTGTTCTAGGCGAGCGGTTTACTCGCGGCTTTCGGGGGTGTCGACGATGAGGTTGTCGAATTCGTCCCCGCCCACGACATCGTCGCCTTCCACCGGTGCGGCCAGGGCTGCGGCGGCTTCCGCCTCCTCCCGACGCGCTTCGATGACGACGTTGTCACGGGTGGCCGCGATGCGGCGCACGCGCTGCGTGGCGCCACCGGTGCCCGCCGGAATGAGCCGGCCCACGATGACGTTCTCCTTGAGGCCAACGAGCGTGTCCTTCTTGCCCTGCACGGAGGCCTCCGTGAGGACCCGGGTCGTCTCCTGGAAGGAGGCGGCCGAGATGAAGGAGCGCGTCTGGAGCGAGGCCTTGGTGATCCCGAGCAGGATCGGCTCGCCTTGCGCCGGGCGCTTGCCCTTGGCCAGCGCCTTCTCGTTGGCGGTATCGAACTCGATCTTGTCGACGTGCTCACCCTTCAGGAGCGTGGTCTCGCCCGAGTCCTGGATCTCCCACTTCTGGAGCATCTGGCGGACGATCACCTCGATGTGCTTGTCGTTAATCTTCACACCTTGGAGGCGATACACGGCCTGCACCTCGTCGATCATGTAGTCGGCAAGCGCCTCAACGCCCATGATGGCGAGGATGTCATGGGGGGCGGGGTTGCCATCCATGATGTAGTCGCCCTTCTGGATGAAGTCGCCTTCCTGCACAGGGATGTGCTTGCCCTTGGGCACCATGTACTCGGCGGGCTCGAGGCTCTCATCGGCGGGCACGATCGCGATCCGGCGCTTGTTCTTGTAGTCGCGCCCGAACTTCACGTAGCCGTCGATCTCGGCGATGATGGCGTGGTCCTTGGGACGCCGCGCCTCGAAGAGCTCGGCCACCCGGGGCAGACCGCCGGTGATGTCCTTGGTGCCGCCGCCCTCGCGCGGGATCCGCGCCAGAATGTCGCCCGGCTTCACTTCGGTCTGATCTTCCACCGACAGGATCGCATCCACCGACATCGCGTAGGCCAGCGGGTTACCGTCCTCGCGCTTGATCGGCTCGCCGTCTGCGCCGGCGATGATGATCTTGGGCGCGAGCTCATTGCCCTTGGGCGCGGCGCGCCAGTCGGACACGATCTTCTGCGTCATGCCGGTGGCCTCGTCGGTCTCTTCGCGCACGGAGATACCGTTGGTGAGGTCGACATGCTTCGCCGTGCCCGCCTTCTCCGCGATGATCGGGAGCGTGAACGGATCCCATTCGAAGAGCTTGGCGCCGCGATGCACGGTGTCCCCGTCGGAGACGTGCAGCTTGGAGCCGAAGCCCACCTTGTAGGAGGCAAGCTCCGCACCGTGCTCGTTTTCGACCGCGATGACCATGTTGCGCGACATGCTGAGCGTGTCGCCCGAGGCCGCATCGAGCGTGTTGGCGTTGCGGAAGACCACCTTACCGGCCTGGCTCGTCTCCTGGACCGATTGCTGACCGCCGCCCTGGGCCACGCCGCCGATGTGGAAGGTCCGCATCGTCAGCTGTGTGCCGGGTTCACCGATGGACTGCGCCGCGATGATGCCCACGGCCTCGCCCTGGTTCACCTGCGTGCCGCGCGCGAGATCGCGCCCGTAGCAGGCGGCGCAGATGCCGTCCTCGGTGTCACAGGTGAGCGGCGAGCGGATCTGCATCGTCTGCACGCCCGCTTCCTCGATGAGGTCGGACTTGCGCTCGTCGATGAGCTCGCCCTTCTCGACAAGGATCTCGTCGGTGCCCGGGCGCATCACGTCCTCGGCCGCGGTGCGGCCCAGGATGCGTTCGCCCAGCGAGGCCACCACTTCGCCGTCGTTCACGGCCGCCTGGGCCGTGATCGAGCGCTCGGTGCCGCAATCCTTCTCGCGCACGATGCAATCCTGCGCCACGTCCACGAGGCGACGCGTCAGGTAGCCGGAGTTCGCCGTCTTCAGAGCGGTATCCGAGAGGCCCTTCCGGGCGCCGTGGGTGGAGTTGAAGTATTCAAGAACGGTCAGGCCTTCCTTGAAGTTCGAGATGATGGGCGTCTCGATGATCTCGCCGTTGGGCTTGGCCATCAGGCCGCGCATGGCGCCGAGCTGCTTCATCTGCGTGACGGAGCCACGCGCCTTGGAATCGGCCATCATGAAGACGGAGTTCGGCTCCATGTCGGCGCCGTTCTCGTCTTTCCGCGTGGCGCGGATGGTGTCCATCATCGCCTCGGTGACCTTGTCGTTACAGACCGACCAGGCATCCGTGACCTTGTTGTACTTTTCGCCCTGGGTGATCAGGCCGTCCATGTACTGCTGCTCGAACTCTTTGACCTGCTCGCGCACGTCATTGACGATCGACCATTTGCTTTCGGGGATGACCATGTCGTCCTTGCCGAAGGAGATGCCGCCCTTGAAGGCTTCGCGGAAGCCGAGCGTCATGATGTGGTCGCAGAAGATGACCGACTCCTTCTGACCGCAATAGCGGTAGACGGTGTCGATGACGTTCTGCACCTCGCCCTTCTTGAGCAGGCGGTTCACGAGGGAGAACGGCGCCTTGGCGTTGAGCGGCAGCAGCGCGCCAACGCGAAGCCGGCCCGGGGTGGTTTCAAACCGCTCCCAAACCTCCTGGCCTTCCTCGTCGATCTGCTTGACGCGTGCCGTGACCTTGGCGTGTAGATGCACGGAGCCGTTCGCGAGCGCGTGTTCCACTTCCTCCATGGAAGAGAAGAACATCCCCTCCCCCGTCATGCCTTCGCGCATGAGCGTGGTGTAGTAGAGGCCGAGGATCATGTCCTGCGAGGGCACGATGATCGGCGCGCCGTTGGCGGGCGACAGCACGTTATTCGTGGACATCATGAGCACGCGGGCTTCGAGCTGGGCTTCCAGCGAAAGCGGCACGTGGACGGCCATCTGGTCCCCGTCGAAATCGGCGTTGAAGGCCGAGCAGACGAGCGGGTGCAGCTGGATCGCCTTGCCTTCGATGAGCACGGGCTCGAATGCCTGGATGCCCAGACGGTGGAGCGTCGGCGCGCGGTTGAGCAGCACCGGATGTTCGCGGATCACCTCGTCGAGGATGTCCCACACTTCCGGGCGCTCTTTTTCCACGAGCTTCTTGGCTTGCTTGACGGTGCTCGAAAGCCCCTTGGCCTCCAGCCGCGAGTAGATGAACGGCTTGAAGAGCTCGAGCGCCATTTTCTTGGGCAAGCCACACTGGTGCAGCTTGAGCTCCGGGCCCGTCACGATGACCGAGCGGCCCGAGAAGTCCACGCGCTTACCCAGAAGGTTCTGGCGGAAGCGACCCTGCTTGCCCTTGAGCATGTCGGAGAGCGACTTCAGCGGGCGCTTGTTGGCGCCCGTGATGACGCGACCGCGACGGCCGTTGTCGAAGAGCGCGTCGACGGATTCCTGCAGCATCCGCTTTTCGTTCCGGACGATGATGTCCGGCGCACGCAGCTCGATGAGGCGCTTGAGGCGATTGTTGCGGTTGATCACGCGGCGATAGAGATCGTTGAGATCCGACGTCGCGAAGCGGCCGCCGTCAAGCGGGACGAGCGGGCGCAGCTCCGGCGGGATGACCGGCACGACGGTGAGGATCATCCATTCCGGGCGGTTGCCGGACTCGATGAAGCTCTCCACGATCTTCAGGCGCTTGATGATCTTCTTGGGCTTCAGTTCGCCCGTGGCCTCAGCGAGGTCGGCGCGCAGCTGTTCTGCCGTGGATTCCAGATCGATCGCCGCCAGCATCTCGCGGATGGCCTCGGCGCCGATATTGGCCTCGAAAGCATCCTCGCCATAGGTGTCTTGCGCGTCGAGGAATTCCTCTTCGCTCATGAGCTGGCCCTCGGTGAGGTCCGTGAGGCCCGGGTTAATGACGACGTAGTTCTCGAAATACAGGATCCGCTCCAGATCGCGGAGCGTCATGTCGAGCATGAGGCCGATCCGGCTGGGCAGCGACTTCAGGAACCAGATGTGAGCCACAGGTGCGGCGAGCTCGATATGGCCCATCCGCTCCCGGCGCACCTTCTGGAGCGTCACTTCCACGCCGCACTTTTCGCAGACGACGCCGCGATATTTCATGCGCTTGTATTTGCCGCAGAGGCACTCGTAGTCCTTGATCGGCCCGAAGATGCGGGCACAGAAGAGGCCGTCACGCTCAGGCTTGAACGTCCGGTAGTTGATCGTCTCGGGCTTTTTGATCTCCCCGTAGGACCACGACAGGATGCGCTCGGGCGATGCCAGCGACACCTTGATCTCGTCGAATTGCTTCGGCGGGGTCATCGGGTTGAACGGGTTGTTGGTCAGTTCCTGGTTCATGCGATTACCTATAATTTAGGGCGTTTTGGAGGGTTCGAGGGCCAAATTCCTTGCGAAGGAATTTGCCAAAAGTCTTTGAAAGACTTTTGCGGCCCTACTCGTCCTCCTCCGCGTCCAGGAGTTCCATGTTGAGGCCGAGGCCCCGGACTTCTTTCACGAGAACGTTGAACGATTCCGGCACGCCGGCCTCGAAGTTGTCCTCGCCCTTGACGATCGACTCGTAGACCTTCGTCCGGCCTGCCACGTCGTCGGACTTCACCGTCAGCATCTCCTGCAGGGTGTAGGCCGCGCCGTAAGCCTCGAGCGCCCAGACTTCCATCTCCCCGAAGCGCTGACCGCCGAACTGCGCCTTGCCCCCCAGCGGCTGCTGGGTGACGAGGGAGTAGGGACCGGTGGAGCGCGCGTGGATCTTGTCGTCCACGAGGTGATGGAGCTTCAGGAGGTACTTGATGCCCACCGTGACCGGACGTGCGAATTGCTCGCCCGTGCGCCCGTCGAAGAGGATCGACTGGCCGGACTCAGAGAAGCCGGCCTTCACCAACGCCTCGTTCACGTCGGCCTCCTTCGCGCCGTCGAAGACAGGCGTGGCGATCGGCACGCCGCGCGTGACGTTGCCCGCCGCCTCGATGAGGTGGTCCTCGTCCATGCCAGCGATGCCCTCGTCATAGACGTCGTCGCCATAGGCGATCTTCATGGCATCGCGCACCGGCGTCAGGTCGCCCGAGCGGCGGTACTCGCCCAGCGCCTCGTCGATATGGAGCCCGAGGCCGCGCGCGGCCCAGCCCATATGCGTCTCGAGGATCTGGCCCACGTTCATCCGGCTCGGCACGCCGAGCGGATTGAGCACGAAGTCGACAGGCGTACCATCGGCGAGGAACGGCATGTCCTCCATGGGCACGACCTTGGAGATCACGCCCTTGTTGCCGTGGCGGCCGGCCATCTTGTCACCGGGCTGCAGCTTGCGCTTCACGGCAACGAAGACCTTGACCATCTTCATGACACCCGGCGGCAGGTCGTCGCCGCGGCGCACCTTCTCCACCTTGTCCTCGAAGCGGGCGTCGAGCTGACGCTTCTGTCCTTCGTACTGCTCGTTCAGGGCCTCCACGATCTGCGCGTCGGCCTCTTCCTTGAGCGCGAGCTGCCACCAGTGGCTGCGCGGCAGGCTCTCGAGCATCTCGCCGTCGATCGTGGCGCCGGACTTGATGCCCTTCGGCCCTTTCGCGACGGTCTTGCCCTCGATCATGGAGCGCAGGCGCGCGTAGATGTTGCGGTCGAGGATCAGAAGCTCATCGTCCCGGTCCCGGGCGAGGCGCTCGACCTCTTCACGCTCGATCTGCAGCGCGCGCTCGTCCTTCTCCACGCCGTGGCGGTTGAACACGCGGACTTCCACGACCGTGCCGAAATCACCCGGCGGCAGGCGGAGCGACGTGTCGCGCACGTCGGAGGCCTTTTCCCCGAAGATGGCGCGGAGGAGCTTTTCTTCCGGCGTCATCGGGCTTTCGCCCTTGGGTGTGATCTTGCCCACGAGGATGTCTGCCGGGCCCACTTCGGCGCCGATATAAACGATGCCCGCCTCGTCGAGGTTGCGGAGCGCTTCCTCGCCTACGTTCGGAATGTCGCGGGTGATTTCCTCCGGCCCGAGCTTGGTGTCACGGGCGGCGACTTCGAATTCCTCGATGTGGATCGAGGTGAAGACGTCGTCGCGCACGATGCGCTCGGAGATGAGGATGGAGTCCTCGTAGTTGTAGCCGTTCCAGGGCATGAAGGCGACGACCACGTTCTTGCCGAGCGCGAGCTCGCCGATATCCGTGGAGGGACCGTCTGCGACGACCTCGCCTTTCTGGACGGTGTCACCCACCTTCACCAGCGGGCGCTGGTTGATGCAGGTGTTCTGGTTCGACCGCTGGAACTTGCGCATCCGGTAGATGTCGACGCCCGGGTCGCCGGGCTCGAGATCTTCGGTGGCCCGGATCACGATCCGCTGGGCATCCACCTGGTCGATAATGCCCGCGCGCTTGGCCTGGATGGCGGCGCCGGAGTCGATGGCGACCTTCTCCTCGATGCCGGTGCCCACGAGGGGCGCCTCGGCCTTGAGGAGCGGCACGGCCTGGCGCTGCATGTTTGAGCCCATGAGCGCGCGGTTCGCGTCATCGTTCTCGAGGAACGGGATGAGCGAGGCGGCCACGGAGACGAGCTGCTTCGGCGACACGTCGATCAGGTCCACATCCGTGGACGGCGCGAGCGTGTACTCCCCGTTCTGACGGGTGGAGACGAACTCCTGCACGAACTTCGCATCGTCGGTGAGCTGCGCGTTGGCCTGGGCCACGACGTGGCGCATCTCCTCGGTCGCGGACATGTACTTAACGTCGTCCGACACCTGCCCGTCCTTCACGGTCCGGTAGGGCGTTTCGATGAAGCCGTACTTGTTCACGCGCGCGAAGGTCGCCAGCGAGTTGATGAGGCCGATATTCGGGCCTTCCGGCGTCTCGATCGGGCACATCCGGCCATAGTGGGTGGCGTGCACGTCGCGCACCTCGAAGCCTGCGCGCTCGCGCGTCAGACCGCCCGGCCCGAGGGCCGAGAGGCGGCGCTTGTGCGTCACTTCGCTGAGCGGGTTCGTCTGGTCCATGAACTGCGACAGCTGCGAGGAGCCGAAGAACTCGCGCACGGCCGCCGCGGCGGGCTTCGCGTTGATCAGATCCTGCGGCATGACCGTATCGATCTCGACGGAGCTCATGCGCTCCTTGATCGCGCGCTCCATGCGCAGAAGGCCCACGCGGTACTGGTTCTCCATCAGCTCGCCCACGGAGCGGACGCGGCGGTTGCCGAGGTGGTCGATGTCGTCGACGTCGCCGCGGCCATCACGGAGATCCACCAGCGCCTTGATGCAAGAGACGATGTCTTCCTTGCGGAGCGTGCGCACGGTGTCCTCGGCATCGAGTGCGAGGCGCATGTTCATCTTCACGCGGCCCACGGCGGAGAGGTCGTAGCGCTCCGAGTCGAAGAAGAGCGTGTCGAAGAGGGCGGAGGCCGCATCCACGGTGGGCGGCTCGCCCGGGCGCATGACGCGGTAGATGTCCATGAGCGCGGTCTCGCGGCTCATGTTCTTGTCGGTCGCCATGGTGTTGCGCATGTAGGCGCCCACGGTCACATTATCGATGTCGAGCACGGGGATGGTCGTGTGCCCGTTATCGATCAGCTCCTTGACGGTGCCGCCGATCACTTCGCCGGTCTTGGCATCCACTTCCCAGGTCAACTCGTCGCCGGCCTCGGCGTAGATGGCGCCGTTTTCCTCGTTGATGAGGTCTTTGGAAACGAACTTGCCCACGATCTCCTCGAACGGGACGAGCAGTTCGGTCACCTGCCCTTCGTCGATGAGCTTCTTGACCGCGCGCGGCGTCACCTTCTTGCCCGCTTCCGCGATCACCTCGCCCGAAGCGGCGTCAACGAGATCATATGCCGGCCGCGTGCCGCGCACGCGCTCGGGGAAGAACTTCGTGACCCAGCCTTTGCCCTTCTCGTAGGTGTAATCGACCGTGTCGTAATACGCGTCCATGATCGCTTCCTGATCGAGACCAAGCGCGTAGAGGAGCGTCGTCACCGGCAGCTTGCGGCGACGGTCGATACGGGCATGCACGATGTCCTTGGCGTCGAATTCGAAGTCGAGCCAGGAGCCGCGGTAGGGGATGATGCGGCAGGCAAAGAGCAGCTTGCCCGAGCTGTGCGTCTTGCCCTTGTCGTGGTCGAAGAACACGCCCGGCGAGCGGTGCATCTGGGAGACGATCACGCGCTCCGTGCCGTTCACGATGAACGTGCCGTTCGGGGTCATCAGGGGCATGTCGCCCATGAAGACGTCCTGCTCCTTGATGTCCTTGACGGACTTCGCGCCGGTGTCCTCGTCCACATCAAAGACGATTAGACGGAGCGTGACCTTGAGCGGCGCGCTGTAGGTCATGTCGCGCTGCTGGCATTCCTCGACGTCGTATTTCGGACGCTCGAGCTCGTATTTCACGAACTCCAGAACGGCCGTCTCATTGAAATCCTTGATCGGGAAGACCGACTGGAAGACGCCCATGATCCCTTCCCCGTCGGTGGGGTCGGGCTGGTCGCCGGAATTCAGGAAAAGATCATACGAGGATTTCTGCACCTCGATGAGGTTCGGCATCTCCAGAACTTCGCGGATTTTGCCGAAATATTTACGAAGACGTTTCTGACCGAGAAATGTCTGTCCCATGTGCGATCGCACTCCATCTTTGTCTGCCAGCGAAACCGTCGGGCGACCGGCTGCCAGCGCTCAAAGACCTCTAGAGAAGGTGTCTATCCGTGCATGCGGGCCCAGAGCATGCGTCCCGACTGTCTTCCCAAAAAAACTGCCCACTTGCCCGGGAAGGCATCTTGTGGCAGCTTTTTTTGAAAGGCGTCAGCTGTTTGGGGGTGAAAGAAGGCTCCTCAGATCATGCGACGCAAAAAGCCGGGCGCGAATCAATCGCCCCCAGCGGAACCTCGCATCTAGTTCAGCGTTAGGGGGAGTTCAACCGCCCGGGCGCGTCGTTAACCCTTTTCCGCTTGTCCCTGCCCATACGTCATCCGGGCCGCCTCCGCCCCCGTGCAGATCCGGTGCACGGACCATGTGTCCGGCACAAGCGCATATAGGGCGCCTCGCCCCGCTCACATGTATAGCGCGCGGAACTCAGAGCCCCGCGCACCGGTTCTTTTCCCGAAAGGAGCCTGCCCATGTCATCCACATCCGCCAAGAAATCCGACCCCGAGCTCTGGGAGACGGTGAAGGACGAGATCACCGCCAGCGACAAGGGCGGCGAGCCCGGCCAATGGTCCGCGCGGAAGGCGCAAATGGCCGTACAGGAATACAAGAAGCGCGGCGGCGGCTACGAGGATGACGGCCCGAACCAGTCCGATACCGATCTCCACCAGTGGACCGAGGAAGACTGGGGCACGAAATCCGGGGAGGAGGCGCTCTCGTCCGGGGAGCGCTATCTTCCGAAGAAGGTGCGCATGCTGCTCACCGAGGATGAATACCGCCGCTCCACCGATAAGAAGCGCGGTGCCGACCGGCAATTCGTGGACCAGCCCGAGGACGTGAAGGAGAAGGTCTCGCGGATCAAATCCGACGGGCCCACGAAAGAGATGCTCATGGACCGCGCGCAGGACCTCAAGATCGAGGGCCGCTCCGACATGAACAAGGACGCGCTCCTCAAGGCCATCGACAAGGCCACCGACGAGAACGGACGGCGCAAGAGCGCGGCCATTGCGCTCGAGACCAAGACAAAGGACGAGCTCTACGAGATGGCGCAGGAGAAGGGGATCGACGGGCGATCCGACATGTCGAAAGACGCGCTCGTCGAGGCCCTGACGTCCGAAGGCTGACGCCAGGACAATTTACGAAGCGCGCTCCGGGGCGGGCGCCTCGACCCTTCAGGCCCGGCGCCAGACCGGGAACGGGTCTTCGAAGTCGGGGAGCGTGTCCGGCCCAGCCGCATGGGCGGCGGGCACAAGCGCCGCATCGAGCCGTGCCTTGATCGCCGGCCAGTCCATCCCCGCCCCGATGAAGACGAGTTCCTGACGGCGATCGCCCCAAGGCTCCTGCCAATGCTCGCGCATGTAGGCGCGCGCCCCTTCGTGATCGGGCCAGCGATCCTCGGGTACGGAGGCCCACCACGTGCCCAACGGGCGGATCGAACTCAGCGCCCCGGCGAGGGAGAACTCCGCCACCCAGTCGGGCCGGGAGGCGATCCAGAAATGACCCTTTGCGCGGATGACGCCGGGCAGATCACCGTTGAGCACGTCGAGGATTTTTTCAGGCACGAACGGTCGCCGGGCGCGGTAGACGAAGCTCGCCACGCCGTATTCCTCTGTCTCGGGGACGTGATCGGCAAAGCCGTACAGCTCCTTGGCCCACATGGGATGCTCATGGGCCTTGTCGAAATCGAAAAGCCCGGTGTCCAGGATCTCGGTGGCGGGCACCTCGGAATAATCGGCCTCGATGATCCGGGCATCGGCATTGAGCGCGCGGATGATCTTCTTGGCGGCGTCCACCTTCTCCGGCCCCGCATCGGCGACCTTGTTGAGGATCACGACATCGGCGAATTCGATCTGCTCCACGAGGAGGTTCACGAGCGTCCGGTCGTCTTCCTCGCCAAGGCTCTCGCCCCGGTCGGAGAGGAAATCATGGGAGGAGTAATCATTGAGCAGGTTGACCGCGTCCACGACCGTCACCATCGTGTCGAGGCGCGAGACATCCGAAAGGCTCTCCCCGGCCTCGTCGCGGAAATCGAAGGTGGCGGCAACGGGCAGCGGCTCCGAGATGCCCGTGGACTCGATCAGAAGGTAATCGAAGCGGCCTTCCTCGGCGAGGCGGCGCACCTCGGCCAGAAGATCGTCGCGCAGCGTGCAGCAGATGCAGCCATTCGACATTTCCACCAGCGTCTCGTCGGTATGGCTGAGATTGGCCCCGCCCTCGCGCACGAGGTCGGCGTCGATATTCACCTCGCTCATGTCATTGACGATGACGGCCACGCGACGCCCCTCGCGGTTGTTGAGGACGCGGTTGAGCAGCGTCGTCTTTCCCGCGCCGAGAAAGCCCGAGAGCACGGTCACGGGCAGCCGCGCATCGGCGCGCCCGGTGGCGGAGCGGGGAGCGTCTGACAGGGTGTCGGGGCGGTGCGTGTCTGGCATGGCGGTCTCGCTTGCTGAATGGGATCTGAACCCGCACGCTATGTTATAATATAACACTCCACAACCCGCCTCGCCCCGCGCGCTTGACCTTTCATGCATTCGGCTCCATGTGCTGCGCATCGCTGTCGCAGCCGCGTGAGCTTGCCGGGCCGGTATCAGTGCCCCAGCGACCGACATTCCCAGTTCCCCATCACGCAGGGTCCTGACGCTTTGGCCGATGCACCGGGATGCGCCCGGGGCGTGGTGGCCGGGGCGCACCCTCACCGGCCCCAGCGGCCGCCACCCGCAGGGCGGGCAAGGATAAATTTTGACATCATTCGAAGATCTCGGCCTCGGGCCGACCCTCCTCAAGGCGCTCGAGCGCGCCGCTCTCACCACGCCGACGCCGATCCAGGCGAAGGCGATCCCGCTGGCCATCGAGGGCCGCGACGTGCTGGGTCTCGCCCAGACGGGCACCGGCAAGACGCTGGCCTTTGGCCTGCCGCTCGTGGATGCGCTTCTGGCCGAGCCGGGCAAGCCGCAGCCAAAGAGCGTGAAGGCGCTCGTCCTCGCGCCCACCCGCGAGCTCGTGAACCAGATCGCGGAGAACCTGCGCCCCCTCGTGAAAGGCACGAAGCTCCGCGTTTCCACCGTCATCGGCGGGCAGTCGATCAACAAGCAGATCGGATTTCTCGCCCGCGGCACCGATATCCTCGTGGCCACGCCGGGCCGCCTGATCGACCTCATGGACCGGGAGGCGGTGGACCTGTCGCGCACCTTCCAGCTCGTCCTCGACGAGGCTGACCAGATGCTCGACATGGGCTTCATCCACGCGCTCAGGAAGATCGCGCCGCACCTCGGGACGCCGCGCCAGACGATGCTCTTCTCGGCCACTATGCCGAAGGAAATGGAGGAGCTTTCGGGCGCCTACCTCACAGACCCCGTCAAGGTGCAAGTCTCCCCGCCGGGCAAGGCCGCCGACAAGATCACCCAAAGCCTGCATTTCGCTGAGAAGGCCGAGAAGCCCGAGCTCCTGCGCGAGCTGCTGACCGACGAGCTCACGCTGGTCTTCTGCCGCACGAAACACGGGGCCGAGCGCCTCATGAAAGGCCTCGTGGCCGACGGCTACAACGCCGCCTCGATCCACGGCAACAAGAGCCAGGGTCAGCGCGACCGCGCGCTCAAGGCCTTCAAGACCGGCGAGATCAATATCCTCGTCTGCACCGACGTCGCCGCCCGCGGGATCGACATTCCCGGCGTGTCTTACGTGGTGAACTACGACCTGCCCGAGGTGCCCGAGAACTACGTGCACCGCATCGGTCGCACCGCGCGCGCGGGCCGCGAGGGCGAGGCCATCGCCTTCTGCGCGGCCGACGAGATCGGATACCTGAAGGGCATCGAGAAGCTCATGAAGCTCGAGATCCCCGTGGCGGGTGGCGACCGCCCCGAAGAGGCCCAGCCGCCGCACAAGAAGCGTTCCGGAGGCGGCGGCGGAGGACGACGCGGCGGTGGTGCCCGGAAACAGCAGGGGGCAAAGCCCGCCGCCCAGCGCGCAAGCGAGGGCCAGCCCAAGGGGAGAGGCCGGCGCCGGCCGCGCCGGCGCAAGGCCGCCTGAGCCGCGCGCGCGTCAGAAGAAGATGCGCGCGTCGCCCGTCTCCATGATCACGCCGATATCGCCCCGGTCACGCTGATACATCTGCGTGCCGCCGGGCAGGCTGGCGTCCACGTCCATCGCGCGAAAGGTGATCCCGGCCACCTCCTGGGTCTGCCCGATATCGAAGGGCGCGAAGGTGTTGTTGGAGATCATCAGCGGCAGCTGATCGATGACCGCCTGCGGTGCGAGCACGACCGTGTCACGGCGCAGGAGGCCGATCATCGTGTCGATGCTCAGATGCTCCTCGGAGACGCGGGTGAGCACGACGATGTCGGGGCTGCCATAGCTGCGGTACTGCGCCTGCGCGCCCACCGGGTCCACCATGATGAGCGATCCCGCCACTTCCATCACGAGGCTCGCGGGCGTCACGGCCACGGCCATGGTGGCCTCGGCGGAAGCGGGCTGCACGAGGGAGAGGTCGGTCAACGGCGCGGTGATCCCGCGACCCTGCGCCTGCGCGGTCAGGCCCGAGGTGACGGCAAAGGCGCTGGCAAGGGCGGCGGTGGCGAAAAGTCGTCTCATGGGGGCCTCCTGAGGCTCGGATGCGTGGGACAGTTCAACGCCCTCCGAAGTAGGCGCTCTCCGGCCGCGTTCCAATCAAGCCGACACACGCCAGCGCGACCCGCTGAAACGAGAAAGGGCGCCCCTCGGGGACGCCCTTCCGAAGTAGACCGGATACCCGGATTACTTGAGTTCGACCTCGGCACCAGCTGCTTCCAGCTTGCCCTTGATCTCTTCGGCTTCGTCCTTGGAGACCTGCTCCTTGACGGCCTTGCCGCCCGCCTCGACGAGCTCCTTGGCTTCCTTGAGGCCAAGACCGGTGATGCCGCGGACTTCCTTGATCACGTTGATCTTGGAGGCGCCGGCTGCGACGAGGATCACGTCGAACTCCGTCTTTTCTTCAGCCGCTTCGCCGCCGGCGTCGCCGCCTGCGGGGCCGGCCATCATGACTGCGCCGCCAGCGGCGGGCTCGATGCCGTACTCATCCTTGAGGATGGTCTTGAGCTCCTGGGCTTCCAGGAGGGTGAGGCCGACGATGTCTTCGGCCAGTTTCTTGAGATCAGCCATTTTACTGGGCTCCGTTTCTCTGATGTGTTTCCAGCGTTATCTCTCGGATCAGGCCGCTTCGGCCCGCTCCTCGATCGTCGACAGGATGCTTGCGATGTTGGATGCAGGTGCGCCAATGGCGCCGGCGATGTTCGAGGCAGGTGCGCCGATGGCGCCCACGATGGAAGCGATGAGCTCCTCGCGGGACGGCATTTCGGCCACTGCGTCGACACCGGCGGCGTCGAGCGCCGTCTCACCCATGGCTCCGCCGAGAACTTCGAGCTTCTTGTTCTCTTTGGTGAAGGCCTTCACGGCCTTGGCGGCCGCGACGGGATCTTCGGAATAGGCGAGGACGGTCATGCCTTCCAGGTGCTGGGCGATGGATTCCACCGCCTTGCCCTGGAGGGCGATCTTGGCGAGCCTGTTCTTGGCAACGCGCACGGACCCACCCGCTTCGCGAAGCTTCGCGCGCAGGTCCTGCATCTCTGCAACTGTCATGCCTTCGTATTTGGATACGACGACAACGCCAGAGCTTTCGAAGATCTGGCCGAGTTCCTCGACCACTTTCTCTTTCTGGGCTCTATCCACAGTTTCACTCCAAGTTTGGAAGGGTCGCCCCCTCCGGCTCATTTCAGCCCCGGCTCATGCCGTGACCAGAGTCCGAACGGGCAACACGCCAACCAACTCCGGAGGAGCCGTCAGAGAATTGTTCTTTCCCATCTCAGGCAGGACTTACGGTGTTCACGCACCACCCACCGTCTCGGACAGTTGCCGCTCACGCGACAGACGCGGCGTATGACGGAGCCCCGCGCCCGCGTCAACCGCGAAGTGGCGCACGAGGTGCTGAGTGTCTTCTCTGCGGACAAAGCGCCAATTCGCTGCGGCTGCGCAAATGGCCGCTATCGGAAATCGGCAGGAGTCAAAAACCGTCGTTTTTGACCGCTGCCGATCCTTCAGCCACAAAGAGAGCGCACTAAGGTAGAGGACTTGTGAAGTCACCGATCGCCTTGAACGTTGTTATCGTTCACACGTCCGCTGATAGCACGCTATTCTTTCGTTTCTGAAGCGACGAGGCTACCAAGAGTGCGATAAAATCATCGTATGAAAGCCCGGCTGCGTAGGCGCATTCTGCCGAATTGCTGACTTCCGAAAAGCCGGGGATCGTGTTTAACTCAAGGAAGTGAATTTCGTCAGTTTGGGAAGACAACACAAAGTCACACCTCGAAACATGTCGCGCACCAAGTGCTGAATGCAACTTGATTGCGACTTCTTCACAGTTTCTGAAAACAGGTTGTAACGCACTAGGGCGATTAGCTGATACACCTCGCACCCACTGGCTACCAGTTTTGACGGCTTCTGAGTAGAATTCATCGCCATGAGAAATCGCAACGGCAGGAAGCGCTCGCGGTTGTCCATCCACTTCAATAATGGTGACGGTGATGTCGGTTCCCTGAACAAATTCTTCGCGTATCCAACGGCCAGTCCCTGGTAGCTCGTCCTTGGGATTGACTATCCGCGAACTCAAGGAGCTACCTCCACGCAATGGCTTTTCTATGAATCTCCTAACGTCATCATCCACCCCATGCCTGCTTTGGACTAGACCGTTCACAACAAGCATCCAACCAGGCATCCGAACGCCGATATGTGACGCCATCAGCTTTGTGAGGTGCTTATTCAAAGCAACAACGCTGGCCTCCACTCCTGATCCAAGGAATGGAACGCCGACGCACTCCAAAGCACCCTGAATTACGCCGTCCTCCCCTGGCACGCCATGTAGGTTGATGATCACCAAATCGTCTTCTCTAACTGTAGTAAGCCAATTAGATTGCGTGGAAATATCAACGACTCTGATGCTCGCGACGCCCAACCGGCTAAGTGCCTTTGGAACAGTAGTGTGAGAAAGAACCTCGATTGGAGCTGATGCGAATATAGCAGCGTCTTCACTCGACATTGGCCCGCTAAGCATGGACACAGCTAGGTTGCCGCAAACGATTGCCTCTCGAGCTTCGCAAGCGAGGCTCATCCAATTTACCGTTTCTCGCATTTCAACGCTCAATAGTCATACCGGCAATATTTTTACACTGCGCAAAAAGCATCTCATATTTTGCATGCGATGCATGATCAATTGTCATGCCATTCACATCAGCATCTGTTAGGTCGGCTCCCGTCAAATCCGGTCGCAAAACTATTGACCATCTAAGATCAGCCTCGCGAAGGTTTGCACCAGCCAGTCGAGCCTCGCTCGCATTGCATCGAGTCATTTTAGCTCTTATCAAGTTGCTACCTTCGAGATTGGACCTAATCAGTGTTGCGCGCTCCAAATCTGCTTGCTGCAAATTGGAGTTTTTTAGATTTGCGTCGGTCAAGTGCGCCTCCTTCAGGTCAATTCCGGTCAAATCCAACCCCGACAAATCTTCTGCGTTGAGGGAACGCAAAGGGTGCAGCCTTCTCCAACCGTTGAAATCGGCAACCGTTCCGCGCCTTAGCATCATCTCTGGGGTCGTCGCAAAGTTCATTTGCTCTATCCAGCTGGGCAGGCGGGATCGCAAAACTTGATAGCCATCTGCGTTATCCTCGTAAAATAGAATTCTAAATGGTTTTTGATCGAAGGGGATATCTTGGTTCGCCTGAAGGATTGGGACGATCTCTTTCCCTAAAGTATGCGCAAGGCCAAGCTCATAGTAAACGTTTGGATTTTGATCGGTCAGATCGGCGATCACAAACGATGCTTCGTTTAATCCTTGCCAAATGTCGGACAAGACGACCCGGCCGTAGAGATCGTCCGCCCGTTGACACTCGTATCCGGCTTCTTCGACTAGCTCTCTAATGATCCTGTAAATTCTATCCGACCACCCGCTGGTGAACGGCATAATTACAAAGCAAAGATCGTTTCGAATTCTGAATTTTCGGTCTTCCAAGAAAGGTAAAGGGTACACATGCATTGGCTATTTGCTCCATGTTCGGGCTACAAAAATAACATACACTTGCCGATCATCGGATTGCATCTCTTGTTTGGAGCCAACTCGTCGAAACAGAACTTCCTGTTGCGAGGTCATCGCTTCTAGACATTCGTTGACCACATCCGACACGTGGACTTCTAGCAATCTCCTGCGCGACAGCCCAAAGCTGCGCGGGCTCGCAAGCGCTATGCCAAAAAACGGTCGTTTTTGTCACAGGCGTTGCCAGCACCGGAATCGTTGAAAAATTTTCTCCCACAAACCTTTGGCAAAACCCTGATTGATTTTGTCACGTTTTTGGCTGTCGCTCGAAGACCGGACATTCGTGCGCAGCGCAGCATTTCGGAGGCTTTGGGCTCAGAGCAGCCTTTCGCTGCGATCAAAACCGCAGACTTAAACAGAGCATCTGCAGTGGTTTCTACTCCTCGAGCGGAGGGAGAACGGAGACAGTTTCGATGATGGCGCGGGTGGTGGTGTCGGTCGTCAGGTCTCCGAGCACGGCGGGCTCGAGCGACGTGATGCCCACGCGGCGCAGCGGCTTTTCCTGCAGGGTCTCCATCGACGTCCCCTCGAAGCCCTCCGCGGTGCCCGCCGCGGGCGCGCCTTCGGCGCTGGCAACCCGGCAGATCACCTCCACGATGTCCCAGCGGCCCGCCTGCGGGAACGTCCAGTGCAGCGTCATCGCCTCGTCGCCCCGCGTGAGCACGCGCACCTTGGTGAGATCCGTGTCCACCCGGCGGGCAAAGCCCGGCACGGTGCGGCGCTGGAGTTCCATGATCTGGTCGAGCGAGGCGCCGCCGCGGTCGGTGGTGGCATAAAAGATCGTGCGCGCCAGCGCGATGCTCTCCACGGCCTCCTCCGGGATCGCCGCGCCGGGCGCGATGGCGCTCCAGCCCTCGGCGTCGAGGGAGGCCATGAGCGCATCGAAATCGCGCTCATCGGCGAGGCAGGCCGCCGGGGCGGTCTGCGCGGCCGCGCTAGTGGCAGCGGCGGTGGACAGGGCGAACAGAGCGCCGAGCAGTTCTCTCTTCATTGCATACCTCATCGCGTGATGTGCCAGCCTCGCGGCTGGGAATATCTACGGCAATCGCGGTGGGATAGGGAAGGGGCCGGGCGCGATCCATGGGCGGACGGCCGCCACGCAAACGGGCCCCGCGCGGGGGCCCGTCCGGTCACGATTGGAACGCGGTGCGCTTACTGGCTCACCATGGCGATGTCGCCCGCCGCCATCGCCTCGTTCATGACGTGGAAGACGGCGGTGTTGTCGACGTAGTCGCCATTCCAGTCGTATTGCGTGCCCCAGAGCTCGGCGGCCTCGATGTCGGTGCGGGTGAAGCCGGCGAAGAGCTCGGAGCCCGCGCCAAGGGCCCAGAGCGGGACGAGCTCGTTGGTGTGGTTGCGCGAGGCGAACTGGTAGCCCGGCATATTGCCCGCGCCACGGTCCTGGACGGCGAGGAATTCGTTGAACGTGTCCTCGGCGGGATCGAAGCGCGCGGCGAGGAGCGCCTCATCGCTGCGGTCTGCGGCCACGGGGCCGCCCACGGAGTTCATCCACGTGCCCTCGCCCCAGATGCCGCCGCATTCATGGTCGGAGGTGACGATGAGAAGGGTCTCCTCCCAGCTCGAATTCGTCTCGACCCAGTCGATGACGGCGCCCACGGCGAGGTTGAAGTCGATCTGCTCCTCGATGAAGCGCTCCATGTTGTTGCCGTGGCCCATCCAGTCCACCGCGCCGCCCTCGATCATGACGAAGAAGCCGTCCTCGTCCTGGCCGAGCACGTTGAGCGCACCGAGGCTCATGGTGGCGAGGTCGGGCGTGAGCGGGTTGAAAGCCATGCCAGAGGGTGTGTCGGCAGCACCCAGCCCCTCGCGGCTCGCCTGGAGCGTGGAGCCTGCCTGCGCCACGCCCACGACGCGCTCGGGTAGGTTTTCACCGGCGGCCAGCGCCTCGAAGTCGGCCTTGGCGTCGAAGAAGTCGTACCCGTTCAGCCCTGCCTCGGAGATGAACGCCGCGAGCGTCTCGGAGCCGCCGACGAAGCGATAGGCGTCCTCGTCCTCGGGCTCCACGCCGTTGCCGGAATTGTCGAAGAGCGGGTGGCCCGGCCCCATGATCACGTCGGCTCGGAGGCGAACATCTCGTTCGCGATCTCCAGGTAATTGTTACGGGATATGTTGTGCGCGATCACCGCGGCGGGCGTGGCGTGCGACAGCATCACGGAGGCCACGGCACCGGCGGACTTGCCCTGGACCATGGCGATCTGGGCGATCTGGGCGATCTGGGCGATGGTCTCGAATTCTTCCTCGCCGGTCCAGTCGAGGTTCAGACGGCCGTTCGACGTCTTGCGCCCGGTCATGAGCGCGGTGCCCGCGGCGGCGCTGTCGGTATAGGAGGTGTAGCGCTCGGCATTGGGGCCGAAATCGTTGCGCATGGTGGCCTCAAAGCGCTGCCAGCGCGTCATCGGGTCATAGCCCTGCGCGACCGCGCCGCCCGTGAGCCGCACGTCCTCCCCGCTCGGCAGGAGCCGACCTGCCCCGTCCACGAGATTGAGCGCGTGGTGATCGAGACCGAGCACCACGGGCATCGTCCCGTCCGGGCGCATCACCTGGTAGGACTGCGCATTGGCGAGGCCCTGGTAGTAGTCGGCGGCGAGCCAGCCGTTGAAGCCGATGCCGTCGGAGACCATCAGGATCACGTTCTTGGCGGGCCGGTCCTGCGGGAAGGCGGGCAGCGTGAGAACACTGGTGAGCGCGGTGGCGAGGAGCAGTCTTTGAGCAGTCACGGACGTCCCTCCATTGGTGAGCAATGGGGGTAGCGCTAGGCGCAGTCTGCGCAGCCAGATTGCCGTCAGGTAAATCAATCAATGACAGCGCGCGCCCTTGGCGGAAATCAGCGCGTCGGCACGGGCTCCTCGCCGCGGTAGTCATAGAAGCCGCGCTGCGTCTTGCGACCGAGCCAACCCGCCTCGACATACTTCGTCAGAAGCGGACAGGGGCGGTATTTCGTATCCGCCAGCCCGTCATGAAGCACGTTCATGATCGCAAGGCAGGTGTCGAGCCCGATGAAATCGGCGAGCTCGAGCGGGCCCATGGGGTGGTTCGCGCCGAGCTTGAGCGAGGTGTCGATGGAGCGCACGGAGCCCACGCCTTCGTAGAGCGTGTAGATCGCCTCGTTGATCATGGGCATCAGGATGCGGTTGACGATGAAGGCTGGGAAATCCTCGGCGGGCGCGGAGGTCTTGCCAAGCCGCGCCACGACGCTCTCGCAGGTGCGGAAGGTCGCCTCGTCGGTGGCGATGCCGCGGATGAGCTCCACGAGCTGCATCACCGGCACCGGGTTCATGAAGTGAAACCCCATGAAGCGCTCGGGCCGGTCGGTGCGCGACGCGAGCCGCGTGATCGAAATCGACGAGGTGTTGGAGGTCAGGATCGTCTCTGGCTTCAGATGCGGCAGGATATCCTCGAAGATCGCCTGCTTGATCGTCTCCCGCTCGGTGGCCGCCTCGATGACGAGATCGGTCTGCCCCACATCGGCGAGCCCCTTGGCGGGCACGATGAGCGCCAGCGCCGCGTCTCGATCCGTCTCGGCGATCTTTTGGCGCGCGACCTGCCGGTTCATGTTGGCCTCGATCTTGGCGCGCGCGGCGGCGAGCGCGTCCTCGCTCACGTCGCTCAGGCGGACCTCGTAGCCAGCCAGCGCCATCACATGGGCGATGCCGCTGCCCATCTGGCCTGCACCGATCACCCCGATGGATGTCACGTTCATGCCCGTCTCCTTTGCAGGCGTGTCGTCCCGTTCGGCGCGAACTTATACCCGCCTCGGGGCAGGCAAAAGGGGGCGGCGCGCAACCGGCCGCATTTGCCGCGAATGCAAAGCACATGGCTCGCCGCCGTTAGCGAAGTGCTCACTTTACCTTCGTAAAGATGGCCGCGGGTGAACAGATGGAGTTGGCCATGGCCGAACTGGGGCTGGGGCGCACGCTGCTGGAATTGCAGCCGTGCCGATACGGGTATTCACGCATTCAGTTCCGCGGGCCGGAGGCGGATCTCGATGCGCCCTACATCGCCTTTCTGGGCGCCACGGAGACGGTGGGCCCGTTTCTCACGCGGCCCTTTCCCGCGCTTGTGGCCGACAAGCTGGGCTTCGAATGCGCCAATCTGGGGGTGAAGAATGCGGGGCCCGACGTCTTTCTCAACGACCCCGAGATCCTACGCGTGGCGCGGGGCGCAGCAGCAGTGGTGATCGAGGTCATGGGGGCCTCGAACCTCTCCAACGCCTTCTACAAGGTGCATCCGCGCCGCAACGACCGCTTCATCAAGGCGCATCTTCCGCTCCTGTCGCGGGCGCCGGATCTCGATCTCACGGAAGTCCATTTCACCGGTCACCTCATGCAGAAGATCGCCGTCCACGCGCCGGAGCTCATCGACGACGTGGTGGCAGAGCTCCGCGCGACATGGGTGGAGCGGATGCAGGCACTGGTGCGGGCGGTGGGTAAGCCGGTGCATCTCCTGCGCTTCGTGGATGGGCCGGGGGCGCCGCCCACGGCGGCCCTCGTGGAGCCCATGATGACGGCGGCCGTGGCCAGCAAGGCCGTGAGCATCACGCGGGTGCGCCCCTCCCAGGCCGCCACCGACAGTGGCATGAGCGAGATGTTCTTTGCCGCGCCCGAGGCACCGGTGGCGGCGCGCATGCTGAGCGCGGAGGCCCATCGCGAGGTGGCCGAGGCGCTGGCGCTTTCGGTGGGCGGGCACATGAAAAAGGCCCGCGCCGGGTAGCGCGGGCCTCTGTCATCTTTCGGGGATGATAGCTTAGCCGAGCTTTTCCGTCAGCTCGGGCACCGCCTCGAAGAGGTCGGCCACGAGGCCGTAATCGGCCACCTGGAAGATCGGCGCTTCTTCATCTTTGTTGATGGCCACGATGATCTTGGAGTCCTTCATACCAGCGAGGTGCTGGATCGCGCCGGAGATGCCCACGGCGACGTAGAGGTTGGGCGCGACCACCTTGCCGGTCTGGCCCACCTGCCAGTCGTTCGGGGCGTAGCCGGAATCGACGGCCGCGCGGGACGCGCCCACGGCAGCGCCCAGCGTGTCGGCCAGCTTCTCGATGATGGCGAACTCCGCCTCGGAGCCCACGCCGCGCCCGCCGGAGACGACGACGCCGGCGGAGGTGAGCTCGGGCCGGTCGCTCTCGGCGACGCGGTCTTCCACCCAGGAGGACAGGCCCGGATCGGCGGCGGCAGCGATCTCTTCCACGGAGGCCGACCCACCGGCGCCCGCGGCGTCGAAGGTGGAGGTGCGGATCGTGGCGACCTTGGTGGCGTCGGAAGACTTCACCGTCTGGATCGCGTTGCCCGCATAGATCGGGCGCTCGAACGTGTCTGCATCGACGACGGCGGTGACCTCGGAGATCACCATGACGTCGAGCATCGCGGCCACGCGGGGCAGGATGTTCTTCGAGGCCGCCGTGGAGGGCGCCACGATGTGGGAATAATCACCCGCCAGCGACACGATCAGATCGGCCACAGGCTCGGCCAGGTCATGGCCATAGGCCGCGTCGGAGGCGCAGAGGACTTTTGAGACGCCGTCGAGCTTGGCGGCCTCGGCGGCGGCCTCGCCGCACCCGTCGCCCGCGCAGAGGATCGTCACGTCGCCCATCTGCTTGGCCGCGGTGAGCGCCTTGGCGGTGGCATCGACAGCGAGCTCACCGCCCGCGATTTCAGCAATCAGAAGAACAGCCATCATACAGCTCCCGCTTCCTTGAGTTTCGATACGAGCTCGTCCACCGAGCCCACCTTGATGCCGGCGGCGCGGGCCGCGGGCTCGCCCGTCTTCACGATCTCGAGGCGCGGCGTGACGTCGACGCCGTAATCGGCGGCGGTCTTTTCATCGAGCGGCTTCTTCTTCGCCTTCATGATGTTCGGCAGCGAGGCATAGCGCGGCTCGTTGAGGCGCAGGTCCACCGTAATGATCGCGGGCATCTTGACCCGGATCGTCTGGAGCCCGCCATCCACTTCGCGCGTCACGGTCGCCTCTTCGCCATCCACGGCGATCTCGGAAGCGAAGGTGGCCTGCGACCAGCCGGTGAGCGCGGCCAGCATCTGGCCCGTGGCGTTCATGTCGTTGTCGATGGCCTGCTTGCCCGCGAGAACGAGGCCGGGCTCTTCGGCGTCGATCACGCCCTTGAGGATCTTGGCGACGGCGAGGGGCTCGATGTCCTGGTGGACGTCATCGGCGGCGACCACGAGGATCGCGCGGTCGGCCCCCATGGCGAGCGCGGTCCGCAGCGTCTCCTGCGCCTGCTTGACGCCGATGGACACGGCCACGACCTCTGAGGCCACGCCCTTTTCCTTCATGCGGATCGCCTCTTCGACGGCGATCTCGTCGAAGGGGTTCATGGACATCTTGACGTTGGCCAGATCGACACCGCTGCCATCCGCCTTCACGCGGACTTTCACGTTGTAGTCGATCACGCGTTTGACAGGTACGAGGACCTTCATGGTGCATCTCCTAGTTGGCATGCGCCTTGGGGATGGGCCTGGGCGCGGAATTGTCTGACGCACATGTAGCTGCGCCCCGCGGGAGAGAATAGCGAAGAATCGACGCGCCACCCCGTGCTGACGTGGCGTATATGAAATTATTGCAGATTTTTTCACACGCGACGCGCACGCGCCCCGCCAGCGCGCCGTCCGTGCCGCAGTCATCCGCCGGTCAGAGCATGCGTTTCAGGAGGCCGTCTTTCTTGACGAGCTGGTGGCGCATCACGAGGCCGATATGCCCGGCCATCGCCGCCAGCAGCACCCAGCCCGCGCCGATATGCGCCCACTTCGCGATGTCGCGGAGCGTGTCATCCCGCGGCAGGGGCCGTGGCATCTCCCACACGCCGAAAAGGTTCACGCCGTAATTGCCCCACATCACGTAGAGCCATCCCGTCACCGGCATCACGAACATGGCGAGGTAAAAGACCTGCTCCACGCGGTGGATGAAGGTCTTTTCGCCGGTCGTGAGAGTGGGCGCCCAGGGCGGCAGCTGCCCGAGCTGCCGGTTGATGAGGCGCAGCACCGCGACGAAGAGCGCCACGAGGCCGAGCGACTTGTGCCAATTGTAATAGTCGTTGGTGCTGATGCCCGCGAAGCTCGAGTTGAAGCCGATCGCCGTCATGATGTTGCCGCCCACGAATTGCAGCGCGAAGAGGATCACGATCGACCAGTGAAAGACCTTGGTCAGCGTGCCGTAGCCTTGGGCGGAATTCGTGAGGGCCATGCGCTCCTGCCTCTTGGGTTTTCCCAAGTCTGGCAGGGTCTTGCGCAACAATCCACTCCGGAGTGCCGGCGGGTCTGGCCTCGTGCCTGGGCCTCAGCGGTTCGCGCCGGGGACCCAGAGCACGTCGGCGGCGCCGTCGTCATTGGCGATGCGCGCAGCCACGAAGAACCAGTCCGACAGGCGGTTGAGGTATTTGACGCCCGCGGGGTTCACGCTCTCCATCGTGCCGAGCTCCACCGAGAGCCGCTCGGCGCGGCGCGCCACAGTGCGGCAGAGATGGAGATGCGCGGCGAGGGCGGAGCCGCCGGGCAGGATGAAGCTCTTGAGCGGCGTCAGGCGTGCGTTCATGGCATCGATCTCGCTCTCGAGGCGCTCCACCTGCCCCGCCGTGACGCGCAGCGGCGGATATTCGGCCTCGCCGTCCTTTTCCATGTCCGGGCGGCAGAGATCCGCGCCGAGATCGAACAGATCGTTCTGGATCGCGGAGAGCTGCGCGTCCATAGGGCCCTCGGTGTGCAGCCGGGCCATGCCCACGGTGGCGTTGAGCTCGTCCACCGTGCCGTAGGAGGTCACGCGCATGGAATGCTTGGCCACACGGCTCCCGTTGCCCAGCGCGGTCTCCCCGCCGTCTCCCGTGCGCGTGTAGATCTTCGACAAAACGACCATCGGACTTCCTTCGATTTCTGGTGTGTTCAGCCCCGGGAGGCGATCAGGATCAAGATGATGACCACGGCCACGGCCTGGGCCACGAGGCGCATCTGCATGATCTTGTTGGCATATTTCTTGTTGAACTCACCGCCACGGGCAAAGCCGCCGATGCCCACGGCCAGGATCACGGCCACGAAGACGATGGCGAGGATGGCGACGAGTAGCATGGGGTCTTGCATGAGAGTTCTCCTTGGGAGGGCACCTAAGGCTGCCTCAGAGCCGGGCAAGCAGGTTGTCGAGGGTCCGTCGCGGCAAGAGCCGCCGCATGGCGGCCATGGCGAAGGTGGGCGTGGTGATCTTGTAGCGGCTGGCCGGGCGGCGCGCTTCAAGCGCGCGCAGCACTTTCTCGGAGACCGCCCGCGGGCCGAGCTCGAACATGTCCGGCCCGTCGGGCGCGCTGTAGAGCCGTTTGATGAGCGCCTTTTCGTAGAGCGGGCGGACCGCGGAGCTCTCCCAGTCGATCCAACGCTCGAAATGCGGGATGGAGTTGCTGCGGATCTCGGTGCCGATGGGGCCGGGCTGGATCAGCACGACGTGGATGCCCGTCCCGCGGAGTTCGAGGCGCAGCGTATCCGACAGGCCCTCCAGCGCGAATTTCGTGGTGTTGTAGGAGCCCCGCCAGCGTAGCGCCGCGAAGCCGAGAACGGAAGAGCAATTCAGGATGCGCCCGTGGCCTTGGGCGCGCATGACCGGGATCACCCGGCGCGTGAGGTCGTGGTAGCCGAGAAGGTTGGCCTCGAGATTTTGCCGCAGGGCCGCGCGGGGCAGGTCCTCGACCGCGCCGGGGACAGCGTAGGCCCCGTTGTTGAAGAGCGCGTCGAGCGTGCCGCCCGTGGCCTCGAGCACGGCCTCGAGGCCCGCCTCGATACTGGCCTCGTCCTCGTAATCGATGCGGGGCGCCTCGAAGCCGTCCTCCCGCAGGCGCGCGCAATCCTCCTCATTCCGGCAGGACGCGAAGACGCGCCAGCCCTGCGCGCGCAAGAAGACAGCGCAATCCGCGCCGATGCCGCTCGAACAGCCGGTGATGAGAATGGATTTGGCGGCCACGACGCTCTCCTGCCCGTTTTCGCGGGAAGTGGCCTGATCGCGGCCCGGAGCGCAAGGGCCAGGCCGCGCGCGGGGCGGCGCGCTGACGCCGCAGGCTTGCGGGGTCGCGTCGCTCAGTTCACGGGCGTCATGAGCCGCGCAGCCATCCAGCCCACCTGCCCGGTATCGCTCACCCGGATCTGGACCCAGCCATTGCCCGGATCCTCAAGCACCCGCGCCTCGGCCCCGCGGCTCAGCGTATCGAGCACGTCGAAGGTCGTCCCCGGGCCACCGCGCATGTTGACGCGGGAGGCGGAGACGGTGCGGAGATCCTCTGGCGCGGCCTCAGGGGCAAGCGGCGCGGCGTTCTCGGCGACTGTCAGCGCCTCAAGGCCGGTTTGCGTCTCAACATCTGTCTGCGTCTCGAGGCCCGTTTGCGGCTGTTCGAGGCGTGCGCGGGTCAATGGCACGCGGCGCACGGTCACGTCGCCCTCGGTGATGATGGGCGAGGTGGCAGGGGAGGTGCTGGCGCGAGCCACCTGACCCCCTTCTTCCGCGGCGACCTGCTCCAAAAGCACGCTCAAAGGCCGCTCCTCGGCCACGGGCGGCTCGAAATCCGTCCCACCGCTCAATTCAAAGAACGCCCAGCCGAGCAAAAGAAACGTGACGACCATAAACCGGCCCATGGCAACAACCCCCTAACAACGATCCGATGTGCAGCCATCAGAATCATTCGGATTTTAGCAGTTCGCGCCGCGCTGTGGGGCGCTCTCAGCGCAAAAACACGCTGCGGGGCAATTTTGTTGCTGCGCTCAGTGCATTTTACGAAAAGCCGCGCCGCTGTACCTCCGGGGAGGCTGGACGCTGGAGACGCCCGGGGATACACCACATCTATGGCCGAGGGCGATGATGACAGCGAGATGATGCTCAACGAGGTGGCAGAACCCCTGCGCCGGGCCATCGGCGAGCGGTACCTGACCTACGCGCTCTCCACGATCATGCACCGCGCGCTGCCCGATGCCCGCGACGGTTTGAAGCCGGTGCACCGCCGCATTCTCTACGCCATGCGCCGGCTCAGGCTCTCGCCCGACGGCAAGTTTCTCAAGTCTGCCAAGATCAGCGGCGACACGATGGGCGATTTCCACCCCCATGGCGACGGGGCGATCTACGATGCCATGGCCCGGCTCGCGCAGGATTTCGCCGTGCGCTACCCGCTCGTCGACGGGCAGGGCAATTTCGGGAACGTGGACGGCGATAACCCGGCCGCCTCGCGCTACACCGAAGCGCGGCTTACGGCCTATGCCGAGGCCCTCATGGAGGGGCTCGACGAGGACAGCGTCGATTTCCGTGACAATTACGACGGCAGGCTCCAGGAGCCGTCCGTGCTCCCGGCCTCCGCGCCCAACCTCCTGGCCAACGGCGCGGCGGGCATCGCGGTGGGCATGGCCACCAATATCCCGCCCCACAACCTCCACGAACTGATCGACGCTTGCCTGCATCTCATCAAGGCGCCGAATGCGCGCGACGAAACGCTGATGGACTACGTCCAGGGGCCCGATTTCCCCACCGGGGGCGTGATCGTCGAGCCGCGCGAGAGCATGGCCGAAAGCTACCGCACCGGGCGCGGCTCCTTCCGGCTTCGCTGCCGCTGGGAGCGGGAAGACCTGGGGCGCGGCCAGTGGCAAGTGGTGGTCACCGAGATCCCCTACCAGGTGGCGAAGTCGAAGCTCATCGAGAAGCTCGCGGAGGTGATCCAGACGAAGAAGGTCCCGCTTCTCGCAGACGTCCGCGACGAGAGCGCCGACGACATCCGTATTGTCCTCGAGCCGCGCTCGAAGAACGTGGACCCCGACGTGCTCATGGGGATGCTCTTCCGCAATTCCGATCTCGAGACGCGCTTCTCGCTCAACATGAACGTGCTGATCGACGGCGTGACCCCCAAGGTCTGCTCGATGAAGGAGGTGCTGCGCGCCTTCCTCGATCACCGCCGCGAGGTGCTCTTGCGCCGCACCGGGCATCGGCTGGGCAAGATCGACCACCGGCTCGAAGTGCTCGAAGGCCTCATCATCGCCTTCCTCAACCTTGACCGTGTCATCGACATCATCCGCTACGACGACGATCCCAAGGCCGCGCTCATGGCCGAGGACTGGGACCGCGACTTCCCCCGCGCCCGCGACGAGGAGGATTACATCGGCCCCATGGGCCTCGGGCTCGAGCCCGACCCGGCCCTCACCGAGGTGCAGGTGGAGGCGATCCTCAACATGCGCCTGCGCTCGCTCCGGCGGCTCGAGGAGATGGAGCTGGTGCGCGAGAAGGAGGCGCTGGAGGCCGAGCGCGACGAGTTGCGAGATCTCGTGGCCACCGAGGAGCTGCAATGGAAACGCATCGCCGAAGAGCTCCGCGAGGTGCGCACGAATTTTGGCCAAAATTCGTGGCGCGGGCAGAGATTGACGTCCTTTGCCGAGGCGGGCGAGGTGGAGGAGGTCCCGCTCGAGGCGATGATCGACCGGGAGCCGGTGACGATCGTCTGCTCGAAAATGGGCTGGATCCGCGCGATGTCGGGCCATATCGATCTCACCCGCGAGCTGAAATACCGCGACGGCGATGAAGGCCGCTTCGTCTTCCACGCGGAGACGACCGACCGGCTGATGGCCTTCGGCTCCAACGGCCGCTTCTACACGCTCTCGGTCTCGAACCTGCCCGGCGGCCGTGGCATGGGAGAGCCGCTCCGCCTCATGGTCGATCTGCCAAACGAGGCCGACATCGTGGCGCTCTTCATCCACCAGCCGGGGCGCAAGCTCCTCGTGGCCTCGAGCGCGGGCGACGGTTTTCTCGTGCCCGAGGACGAGGTCGTCGCGCAGACGAAATCGGGCAAGCAGGCGCTCAATGTCCGCGCGCCTGCCCGCGCCCTCCTCTGCAAGCCCGTCACGGGCGACGCGGTGGCTTGCGTGGGCGAGAACCGCAAGGTGATCGTCTTCGGCCTTGATGAGCTGCCGGAAATGGGCCGAGGTAAGGGCGTAAGGCTGCAACGCTACAAGGACGGGGGCCTCAGCGATGCCATCACCTTCACCTTGGGAGAAGGCCTCTCTTGGCGAGACCCCGCGGGGCGGACCCGGAGCGTGGAGCGCCCCGAGCTCGACGAATGGATCGGAAAGCGCGCCGGCTCTGGACGGATGGCACCTCGCGGATTTCCCCGCGACAATCGATTCACCTGACGCCGCCGCGCGCCCCGGCCCCGATGCAGGACCAGATGCCGACCACGATGCAGGCTTAGAACCCGGCCAGGATCATACCGACCCGGAGCCCGCACTCGGCACCCAGTGGCGCGGCACGCGGGGCCCGCTCTTCAGGCTGACCCTCTGGACCGGTCTCCTGACGATCCTGACGCTCGGGCTCTACCGGTTCTGGGCGCGCACCCGCGTCCGGCGCTGGTACTGGAGCGCGATCCGGCCGGGCGGCTTTCCCCTCGAATATACCGGTACGCCCTACGAGAAGCTCCTGGGCTTCCTCGTGGCGGTCGTCATCCTCGCTTTCTACATCGGCGTGGTGAACCTAATCCTGATGTTCGTGAGCTTCTCTCTCCTCTCCGCGCCGGGCCTCGCCTACGGGCTCACGCTCCTCGGGGTGGCGCCACTCTGGTTCTTCGCGACCTATCGCGCGCAGCGCTACCTCCTCGCGCGGACGCGCTGGATGGGCATCCGCTTCGGGCTCGAGCCCGGCGCGTGGCGCTACGCACTTCTGGCGTCCTGGCACTGGGGGCTCACGCTCCTAACGCTGGGTGCGTGGCATCCGCGGCTGCGCTTCGCGCTGGCGCGCTACCGCCATGACCGCATGTGGTTCGGCACCCAGAAGCTTTCGCAGGGCGGCGATTGGCGCATGCTTTACCCGGCTTATGCCCATGTGCTCATCGGAGGCACGCTCACGCTCGGCACCCTCTTCATCACGGTCTCGGACGTGAATGCTTTCTTCCTCGGGCTCGAGGCCGAGGATCTCGGGCAGGTCGCGCCGATCACGCCGTTCTGGCAGATGTTCGGGATCGGCATCCCCTGGCTGCTCTACGGCCTCGTGCATTACAGCGTGGAGAGCCGCAGGCTCCTCGTCTCGCATCTCTCGGTGGGCGCGGTGGGGCTCTTGCCGCGGCCGCGGGTGAGCTGGGTCCTCTGGATCGCGATCTCGGGCAATCTCCTGCGCTATGCCGCGCTCTTTGCGCTGATCCTCGCGGCGGCATTCGCGCTCCTGGGCCTCGCCCTCGTCGCCGGTGCCACCCTCGAGCAGCTTGAGGGCGACGATCCTATGGTGCTCCTGCGGATCATCGGCGGCGGGCTGCCGGACTGGGTGCCCATAGCCATGACGGCGCTCTTCTATTTCGGGATTTTCCTGCTCTGGAACGTGCTCACGCATGTCTTCCTGACCATGCCCACCTGGCGGCACTACGCGGCCACGCTCGGCATCACCGGCCCGGGCAAGCTCTCGAGCATCGCCCAGCGGGCGCGGGATGAAAGCCGGGAGGCCGGGGGCTTCGCCGAGGCGCTCGACGTGGGGGCCGCCATATGACGCTCCTGCGCATCGGAGCCCGCCACGAGACCTTCGAGGGCAAGGGGCTGTACTTCGACGGCGAGACGCCGGCGGCCCAAAAAGCCACGCTCACCATCGACGAGGCTGCGGGGGCGCTCGCCATCGCACTGCCGGGGGCAGACGCCCCGCGCCTCTGGCCGCTCAAGGAGATCCGGCAGGTGCGCGATCAGGCAGGTAGGGACATGATGGTCCTCCGGCTGCGCCGCATGGCCACCGAGCGGCTCGTGCTCACCGCCTGGGAAGACCAGCGCATCCTGCTCGCGCGCGCGCCCGAGCTCACCCGCCGCCCGCCGGTGGAGGGCAAGGGGCGCCTCGCGGTCTGGGGCACGGGCGCGGTGGCGGCGGTGGCCGCGATGATCTTCCTCCTGATCCCGTTTCTCGCTGACCGGCTCGCCGGTCTCCTGCCGCCCGCGGGCAAGCGCGCGCTGGGAGAGACCGTACTCGAGGATGTGCGCGTGGCCTTCAACCAGACGGGCATCGACCCGCTGCCGCTCTGCGAGGCCCCCGCGGGGCTCGCGGCGCTCGAGGCCATGGGCGCGCGGCTTTTTCCCGAGCCGGTGGCGGAGGCCGAGCTTACCGTGCACGTGCTCGACCACGAAATGGTCAATGCTTTCGCGCTGCCCGGCGGCATCGTCGTACTGATGCGCGGGCTCATCGAGGCCGCCGAGAGCCCGGACGAGGTGGCGGCGGTCTATGCCCACGAGGTGGGCCATGTCGTGGCCCGGGACCCCTCCCGCATCGCGCTGCGGACAGTGGGCTCGACGGGCGTGCTGGGGCTTCTTCTGGGCGATTTCGCGGGGGGCGCAGCGGTGCTCTTCCTAACCAACCGCCTCATCACCGCCGATTACACGCAGGCCGCGGAAGCCGCCGCCGATGCCTTCGCGAGCGAGGCGCTCGCCCGCGCGGACGTGGCCCCCGGCGCGCTGGCGACCTTCTTCGAGCGGCTTCTGGAGGAATACGGCGACACATCGGGCGTCGTGCAGCACTTCCTCTCCCACCCCGCCCTCGTGGACCGCATCGATGCGGCCCGCGAGGCGGGCGAGGACGGCACCTTTTCGCCGGTCCTCTCCGCCGAAGACTGGGCCGCGCTGCAGAGCATCTGCGAGGAGACGGATGGCGGCGCCTGAGACCATAGACGCCCCTGCGCCCGCTCGCTAAGACGCCGCCCATGATCGAGAGGACCCGCCCATGATCCGCCCCCTTCTCGCCGCGCTGACCTGCCTCGCGCTCGGCGCCTGCGCCACGGGCGGGCTCGAGGACGCGCCCGAGCCCATCGGCGATTTCGAGCTCGGGTTTCTCGTGCCCATCGTCTCGCCCAACCTCACGCAGGGCCCGCTCTCACGCGAGGCCACGCCGGAGGAATGGAAGGCGGCCACGGAGGCGGCCTTCCGGGAACGCTTCGCGCGGTTTTCGGGCGGCACGTTCTATCACCTGGGGGTCACGGTGGAGGGCTATGTCCTCGCACAACCCGGCATTCCCGTGGTGCTTGCGCCCAAGAGCGTGCTCATCTTCTCGGTGATCGTCATAGAAGACGCCACTCAGCAGACGCTCACGGCCGAGCCAGAGCAATTCACCGTGCTCGAGGATTTCTCGGCCACGAGCATCCTGGGCTCGGGCCTCGTCCTGTCCAAGGAAGAACAACTGGCCGCGCTGGCCGAGAATGCCGCTGCCCAGACGGAGCGCTGGCTGCGCGAGCAGCCCTGGTTCCTCGATCCCTCCCCGGCTGCGCCCGGGGGCGAGAACGCGCTGACCGATGCACCCCTTGCCGACACAGCGGCAGCGGACGCCCCGCCCGCCGACGCGCCAGCCGTCCCGGAGGCGCTTCTCGGCCAATAGCCGGTTGCGTTTTCCGCCGCCCTCGCCTATCTGCCGCGCCATCGAAATCCGGGGCGACCAATGCTTGGTCCTACCCAGTAATTGTAGGGCGGGGGTGTGACCCCGCCGACCCGTAG
>JBCAYL010000004.1 GCA_038533575.1 Pseudomonadota bacterium | reverse complement strand
CAGCACCAGGTAGCGGAGCCGCGTGCCCTTGCGCGCCCAGGGGGCCTGTACGGATGCGAGCAGCACTTCGAGCCGTTTAGCTAAATGTCTTGACGGGGCGGTCGGTGCGGATTACTAAGCCATATGGCTAATAATCTAGATACCTTCTTCTCCGCCCTTTCCGACCCCACGCGCCGCGCCGTGATCGAACGGCTCACCGAGGGCCCGGCGCCGGTGACGGAGCTTCACGCGCCCCACGACATCGCGCTCCCCACATTTATGAAACACCTCTCCAAGCTGGAAGCCGCCGGTCTCGTCAGAAGCGAGAAAAAAGGCCGCGTTCGCACTGTCCATATCGAGGCGGGCCCGCTGGCGGCCGCCGAGGCCTGGATTTCGAAACAGCGTAACCTTTGGGAGGGCCGCCTCGACCGGCTCGAACGGCTGGCCGCGAAACTCTCCGACACACACTGACCTTCATTCCCATCGAAAGGACCCAAGCCATGACACTTCACACCGCAGAGCTGAGCTTCGACCGCAGTTTCACGGTCTCGCCTTCCCGCCTCTGGCACCTCCTCACGGACGGCAACATGCGGGAGGCCTGGGGCGCGCCCAGCGAGGACATGGTCCTCAAGATGGAGATTTCGGACCTGCGTGAGGGCGGTTTCGAACGCCACCATTGCGGGCCCGTCGACAACCCTGAATTCACCATCGACACCCGCTGGTACAAGCTCATGGAAGACGAAGGCGCATGCTATTCCGAGACGCTGGTCATCGGCGGCGAAAGCCACTTCACGAGCCTAGTCACCTACGCCCTCACCCCCAAGGGCGAAGGCTGTGACCTCCATGTCACCGTGGCCGTCTCGGCCTTCGGCGATGAGAGCATGATCGGCGAGGTGCAGGGCGGCTGGGAGGGCGGATTGGCGCAGCTCGAAAAGCTCGCCGCCGCGCAGACCGCGCCGGCCTGATGCACACCTTGACCGTGCAACGGACGCTCAAGGCACCGCCAGGCCACGTCTGGCGGTGCATGACCGAACCGGCGCTCATCGCCCGCTGGTTTGCTCCCGCGCCCGTCACCGTGACCCATGTCGATGTGGAAGCCCGGCCCGGCGGGGCCTTCCACCTCGTCATGGACGTCCCCGACGTGGGCGATATCGAGGGGGTGGCGGGCTGCGTTCTCGAGGCCGTGCCGGAGAAACGCCTGACCTGGACCTCGGCGCTGGGCCCGGGCTTTGCGCCCAATCCCGCTCCCGCCGAGGGCGCATTTCATTTCACCGCGATCATAACGCTTGCGCCTTTGGAAGCCCCGGCGGAGGGCACACGCTACCGCGCCGAAGTGATACATGCCGACGCGGCCGGGCGCGCTGCCCACGAAGCGATGGGCTCTCACGACGGATGGGCCCAAACCGCTGAGCAATTGGGCAATCTGGCTGCCACGCTCTGACGCAACCTGCCCAAATCCCTTGCAATTCCCGTGCGCCCGCTATGAACTATTCAAACGGGCGCGCTCTCTACGCCGCATCGAGAGCCGGTCCCCCCGCCACCTAGGTACCGCGGCTTTTGGCACCCATGGAGATCACTTTCCGCCTGAACGGCGACGACGTGACCATTTCTGACGAAGCGCCGACGCGCACCGTGCTCGACTGGCTGCGCGACAAACGCGGCCTCACCGGCACCAAGGAGGGCTGCAACGAGGGCGATTGCGGCGCCTGCACGGTCATGGTCACCGACGAAGAGGGCGCGAAGACGCTCAATGCCTGCATCCTTTTCCTGCCGCAGCTTCACGGCAAGGCCGTGCGCACCGTGGAAGGCATCGCCGCCCCCGACGGCACAGCCCATCCCGTGCAGGAGGCCATGGTGTCCTGCCACGGCTCGCAATGCGGCTTCTGCACGCCGGGCTTCATCGTCTCTATGGCCTGCGATCACCTGAACGGATCGACCGACCACGACACGACGCTCGCCGGCAACCTCTGCCGTTGCACCGGCTACGCGCCCATCCACCGCGCCGCCCGCGATGCCGAGCCCGCCCCCGTGCCCGACCACATGCGCGACACTCCACCTTCATCTTTCTCGAAGAGCTTCGGGAGTGTGGAAGCTGGCCCCCATGCCATGCCCACAAGCAGCGACGAGCTCGCCGCCTGGGCGCTCGAGCACCCGCAGGGCACCATCGTCGCGGGCGCGACGGATGTCGGGCTCTGGGTGACGAAGCACTTCGCCGAACTCGGGCCGATGGCCTTCCTCCATGCCTGCGCGGACCTCAAGCAAGTCGAGGAGACCGAGAGCCACATCCGCCTCGGCGCGGCCGTCACGATCAGCCGCGCCATGGAGGCGCTGCCTTACGCCGAGCTTCACGAGATGTTCCGCCGCTACGGCTCCACCCAGGTGCGCAACGCCGCCACCATCGGGGGCAATATCGCCAACGGCTCCCCCATCGGCGACAGCCCGCCCGCGCTCATCGCGCTCGGGGCGACGCTGCACTTGCGGCGCGGTGAGGCCCGCCGCGAGATGCCGCTGGAGGATTTCTTCCTGGACTATGGCAAGCAGGACCGCGCCGAGGGCGAGTTCGTCGAAGCCGTGAGCGTGCCCAAGCGCCCCGACAGGCTCCGCGTCTACAAGCTCTCGAAGCGCGTCGACCAGGATATCTCCGCCGTGTGCGGTGCCTTCTACGTGCCGGTGGACGAGGACGGTATCGCCCGCGCCCCGCGCGTGGCCTTCGGCGGCATGGCGGGCACGCCCAAACGCGCCGCCTGTTTCGAAGCCGCCATCGACGGCAAGCCCTGGACCCGCGCCGCGGTGGAGGCCGCGCTGCACGCCCTCGCCGAGGACTACCAGCCACTCTCGGACATGCGCGCCTCGGCCGCCTACCGCCTCAAGACCGCGCAGAACATGGCACTGCGCGCGGTCATGTCCGATGACGGCGAGCTCCTTGATATCCGGCAGGTGCGGGCATGACAGTCGCCAAGCCCCTGCCCCACGATGCGGCCCTCCTCCACGTGGCGGGCACCGCGCGCTACACCGACGACATCCCCGCTCCCGCAAACACGCTCCACCTCGCCTTCGGGCTCTCCGAGATCGCGAAGGGCCGCATCACCGGAATGGATCTCGCGGCCGTGCGCGCGGCGCCCGGCGTCGTGGATGTGCTGATGGCCGATGACCTGCCCTTCGCCAACGATGTGAGCCCCTCGGCCCATGACGAGCCCCTCCTGAGTGACGGGACCATCCACTATCTCGGCCAGCCGATCTTCTGCGTCGTAGCGCACACGCATCTCGCGGCCCGCGCCGCGGCGCGGCTGGGGCAGATCACCTACGCGGAGGAGACCCCGCTCCTGACGATCGACGAGGCGCTCGCCGCAGGGAGCCGCTTCGAAGACGGCCCGCGCATCTATGCCAAAGGCGACGTCACCCGCGCGCTGGCGGAGGCCCCGCATCAGGTGCGGGGCACGCTCGAGCTGGGCGGGCAGGAGCACTTCTATCTCGAGGGGCAATCCTCCCTCGTCGTGCCCGGCGAGGCGGGCGATGTCACCGTGCATTGCTCCACCCAGCACCCCACCGAGATCCAGCACAAGGTAGCCGAGGCGCTGGGCCAGCCGTTCCACGCCGTGCGCACCGAGGTGCGGCGCATGGGCGGCGGCTTCGGCGGCAAGGAAAGCCAGGGCAACGCGCTCGCCGTGGCCTGCGCCATCGCCGCCACGCGCACAGGCCGGCCCTGCAAGATGCGCTATGACCGCGACGACGACATGGTCATCACCGGCAAGCGCCACGATGCGCGCATCGAATACGTGGCGGGCTTCGACGACGAAGGCCGCCTCGCGGGGGTGGATTTCACCCATTACATCCGCTGCGGCTGGGCGCAGGATCTTTCGCTGCCGGTGGCCGACCGCGCGATGCTTCACGCCGATAATGCCTATGACCTTCCCGCCGCGCGCATCACCTCGCACCGGCTCAAGACCAACACGCAGAGCGCCACCGCGTTTCGCGGGTTCGGCGGGCCGCAGGGGATGGTGGGGATCGAGCGGGTGATGGATCACATCGCCCATCACCTCTCTGTCGATCCCTTGCGCGTGCGGCAGGTGAATTTCTATCCCTCCGCCTCACATGATCAGACCCCGGCGCACGGGGCTGCAGGGGGCCCTCCGGGGGAGGTACGAGGCACAAAGAAGACGGGCACCACGCCCTATGGCATGGCCGTCACCGACAGCGTCATAGCGGAGCTCGTGGCCGATCTTGCCACCCGGTCCGATTACGCTGCGCGGCGGGCGGCGGTGCGGGCGTGGAACGCCGAGAACCCGATCCTGAAGAAGGGCATCGCGCTGACGCCGGTGAAATTCGGCATCTCCTTTACGCTCACCCATCTCAATCAGGCGGGCGCGCTCGTCCATGTCTATGCCGACGGCTCGATCCATCTCAATCATGGCGGCACCGAGATGGGCCAGGGCCTCTTCCAGAAGGTGGCGCAGGTCGCCGCGGACCGCTTCGGCGTCGAGGTAGGGGCGGTGAAGATCACCGCCACCGATACCGGGAAGGTGCCCAATACGTCGGCCACCGCCGCCTCCTCGGGCTCGGACCTCAATGGCATGGCCGTGAAGGCCGCCTGCGACACGATCCGGGACCGCATGGCCGAGCACCTGGCCCAGCTCCATCAGGTGAAGCCCGCGGACGTGGTCTTTGCAGGGGGCCGCGTGCGGGCGGGCGCCGGCGACATGAGCTTCGGAGAGGCGGCCTCGATATGCTACCAGGGGCGGGTCTCGCTTTCCTCCACGGGGTTCTACAAGACGCCCGAGATCGAATGGGACCGCATCAAGGGCAAGGGGCGGCCGTTTTTCTACTTCGCCTATGGCGCGTCGGTCTCGGAGGTCGTGGTGGACGCCCTCACCGGCGAGAACCGCATCCTGCGCACCGATATCCTCCACGATTGCGGGCGCTCGCTGAACCCCGCGCTCGACCGGGGCCAGATCGAGGGCGGCTTCGTGCAGGGCGCGGGCTGGCTCACGATGGAAGAGCTCGTCTGGGACGACCGCGGCGCGCTCAAGACCCATGCCCCCGCCACCTACAAGATCCCCGCCATGTCCGACCGGCCGGAGGTCTTCAACGTGGACCTCTGGGACGGGGAGAACGCCTCCGACACGATCTACCGCTCGAAGGCGGTGGGGGAGCCGCCCTTCATGCACGGGATCAGCGTCTTCCTGGCGCTGTCGGACGCTATCGCCCAGTGCCGCGGGGACTACCCGGCGCTCGATGCGCCCGCCACGCCGGAGCGCATCCTGACGACGCTGGACCGGCCATGAGGCTCGCCGATGCCCTCGGCCACGGGCCCCTCGCCCGGGTGATCGTGGCGGAGGTCCGCGGCTCGGCCCCGCGCGAGGTGGGCGCGGAGATGTGGGTCTGGGCCGACAAGGCGCGGGACGGCGGCCAGCACGGCACCATCGGCGGCGGGACGCTTGAATACGAGGCAAGCGAAGCCGCCCGCGCCGCGCTCGTACGTGATCCGGCCGCGCGCGCCTTTGCCACGACGCATGCGCTCGGCCCCGATCTCGGGCAATGCTGCGGGGGGGCGGTGACCCTCGTCACGGAGATCCTCGCCGAGGCGCCGGAGCCGGGCCTCCGCGCCATCCCGCTGGGTGACGCACCCGCAACGCTCGCCGTCGAGCGCGTCAAGCAGGCACTCCGCAACGGCAGCGGCGACGACCGGGCGCGCCTCGTGGATGGCTGGTTTCTCGAGCGTCCGCTCGCGCCCACGCGGGAGATCTGGATCTGGGGCGCAGGCCATGTGGGCCGCGCCCTCACGCAGGTGCTCGCGCCCCTGCCCGACCTCGCGCTGACCTGGATCGACACCGCACCTGACCGCTTCCCGGCCATCCCCGATGGCGTCACGCAGGTCAGCGCGGCGAAGCCCGAGCTTCTCATGGCACACGCGCCCGAGACGGCGGAACACCTCATCGTGACCTATTCCCACGCGCTCGACCTCGCGCTCTGTGATGCGGCGCTTCGGCGCGGCTTCCGCGGCTGCGGGCTCATCGGCTCCGCCACCAAGTGGGCGCGTTTCCGCAAGCGCCTCGGCGCCCTGGGGCACGGCGATGCTGAAATCGCGCGCATCGCCTGCCCGATCGGGGACCCGACGCTTGGGAAGCACCCGCAGGCCATTGCGATTGGCGTGGCCCATGCCCTAGTCTCCGCTTCGGGAGAACGGGGGACGATCGGTGACGCAAGACCTGCTCGCGCTTAAGGGGCTGACGAAAGCCTATCCGGGCGTCGTGGCCAATGATGACGTCTCCCTCACCGTCCGCGCAGGCGAGGTCCATGCCCTCCTTGGGGAAAACGGCGCGGGAAAATCCACGCTCGTGAAGATGATCTACGGCCTCGTGAAGCCCGATGCGGGCGCGATGTCGCTCCTCGGGGCGCCTTTCGAGCCCGCCGATCCCCGCGCGGCACGGGGCGCCGGGATCGGGATGGTCTTCCAGCATTTCTCGCTCTTCGAGGCGCTCACCGTGGCCGAGAACATCGCACTCGGCATGGAGGACCCGCCGAAGCCGCGCGTGCTTTCGCGCCAGATCAGGGAGGTGTCGGAGACCTACGGGCTGCCTCTCAATCCGGACCGCACCGTGGGCACTTTGAGCGCGGGCGAGCGGCAGCGCGTGGAGATCATCCGCTGCCTCCTGCAGAACCCGCGGCTCCTCGTCATGGACGAGCCGACGAGCGTTCTGACCCCGCAGGAGGTCGACATCCTCTTCACGACGCTGCGCAAGCTGAGCGCAGAAGGCACGGCGATCCTCTACATCTCTCACAAGCTCGAGGAGATCCGCGCGCTCTGCGAACGTGCGACCATCCTGCGGGGCGGCAAGGTCGTGGCGACCTGCGATCCACGGCAGGAAACAGCGCGCGCGCTCGCCGAGATGATGGTGGGCAAGAGCTTCGCCTCGGCGACCCGCTCCGTGCGCGCGGCGGGCGCGCCGGTGCTCTCGGTCTCCGGTCTCTCTCTCGCGGCGACCTCGCCCTTCGGCACCGCGCTCAAGGATGTCTCGCTCTCCGTGGCGGGGGGCGAGATCTTGGGCATCGGCGGCGTGGCGGGCAACGGGCAGGACGAGCTTCTGGCGGCGCTGTCCGGCGAGGCGCGAAGCGCGCCGGGCACGGTGACGCTGGGCAATGCGGCGATCGGCAATCTTGGACCGCGCGCGAGGCGGGCGGCCGGGCTTTGCGTGGGGCCGGAGGAGCGGCTGGGCCACGCGGCGGCGCCCACGCTCTCGCTCACCGAGAATGCGCTTCTGACGGCGGATACCCGCGAAGGCCTCAGCACCCGCGGCTTCATAGACTGGTCCCGCGTGCGTGCTTATGCCGAGCGGGTGATCGAGGGCTTCGATGTCCGCACGCCGGGGCCGGACGTGGCCGCCCAAGCGCTATCCGGCGGAAATCTGCAGAAATTCGTCATGGGCCGGGAGATGCTCCAGCGCCCCACCGCGCTCGTCATCAACCAGCCCACATGGGGCGTCGACGCGGCCGCCGCCGCCTCCATCCGGCAAAAGCTCATCCAACTCGCGGAGGAAGGCGTGGGCCTTCTCGTCATCAGTCAGGACCTCGACGAACTCTTCGAGATCGCCGACCGCTTCGCCGCGCTCAACGAGGGCCGTCTGTCGCAGGCGCGCCCCATGGGCGAGCTGACCATGGAGCAGATCGGCCTGATGCTCGGCGGGGTGCACGGAGAGGCCCCCGATGGCCACGGGGCCGGAGAGAGCCGGGCCGCCGAGGCAGCGGGAAGCGCGGCATGATCGTCATCGAAAAACGCCCGTCGCCCTCGGCCGCCTGGGGCTACCTGACGCCGGTCATCGCGGTCATCGCCACCATGATCGCGGGCGGGCTCATGTTCGCCGCGCTGGGCAAGGACCCGTTCCAATCCCTCAAGCTGATCTTCTGGGACCCGCTCTTCGGCGATTTCGCGTTCTATTACCGCCAACAGCTGCTCATCAAGGCAGGCCCGCTCATCCTCATCGCCATCGGGCTCTCGCTCGGCTTCCGCGCGGGCATCTGGAACATCGGGGCCGAGGGGCAATACATCATGGGCGCGATCTTCGGCGCCGCGGTGGGGCTCGCCCTCTACCCGATGGAGGCGCGTTGGCTCGTCTTTCCGCTGATGGTGCTCTTCGGTGCGTTGGGGGGCTTTCTCTGGGCGATGATCCCTGCGCTCCTCAAGACCCGGTTCAACACCAACGAGATCCTCGTCTCGCTGCTGCTCGTCTACGTGGCCGAACAGATCCTTGCGATGATGTCCTTCGGGCTCCTGCGCAATCCCGACGGTCAGGGCTTCCCCGGCTCCCGCAATCTGGCACGCTGGGAAAGCGCGCAGAACCCGGAGCTCATCGCGGGCACCGGGGCGCATCTGGGCGTCGTGGCCGCGATCATCGCCGTGCTTCTGGCCGCCATCCTTCTCTCGCGGCACCGCGTGGGCTTTGACATCAAGCTCATGGGCGTGGCGCCGAAGGCCGCCGCCTTTTCCGGTGTGAACCGCAACAGGATGGTCTTTCTCTGCCTCGGCATCTCGGGCGGACTGGCGGGGCTGGCTGGCCTTTTCGAGGTCACCGGCCCCTCCGGCCAGATCACCGACAGCTTCAACGTGGGCTACGGCTTCGTGGCCATCATCGTGGCCTTCCTGGGGCGGCTCAATCCGCTGGGCATCCTGGCGGCGGGGCTCCTGATCGGGCTCACCTACATTGGCGGCGACGCGGCGCAGGCCGGGATCGGCCTCCCCGGCGCGGCGATTCAGGCGTTCCAGGGGATGCTCCTTTTCTTCCTTCTGGCTTTCGATCTGCTGACCCAGTTCCGCGTGCGCGTGGCGAGGTTGGCGGCATGAGCGTAGTCGCAAGGCCTATCGTGATCGGAAGCGCCATGGGCCTCATGCTCCCCTTCATGCTGCACGAGACCGGCGGACTTGGGGCCGTGCTCTTCATCGCGGCGCATGTCGCCGCGCTCTGCCTCATCGCCGCGCTCGCGCTTCTGGTGCCTGCCCTCCGCGCGCGCCTGCCGCAACACCGCCCGAGCCCGCGTCACATGGGCCTGATGGGCTTGGGCCTTGCACTCGGCTTTTCCGTCATCTGCCTCGCCTGCCCCCTCGCCTTCGGGATGGAGCATCCATGGACCTGAGCAGCATCAACCCCGTCCTTCTCGTCGCGGCCCTCATGGTGGCCTCCACCCCCATCCTGCTCGCCGCCATCGGCGAGCTCGTGGTGGAGAAATCCGGCGTCCTCAATCTCGGCGTCGAGGGCATGATGATCGTGGGCGCCATCGCTGGCTTCATCGCCGCCGTGGAAACCGGATCGCCCACGTTGGGCTTCCTCTTCGCGGCCGTGGGCGGCGCGCTCCTCTCGCTCGTCTTCGCCGCCATCACGCTCTTCTTCCTGGCCAACCAGGTGGCCACGGGCCTCGCGCTCACGCTCTTCGGCCTCGGCCTCTCGAGCCTCATGGGCCAGGGCTACCAGGGGATCCGTCCGCCGCTCACCTCCAAGCTCGATCTCGGCCCGCTCTCCGACATCCCCGTCCTCGGCACGATCCTATTCAGCCAGGACGCCATCGTCTATCTCTCGCTCGCCACGGTCGCCGCCGTCTGGGCCTTTCTGAAATACACCCGCGCCGGGCTCATCCTGCGCTCCTGCGGGGAGAATGCGGAAGCCGCCCATGCGCTGGGCTACAAGGTCAAGCTCATCCGCATGGCCGCCATCGCCTTCGGTGGAGCCTGCGCGGGCGTCGGCGGGGCCTACATCTCCATGGTGCGCGTACCGCAATGGGTGGACGGCATGACCGCGGGCGCGGGCTGGATCGCGCTCGCCATCGTGGTCTTCGGGGCCTGGCGGGCGGGCCGGGTCATGGTCGGTGCCTATCTTTTCGGCGGTGTCACCGTGCTCCAGCTCAATTTACAAGCCGCCGGCATCAAGATACCGGTCGAGTACTTGTCCATGAGCCCCTACCTGATCACCATCCTCGTGCTGGTCCTGATCTCGGCGGGGCGGGCGCGGGCACTGGGAGCGCCTGCCGCCTTGGGCCAAGTTTTTCACGCCTCACGCTGAGGCCTATCCGCCCGCGCGGGACGCGGGCACAACAGGGGAAAACGAATGCACTTCAAATCGCTACTTGCCGCACTGGCCCTCGCTGCCGCGGGCCCGGCCCTGGCAGACGGTCACGAGAAGACCACCGTGGGCTTCGTCTATGTCGGCCCGATCGGTGACGGCGGCTGGACCTACGAACACCATCAGGGGCTCCTGGCGGTGGAAGAGGAATTCGGCGACGCGGTCGAGACCACCTTCGTCGAGAGCGTGCCCGAGGGCGCCGATGCGGAGCGCGTGATGACGCAGATGGCGCTGCAGGGCGCCGACATCATCTTCACCACGTCCTTCGGATACATGGATCCCACGATCAACGTGGCCGCCAACTTCCCGGAAGTCGTGTTCGAGCACGCCACCGGCTACAAGCGCGCCGACAATGTATCCACCTATTCCGCGCGCTTCTATGAAGGCCGCGCCGTGCAAGGCCACATCGCGGGCAAGATGACCCAGACGAACCAGGTGGGCTACATCGCCTCCTTCCCGATCCCGGAAGTGATCCGCGGCATCAACGCGGCCTACCTCCACGCCAAGCGCGTGAACCCGGAGGTGGAGTTCAACGTGATCTGGGTCTTCACTTGGTTCGACCCGACGAAGGAAGCCGACGCCGCGCGCGCGCTCATCGACCAGGGCGCTGACGTGATCCTCCAGCACACCGATTCCACCGCGCCCCTCGCGGCGGCCTCCGAGGTGGACGGAGTCATCGGCTTTGGCCAGGCCTCCGACATGGCGCAATTCAAGCCCGCCCCGCGCGTGAGCTCGATCATCGACAACTGGGCACCGTACTACATCGAGCGCGTGCGCGCCGTCATGGATGGCACCTGGGAGAGCGTGGATACCTGGGACGGCATGGATACCGGCATGGTCGAGATCGGCGAGATCACCGACGCCGTGCCCGCCGATATCAAGGCCGAAGCCATGGACATGATCGCCCAGATCACGGCGGGCGAGTACCACCCCTTCACCGGGCCCATCAACCGGCAGGACGGCTCGGTCTGGCTCGCCGAAGGCGAAGTGGCCGATGATGGCACGCTCCTCGGGATGGATTTCTACATCGAAGGCCTGACGGGCGAGATCCCCAACTGATCCCGACCGTTCGGAGACTGTAACACCGAGACGCCCGGCTGCCACGGCCGGGCGTTTTTCATTGCTCAGCGCGCGGGGCACGGGCGGATGCCTCCGGCGGAGGTACGGGGCACAAAGAAACCGGGAGCGCGCCCCTGAGCCCGCCCCGCGCGTTGGTCCGGCCGCGCGAGGACCGCGTCGAGAGGGGGCTTTAAGTCTTGCCACAATCGCGGAAAAGAGGGGCGAACGCCACGGGGAGGAAGGCCGGCACCATGGACGACGTGATCATCATCGGGGGCGGGATCGCCGGGGTGTCGCTCGGCGCGCGGCTTGCGCCCCACATGGGCGTTACGCTCCTCGAGGCAGAGCCCGTGTTGGGATACCACGCGTCGGGCCGCTCGGCGGCGCTCTTCGAGGAGACCTACGGCCTGCCCTCGACGGTGGCGCTCAACGAGGCCTCCAAGTCCGATCACTTCACGCTGGCCGGTGGCGATCTCCTGAAGCCGCGGGGGCTGATGCTTCTCGACACCGGCGAGAGCGCCGCTTTCGAGCGCGACCTCGAGACGATGAAGATGGCCGAAATTGGCGTGGACGAGGCGATGGCCAAGGTGCCCATTATCGATCGCGCCAAGGTGCGCCGGGCGGGCTTTCACGCCGAGGCCTGGGACATCGACACCGACCGGCTCCTCCAGCATTTCGCGCGCGAGATCCGCGCCCATGGTGGCACCGTCCGACCCGGCGCCGCCGTGAGCGGCATCGAGGCGACGGCCGCGGGCTGGCTCGTGCACACAGTGAAGGGCAATTTCGAGGCGCGGCTCCTGTGCAACGCGGCAGGCGCCTGGGTGGACCGGATCGCGGAGATGGCGGGCGTGACGCCGCTGGGCTTCACGCCGCTCCGCCGCTCCATGGCGCGCATCGCGGCGCCGGGTGGCCATGACGTGAGCGGCTGGCCCATGATGTTCGGCCCCGGGGAGAGCTGGTACGCCAAGCCCGACGCGGGCGCGCTCCTCGTCTCACCGGCCGACGAGGATGCCTGCGCGCCCATGGATGCCTGGCCCGAGGACGAAGTGCTAGCCGAGGGCCTCGCGCGCTACGAGGCGGCGGTGACGGAGCCTGTCACGCGCCCGCTTGCGAGCTGGGCGGGGCTTCGCACTTTCGCGCCCGACCGCAACCTCGTGATCGGCTTCGACGCGCGCAATCCCGGCTTCTTCTGGCAGGCAGGGCAAGGCGGCTACGGCTTCCAGACATCGCCCGCCGCGAGCACCTACGGCGCCGATCTGATCCTGGGGCGTCCCCCGCAGATCGACGCAGCCACGCGCGCAGCCCTCGACCCCGCGAGATTTGCCGCCTAGCGTCCTTGGCACAGACCTTTTTCAGGGATTTTCCATGCGCCTTTCATTGACGACACTGTTCTTCCTCGCCGCGGGCACCGCCGCCCACGCGGATGCGCTTTTCGACCGATACTTCGCCGCGCAGCAAGCCTATGAGCGTCACGTCAATGCGTTCTATATCGCGCGCGTGCCGGCGCTCGAGGGCAAGGTCCCGACCTTTACCGAGGACCCCCGCGCGCAGGAGATCATGGGCTGCACCTTCGATTATATCCGCGACACCACTGGAGAAGAGGGCGCGCTCGGCCTCATCACCTGGCTCGAGGACGCCGCCCGGACCGAAATCAAATCCCTTACCGACCTGGGCACGGGGCCCGAAGGGCCCGCGGGCGACGCGATGCTCGGGGCTATCGACGCCTGCAATACCGTGGAAATCACCCAGGAGATCATGGCCGAGACAGGCTTCATGGAGGTCTTCTCCCAGCCCGGCGTGATGGACGCGCTGATGGCCAGCGAGTAACGCCCGCGCCGCGCGGCAATGAGCGGCCCGTGGCAGGTGACTACTCGGCGGCCTTCAGCATCGGCGCCCCGGCATCGACACGGATCGTGGCGTTTTGCGGGTCATAGGGGCTGTCCTCAGTGATCTCCGCGTCCCAGAGCCGGTCGAACATCTTCACGCGGAGCTTCGTGCCCGCCTTCGCGAGATCGGGCCGCACGTAGCCCATGCCGATAGACTGCCCGAAGTGGACGGAATATCCCCCCGAGGTGAGCCGCCCCACCCGCTCTTCGCCGTGATAGAGTGCCTCGCGGCCCCAGGGATCGGCATCCTCGGGCCCGTCGATCTTGAGCGTAACGCAGAGCGAGCGAACGCCCTTGGCCACCATGGCCTCCTTGCCGTGGAACTCCTTCGAGAGATCGACGAAACGGTCGAGCCCGGCCTCGAGCGGCGTGGCATCACGGCCAAGCTCCGTGCCGAAGGCGCGGTAAGACTTCTCCTGCCGCAGCCAGTTCTGCGCCCGCGCGCCCACGGGCGCGAGGCCAAACTCCGCTCCCGCCTCCATGAGCTGATCCCAGAGGTAATTCTGCATCTCCATCGGGTGGTGCAGCTCCCAGCCCAGCTCGCCGGTATAGGCCACGCGCACCGCCGTCACCGGGCACATTTTCAGCTCAATGTTGCGCGCCGAGAGCCAAGGGAAGCGCTTGTTGGAAAGCGCGGTCTCGGGCTCGGGGTCGCGGACGAGCTTTTGTAGAACGTCGCGAGAGCGCGGCCCGGCGATGGCGAAGACGCCGTATCTGGAGGTCACGTCAGAGACCATGACGGATTTGCCACCGGCGCAGAAATCTTCCGCCGCTTTGATCAGGTAGTCCTGATCGTAAGCTGCCCAGCCGCCGGCGCTCACGAGGTAGTAATCGTTCTCGCCCATACGCACGATCGTGTATTCAGAGCGCGTGGTGCCCGCGGAGGTGAGCGCATAGGTCAGGTTGATGCGGCCGACCTTGGGGAGCTTGTTCGTCGTGAACCAATCGAGGAACTCGGTTGCATCGCGCCCCTTCACCGAATGCTTGGCGAAGGCGGAGGCATCGATGAGCCCCACCCCCGCGCGGATCGCCTCGGCCTCGGCACGCGCATACTCCCACCAGCCGCCGCGCCGGAAGCTCCGCGCGTCGTGGTCGAAATGCGAGGGCGCGTCCTGAGGCCCGTAGTAGTTCGGTCGCTCCCAGCCGTTCACGCAGCCGAACTGCGCGCCGAGCGCCTTTTGCCGGTCATAGGCGGGGTTGGTGCGAAGCGGGCGGCAGGCCTCCCGCTCCTCGTCGGGGTGGTGGAGGATGTAGACGTGGGAATAGCATTCCTCGTTTTTCCGGGCGGCGTACTCCGTCGTCATCCAATCCTGGCCGTAGCGCTTGGGATCGAGGGAGGCCATGTCGATCTCCGCCTCGCCTTCCACCATCATCTGCGCGAGGTAGTGGCCCGCGCCACCCGCCGCCGTGATCCCGAAGGAGAAGCCCTCCGCCAGCCACATGTTGCGCAGCCCCGGCGCCGGGCCGATGAGCGGATTGCCGTCGGGCGTGTAGCAAATGGGCCCGTTATAGTCGTCCTTCAGACCCACCTCTTCCGAGGATGGGATGCGGTGGATCATGGACATGTATTCCTCCTCGATCCGCTCCAGATCGAGGGGGTAGAGATCGGCGCGGAAGCTTTCGGGCACCCCGTATTCGAACCGGGCGGGCGCGCCTTCCTCGTAGGGGCCGAGGATCCAGCCGCCACGCTCTTCGCGCACGTACCACTTCGCGTCGGCGTCCCGCAGCACCGGGTGCTGGGGGTTCGTTTTGCGCCATTCCACGAGGGCAGGATCGGGCTCCGTGACGATGTACTGATGCTCGACGACGATGGCGGGCGTCTTGAGGCCGAGGAGGCGCGCCGTGCGCGGGGCGTGGTTGCCGGAGGCCGTGACCACGTGTTCGGCGGTCACCACGACCTGCTCCTCGCTCTGCACGAGGTTGCCGCCCTTCTCCACCATCTTAGTGAGCGTCACGCGCCACTCCGAGCCCGTCCATTCGAAGGCATCGGCCTGCCAGCGCTGCTCGATCTTCACGCCGAGCTGCCGCGCGCCCGCGGCCATGGCGTTCGTCACATCGGCGGGATTTATGTAGCCATCCGTCGGGTGGTAGATTGCGCCGACGAGATCGTCGGTGCGGACGAGCGGATAGCGCTCCTTGATCTGCGCGGGCGTCAGCCATTCGTAGGGCACGCCGCATGTCTCGGCGGTGGAGGCATAGAGCATGTACTCGTCCATCCGCGACTGAGACTGCGCCATGCGGAGATTGCCCACCACGTAAAATCCCGGGTCCTGCCCCGTCTCCTCCTTCAGCGTCTTGTAGAAGTTGATGGAGTAGTCGTGGATATGGGTCGTGGCGTAGCTCATGTTGAAATACGGCAGCAGCCCCGCCGCGTGCCACGTGGAGCCCGCGGTGAGCGCGTCGCGCTCGACCTGCATCGTGTCCCAGCCCGCCTTGCCCAGATGGTAGGCGATGGATGTCCCCACGGCGCCGCCGCCGATCACCAGAGCTTTGACATGCGTTTTCATGGGCCCGACTCCCTCTCTCTCGGTCGAAATCATGCCCTCTCGGGCGCTATTCCGCCAAGGCCAGCCGACGTTTGACGCCCCGAATGCGACGCCCCGCCACGCGGCGCTGTCTGAATTGCGCCTCGCTTCGCTTGAGTTGTTCCTGTGTGCATGCAGGCGAGCTCTCGAGGCGCGATGGCGTCCGCCTCGGTAGAATTCGGAAAAGCTCCGCCCCGCTCCACAACCCCTAGCGCACTGCACGCAGTCTCAACGGTTGCGTTAGGGGCCCGTGCCGCGCACAAACCGCGCCATGGACGTCCACAGCGATATCGACGCCATGCGCGGCCATGTCCGCGCGCTCAAGGCGCAGGGGCAGTCCGTGGGCTGCGTGCTCACGATGGGCTTTCTCCATGACGGCCATATGGCCCTCATTGCCGAGTGCCTGCGGCACGTGGACGAAGTCTGCGTCTCGATCTTCGTGAACCCGACACAGTTCGGCGAGAAAGAAGACCTCGACGCCTATCCCTCTGATATCGAGGGAGATCTGGAAAAGCTGCGCGCCGCGGGCGTGAGAGCGGCCTTCCTGCCCGCGCCGGAGATCATGTATCCCGAGGGCGCGGACACCGTCGTCACTGTGGTGGGCCTGTCGGACATCCTGCAGGGCAAGGTCCGGCCCGGGCATTTCCAGGGCGTCACGACCGTGGTCTCCAAGCTCTTCCACATCCTCGAGCCGGACGTCACCGTCTTCGGGCAAAAGGACTACCAACAACTTGCAATCATTCGGCAAATGGTCCGCGACATGGCCATGCCCATCCGTGTGATCGGCCTGCCCACGATCCGCGAAAGGGACGGTCTCGCCATGTCCTCGCGCAACGTGCGGCTGACACGAGAGGATCGCGCGGCCAGTGTCGTCTTGAGCCGAGCTCTTGATCTCGCCGAAAGACACGAAACCGACCCCCTCACCGCCGAGGAATTCCGCGCCCTCGTGCGCGAGCACATTGCCCGGGAGCCGCGCGCCGATATCCGCGCCATCGACATCCGCGACGCCGCCACGCTCGCGCCCTTCTACGGGCGCCTCGAGCGGCCCGCGGTGATACTCCTCTCCGTGCGCTTCGGTGAAATCCTGCTAATAGATAACCGGGTAATAGGCCCCGATAAGGACGCGTTATGAGCACCCAGAAACCTGTGCGCCGCAAAACCTGCCCCCAGATCACCGCCATGAAGGGCGGCGATCCCATCGTCTCGCTGACCTCCTATCACGCGCATACGGCCGCCATCGTGGACGGGCACGCCGATTTCATCCTCGTGGGCGACAGCCTCGGGATGGTCATGCACGGGATGGAGACGACCGTGGGCGTGCCCATCGACCTCATGATCATGCACGGCAAGGCGGTGGTGCGCGGCACGAGCCGCGCGCTCATCGTCGTCGACATGCCCTTCGGCACCTACGAGGAGAGCCCCGAGGTCGCCTTCCGCAACGCGGCGAAGATCCTGAAGGAGACGGGCTGCGGCGCGGTCAAGCTCGAAGGCGGCGCGCGCATGGCCGAGACGATCACCTTTCTTGTCCAGCGGGGCATCCCCGTCATGGCTCATATCGGCCTCACCCCGCAATCGAGCCATGTCATGGGCGGCTTCAAGACCCAGGGCCGCGAGGAGGACACATGGGCCGCCCACGAGGCTGATGCGCAGGCGGTGACGGAGGCCGGCGCCTTCGCACTCGTCCTCGAGGGCATGGTGGAACCGCTGGCGGCAAAGATCACGCAGCAAGTCGCCATCCCCACAATCGGGATCGGTGCCTCTGCGCAATGCGACGGGCAGATTTTGGTGCTGGAAGATATGCTGGGCCTCAGCCCACGCGCCCCGAAATTCGTCAAGGTCTACGGGGATTTGGGTGCCCAGATAGAGGCCTCGGTCAAGGCCTATGCAGATGAGGTGCGCGCCCGCCAGTTTCCCGGCGAGGCGCAAGTCTATCGCTGATCGTTAGCGGTCAAACACACTCTTGAGGAGGCTGAGCCCCCCGAGAATGAGGAAGAGCACGAAGAGGATCTGGGCGATGCCGGTGCTGGCCGAAGCTACCCCGGCGAAGCCGAAAACCCCTGCGACGATCGCGATGACAAAGAAAGTTGCGGACCAACCAAGCATGGCTGCCTCCTTTATCGGTTGCGATGCTTAGGCGGCCTTTGCGAGGTCGTCGATCATGTCACGAACTTCGGCCTTGGCCTTGCCGTAACGTTTCTGGATCAGGCCCTCGAGCTGCTCGCGATCACCCTTGACGGCTTCGAGCTCGTCATCGGTCAGCTCACCGAATTCGGTGCGCAGCTTGCCCTTCATTTCTTTCCACTTGCCTTTGAATGCGTCGGCAGTCATGTCGTCGCTCCTTTCGAGGCTGTTGCCCTAAACCAACGGCTCGACCGACGCGAAGTTCCGAGGCGGCCTAGCAGCCCGCTTCGACCCGCCAAAGTTTGAGCCCGCGCCCCGCCCAATCGCCAAAGCCCGGATCGACGGGCCCGAGAAGCGCAAGGTCCGCACAATCGGGGGCCCTGTGCCCGAGAAAGGCCACCGGTCCCTCTGTGGGCCGGGAGACGAGAAATTCCGCGTGATACCAGCTCTTTGGCGCGACAGCCGGGTCTCCCCAGGCGCGGACATCGAAGCCCTCTTCGTGGAGCGTATATGTGAGATCGGCCAGCAGCCCGCGCTCCCGCGCCGTGATTGTGGAAAGGCCGGCCTCGCGCGCTTTCTCGGCGGCGATGTCACTGACGGCATGGAGGCCCAGATACCTGTTGGCGAGAGGCTCCCCATTGGTGCGCAGCACAGCGTCGGGAAACATCATCAGGAGCGGGATCGCCACGGCGAATCCAACGCCGTAGAGAGCCGAGGCCACGAGGAGCCCCCGCCGCATTTGCAGCACGCTGGCCGCCACGATGGGTGCGGCGACATAGGCCGCTGCCGCCCAATTGGCCAAGGCCCCGCTCAGGACGGCCTGCACCGTCACGACCCCGATGGTTGGCAACGAAAAGAGGAGGAGCGACAGCTCCCCGCCTCGCGGTCTGCGGAAGGCCGCGACGAGGAGGGCCAAGAAAAGGATCGGGCCGAAGATGCCCGCCTGCTCGGCTAGGAAGATCGCCCCCTCCGAGAGCATGGGGTCGATCTCGTCCACGTCGGCATTGTCTTCCAGCACGTGCCGCACGGTCTGCCCGCCATTTGCGATGTTCCACCAGATGTTGGGGGAGAAGACCGCGAGTGCTGTGAGCGTGGCAAGACCCGCCTCGCGCAGCCGGATCCTCTGCACAGGTTGGAACAGCCAGACAAGCACTGCGCCCAGCACGAAGTAGATCATCGCGTATTTCGCTAGGAGCCCCGCGCCCACCGCCGCGCCAAGCGCCGCAGCACGCCCAAGCGAAGACGCCTCGACCAGCCGCCCGTAAAGCCCCAGCGCCAAGGCAAAGAAGGGCAGCATCACGGTGTCGGTGGACATGAGCGCCGACCCCACCGCGATGAGCGGCATTGAGGCATAGAGCGCCCCCGCCCAGGCCGCGACCCAGCCGTCGACGAAGGCGCGCCCGGCCCAGATGACGAGGAGCGCCGTGAGGCCATGGAGCAGCGGCGCAGGGAACCGGACCACGAAGGCCGTGTCCGACCCGGTCAGCGCGGTCACCCCTCCGATGAGCCAGCCGATGAGGGGCGGTTTGGAGAAATACCCCAAGTCCAGATGCTTGCCCCAGGCCCAGTACTGCGCCTCGTCGGTGAACAGGTCGGTGGCATTGAACCAGAGCGTCCCCACGCGCCAAACTGTCACCAGCGCGATGAAGATCACGGATGCGCGGATCGCCTCAGAGCCGGACGACATAGATGAACCAGAGATTGCGGAGGTAAATGACGATCCCCACGGCCTGCCCGATGATGATGATCGGCTCCCGCTGGGCAAAGCCGTAGACCAGAAGCATCAGGCCGCCCAAGAGCGAGAACCACCAGAAGGCGCGGGGCATCACCGAGGCCCGCGCCCGCTCCGAGCTCACCCACTGCACGAGAAAGCGCATGAAGAACATGCTCTGCGCCGCGAGCCCGAAGATGAGCCACCAGAGCTCGCGCGCCGTGTCGATGCGGAAATACTCGAGAATCGCCTGCATCAGCCGCGGCTCTCCGGCAGGGGCGCGGCCTTCTTGCGCCGCTTGATGAGCCAGGCCACGCCGATCAGATCGTAGGCTCCGGCCAGCGCGCGGGCGAGATTGGTGTAGTTCGACGTGCCCGCCAGACGCGCGGCATGGGAGACGTCCACGTGAGCGACGCGCCAGCCATGGGCCTTGAAGAGCGCGGGCAGGTAGCGGTGCATGTGATCGAAATAGGGCAGCGCGAGGAAAGCCTCGCGCCGGAATGCCTTGAGGCCACAGCCCGTGTCGCGGGTCTCGTCATTCAGGAGCCAGCCGCGCAGCACGTTGGCCGCTTTGGAGGCCCAGAGCTTCCAGACCGTGTCCTGCCGCGCCACGCGTTGCCCCGCCACGAGGCCGAGGGACGGGTCGCCCTCCGCGAAGGGCGCGACGAGCGCGGGCACGTTCGAGGGCGGGTTTTGCCCGTCGCCGTCCATCGTGCAGATGATGGGGGCCTTGGCCGCGGTCACGCCGGAATGCACAGCCGCGGATTGACCCGCCGACACTCCGTGTTGGAGCAGGCGGAGCGCGGGGCGCGTTTCCTGTAATCCGCGGATGACCTCCGCAGTCCCGTCGGTAGAGCCGTCGTCGACCAAAAGGATCTCGAACCGTTGGCCCGCGCAGGCGGCCTCGATGGCGTCCACGAGCGGGCCGACATTCTCAGCCTCGTTCTTCATGGGCACAACGATTGAGAGCTCTACGGTCATTTCCGTGCCCTAGCCCGCGGCGCGAAAGGGGTCAAACGCGGCGCGCCTCAGACCATGGCCGGGATCACGAGATCCGGGGGGCGGTGCCCGTCATCGAAGGTCTTGATGTTGATGATGACCTTCTCCCCCATCTCTGCCCGGCCCTCCACGGTGGCCGAGCCCATATGCGGGAGGAGCACGACATTGGGCAGCTCGCGCAGGCGCGGATTGATGTCCTGCCCCTTCTCGTAGACATCGAGGCCCGCCCCCGCGATCTCGCCCGCGCGCAGCGTCCGTGTCAGCGCGTTCTCGTCGATGACCTCGCCGCGGGACGTGTTCACGAGAACGGCCGAGGACTTCATGAGCTTGAGCCGCCGCGCATTGATGAGATGGAAGGTGGCGGGGGTATGCGGGCAATTCACGCTGATGACATCCATGCGGGAGATCATCTGGTCGAGGCTCTCCCAATAGGTGGCCTCGAGCGGCTCTTCGACCTCCGGGCGCAACCGCGTGCGGTTGTGGTAATGGACCTGCATCCCGAAAGCCGCCGCGCGCCGGGCCACCGCCTGACCGATCCGCCCCATGCCCAGAATGCCGAGCCTGCGCCCGCCAAGGCGTCCGCCGAGCATGGCGGTGGGGGACCATCCCTCCCAGTCGCCCTGCTGCATGAGGCTAAGCCCTTCCGGAATGCGGCGCGTGACAGCGAGCATCAGCGCCATGGCCATGTCGGCGGTATCGTCGGTGACAACGCCCGGGGTGTTGGAGACGAGGATGCCCCGCTGCCGGGCCGTCGCCACGTCGATGTGATCGACCCCGCTGCCGTAGCTGGCGATGAGCTTGAGCCGCTCGCCCGCTTGCCCGAGGAGCCCCGCATCGATGGTATCGGTGACCGTGGGGACGAGCACGTCCGCCTCTTTCATGGCCTCGACGAGCTGCGCGCGGGTCATGGGCTCGTCGGTCTCCCTGAGCCGCACGTCGAAGAGCTCCGCGAGCCGCGTTTCCACCACGTCGGGCAACCGTCGCGTCACGACAACACTCAAGCGTTTCGATGGCATGGCGGCGTCTTCCTCCCCTTCCCCGGCCAGGGCGTTTCTGGCACGTTAGCGCGTAACGCCGCGGGCACAAGAAACCACGGCACCCAACGAGGCCGAGCATGTTGAAACCGCTTCTTGCAGCGCTGCTTCTCAGTGTGCCTTCGCTGGGCGTGGCCGAGGACGTGCGCCTGGGGCCGGTGACCAACTTTCCCATCCCGCGCTTCGTGTCGATGAAGGCCGTGGAGGCCAATGTGCGCCGCGGGCCCTCGCTCAGCCACCGGGTCGACTGGGTCTTCAAGCGTCGCGACATGCCGCTCCAGATCACCGCCGAGCACGGGCATTGGCGCCGCGTGGAAGATCGCGACGGACAGGGCGGGTGGATCCATTACTCGCTTTTGTCCGGCACGCGCACGGTGATCGTAGAAGATGACCTTCTCGCGATATACCCGCGTCCGGAGAGCCAGGGGCAGGTCGTCGCGCAACTGCAGCGCGGTGTCGTCGCCCGGCTCGGGGCCTGCGAGGTCTCCCATTGCCGCATCAGCGCGGGCGGCTATCGCGGCTGGGCCCCGAAGACCGCCCTTTGGGGCGTCGCCCCGGACGAAGTACGCTAGTCCGGCATCGCAGCCATGCGCGCCCTGGGAGAGATCAGATGAAACACGTCACGCGCGCCACGGAACTCAAGGCCTACACCAACTCGCAGAAGCTTCTCGTGCTCCACGCCGAAGACGGCTGGATCGACGCGGTCGAAGGCGGGCACTTCGATTTCTTCACAAAGCTCGAGCCCGCCCTCAAGGAACGCAGCGTGGCGCCTGTCATCGTCACCCTGGGCTCGGAGCTCTCGAAGGCGATCATGGAGCAAAACCATATTCACCTGCTCCTCGGCGACCGGCCGGACTATCGCCCGAACCTATTGCATGTCTCGCCCGCCTATCTGTGGGGCTTTTGGTATCTCGACGAGCTCGGCATCAATGCCAACAGTTCCCTCCGCTTCCGCAACTACCACCCCGAGGCGGTGGATGCTGGCCATGCGGAATGGTTCTTCAACGGTGTGAGCTCGTGGAACCTCGAGCGCAACGTCTCGCGCCTGCCCCAGGCTGACCGTGGGACAGAGCACCTCGAGCCCGCTCAGTCGGTCATCTTCTGCCAGGAAGTCGAAGAGCGCAGGCCCCGCGCCCACTACCTCACCACCGACCAGATGATCCGCAACGCCGCCCGGGCGGCTGGAGGCGGGATCGTCTACGTCAAACCGCATCCCGCGCAATCCGACGGAGCCCGCCGCCGGATCGAGCATCTGGCCGAGAACGATCCCAACATCCGGATCTCGGAAGCCTCGGTCCATGATCTGATCGCCACCTCGGACTGGGTCATCAGCCAGAATTCCGCGGCGGGGTTCGAGGCGCTCATGCAGCGCAAGAAGATCATCACCTGCGGGCCGAGCGATTATCACCATGCGAGCCTCGTGGCGCACAGCGAGGAAGACCTGCGCCGCCACCTGCGGGAGGGCGCGGGGCATTTCGACGGCTTCGACTACCAGAAGTACTTCTATTGGTTCCTGCATGACCTCTGCCTCGAACCGCAGGCCGAGGGCTTTGCGGAAAGGGCGTGGGCCCGGATCGCGGCGAAGTGCTTTCTCTGAGCCCTCAGGCCGCGAGGCCGCGGCCTTTGAGGAGCGCGTCCACGCCGGGCATCCGTCCACGGAACTTGGTGTAAAGCTCTTCCGGCGGCGCGCTGCCACCCGCGGACAGGATGAAGGTCTCGAGTTTCTTGGCCGTGCCTTCATCGAAGGCGCCGCCCGCTTCCTCGAAGGCGGCGAAGGCGTCGGCGTCCATCACCTCGGACCACATGTAGGAATAATACCCGCTGGAATAGCCATCCCCCGCGAAGACATGGGCGAAATGCGGCGTGGCATGGCGCATCTCGATGGCCGGCGGCATGCCCAGATCGGAAAGTACCTCGGCCTGCCGCGCCATGGGATCGGCCGGCGCGGGCCCATCGTGAAAGGCCAGATCGACCAGCGCGGAGGCCACGTATTCCACGGTCGAAAAGCCCATGTCGTAGGTCGAGGCCGCCAGCACGCGGTCAAGCAGATCGCGCGGCATCTTTTCGCCCGTCTCGGCATGGATCGCGTAGCGCTCCAGCACTTCGGGCACCTCGAGCCAGTGCTCATAGAGCTGGCTCGGCAGCTCCACGAAGTCTCGCGCCACTGACGTGCCCGAGATCATCGGGTAGCGCACCTCGCTGAGCATGTGGTGCAGCGCGTGGCCGAACTCGTGAAAGAGCGTGCGCGCATCGTCGAAACTGAGCAACGCGGGCTCACCCGCCGCAGGCTTTGCGAAGTTGCAGACATTGATCGTGATCGGGCGCACATCGCCCTCGAGCCTGTGTCCTGACCGGAGCCCCGAGCACCACGCACCGGACCGCTTGCCCGCACGCGCGAAGTAATCGCCGATGAACACCGCCATGTGCTGGCCGTCCCGGGTCACCTCCCAGGCGCGGGCATCGGGATGGGGCAGCGGCACGTCAAGTGCGGAGAACTCCAGCCCGAAGAGACGCGCGGAGGTGTCGAAAGCCGCCTCGATCATCTTCTCGAGCTGGAAGTAGGGTTTGAGCTCGCTCTCGTTGAGATCGTGCTCCGCCACGCGGCGTTTCTCGGAATAGTAGCGCCAGTCCCAGGGCGCGAGAGGGCCGTTGATCCCGTCGGCGGCCATCATGTCGGTGAGCTTCCCCGCGTCCTCTTCGGCCTTTGCCTTGGCGGGCTCCCAGACCTTGTTGAGCAGGCCGCGCACGGCCTCCGGGGTCTTGGCCATCTCGGGTTCGAGCTTGTAGGCGGCGAAGGTCTTGTAGCCCAAGAGCTTTGCCCGCTCCTCGCGGAGCGCGAGGATTTCCGTGGCGATCTCGCGATTGTCCGTGTCGCCGCCATTGGCCCCGCGCGACGACCAGGCTTTCTGTGCCGTCTCGCGCAACGCACGGTCCGGACAAAACTGCAGGAAGGGCGTCATGAGCGAGCGCGAGGTGGTGATGATCCAGCCGTCGATCCCCTTGGCCTCTGCAGCGGATTTGGCAGCCGACACGAGGAAGGGGGGAAGGCCCGCCAGTTGGTCCTCCGAGAGTTCCATGTGCCACGTGCGCTCATCGGCGAGCAGATTTTGCGTGAAGGCCGTCCCGAGCTCCGCGAGACGCGCCTTGATGGCCGTCATCCGGGCCGAGGCCTCCCCCGTCAGTGCCGCGCCGGCGCGCGTGAAATTGCGGTGATACAGCGCGATCACGCGGGCATCCTCGCCGTCGTACTGATCGAGCGTGTCGTGCAAGGCCTCGATGCGCGCGAAGAGCTTCGGGTTCGAGATCACTTCCGCATTGTAGGCCGAAAGCGCGGCAACGAAGCCGCGCTGCATCTTCTCGCGCTCGGGCGTCGCATCGGTGCCGATGAGGTTGAAGAAGACGGAGGCCACGCGGTCGAGCTCCTTGCCCGCAAGCTCCATGGCCTGGATCGTATTCTCAAGCGTCGGCGCATCCGTGTTATCAGCTATGGCCGCGATCTCCGCCCGCCCGCTTTCTAGCGCCGCCTCCATCGCGGGTTCGAACATGTCGTCCGAGAAAAGCTCGTATCGGGGCAGACCGAGCGGGCCATCCCATGGGGCGAGAAGGGGGTTGGTCATGCAGCATCCTTCCTGGCCCCGCAAGTGGGGCAGTCCTCGCGTCGCTTGATCTTGATCTTGCGCGGCTCGGCATCGAGCGCGTCATAGATCAACATAGTGCCGATGAGCGGCGTGCCCGCCCCCGTGATCCGCTTGAGGGCCTCCGTGGCCATGAGGGTGCCGATGACGCCCGGCAAGGGGCCAGCCACGCCCGCCTCTGCGCAGCTGGGCGCCTGCCCTGCCGCGGGATCCTCCGGGAAGACGCAATCGTAACACGGGCCCTTGAAGGCGGTGTCCCAGACCGCCACCTGCCCCTCCCATTGGCTGATGGCCCCGTGCACCACAGGGAGGCCCAGCGCGTGGGCGGTGCGGCTGATGAGGCGGCGCGTATCCTGGTTGTCCACGGCATCCACGATGAGATCGTAATCGTCGAAGAGGTCGGCCGCGATGCTCTCCGTGAGCCTGCGGGTATAGGGGCGCACTTCGACATAGGGGTTCTGCGCGGCGAGGGTCTCTTCGACGCTCCGGGTCTTTTGCGCGCCGGTATTGGCGTCGCGGTGGATCACCTGCCGCTGGAGATTGGTATGCTCGACCGTGTCGTCATCGATGACGCCGATGACACCGACACCCGCCGCCGCGAGGTATTGCAGCACGGGCGAGCCCAGCCCCCCTGCCCCGACGACGAGCACTTTCGCGCGCTTCAGCTTCGTCTGACCGGGGCCGCCGATCTCGCGCAGGACGATGTGACGGGAATACCGCTCGAGCTCCACTTCGCTCATGGCGCCTGCGCGCTCGACGGCTTCAAAGGGTGTCTCGGGCTCGGGCTGAGCCATGGTCCTGAGATATTTGAGGCCGCGCGAGTAGAGAAATGCCACGCCGCCCAAGCCCGCGAGAATGAGCCACAGCGCGGCGCTTCCGCCCGTGCCCTCGCGCAGGGGATGGCCATCGGGCAACACGATATGGATCGCGAGCACCGCGAGGAACAGAAGCCCGATCATAATCCACCGCGCCTGATGCGGCGTCTTCATCGCAGCGCCAATGAGCCAGAGCGTGGCGGCCATGGAAAATACGACGATCATGCGGTCTCTCTCAGCCTGTCCCCGTGGAGCCGAAGCCCCCCTGGCCCCGGTGCGTGTCGGACAACGCCTCGACTTCGCGGAAGGTTGCGCGCACGACGGGAGCGATGACCATTTGCGCGATGCGATCCCCATGGGCGATCGTGACCGGCGCGGCGCCCAGATTGACGAGGATGACACCGAGCGGCCCCCGGTAATCCGCATCGATGGTGCCCGGCGTGTTGAGGAGCGTGAGCCCCTGCTTCAGAGCGAGGCCCGAACGCGGCCTGATCTGAGCCTCGTAGCCCGCTGGAAGCTCGATCCGAAGCCCGGTGGGAAGAAGCGCGCGCTCGCCGGGGGCGAGCGTTCGGGGCGCATCCAGACAGGCCCGCAAGTCAGCCCCGGCGGCACCGGCTGTTTCATAGCTCGGCAGGGGAAGATCGCGGGGAGCGCCCTCCTCTCGCAGGATCCGAACGGCAATCTCAGCCACCGAGGGCCTCTGCGATGCGCGCCGCGAGCTTCTGCGCCACAGCGGCTTTCGACATGCGCGGCCAGGCCTCAGCGCCGCTTTCGGTGATCAGTATGACGGCGTTCTCCGTGCCGCCCATGATCCCGGTGACCGGGCTCACGTCGTTGGCGACGATCCAGTCGCAGCCCTTGCGCGCGCGCTTGGCCGTGGCATGCGCCTCCACGTTCTCAGTCTCCGCCGCAAAGCCCACGACGAGCGCGGGCCGATGGGCGTTGCGTTTCGCTGTGGTGGCGAGGATGTCGGGGTTCTCCGCGAAATCGAGGGCCGGCGCACCGCCGTTCGTTTTCTTGAGCTTCTGGTCTGAAGCGCCGGTCACATGCCAGTCGGCCACGGCGGCCGCGAAGATCGCGGCATCGGCGGGCAGCGCGGCATCCACGGCGGCGAGCATCTCTCGCGCGGTCTCCACGCGGGTCAGGCGAGCCCCGTGGGGAGGCGGGACAGAAGCCGGGCCTGTGATGAAGGAGACGTCGGCGCCGAGCTTCAAGAGCGCCTCGGCAATGGCCGTGCCCTGCGCGCCTGAGCTTCTGTTGGCGATATAGCGGACGGGGTCGATGGGCTCGTGGGTCGGTCCTGACGTGACGAGCACGTGGCGACCCTTGAGCGGCCCGTCAGAGAAGTGGGCTTCAATTGCGGCGAGGATCTCCGCGGGCTCCGATAGGCGGCCCGGCCCGAATTCTCCGCAGGCCATGGCACCTTCCGCCGGCCCGACGAACCTCACCCCATCCTTCTTCAATGTCTCGATGTTGCGCTGGGTGGCGGCATGTTCCCACATCCGAACGTTCATCGCCGGCGCGATCAGGACGGGCGTGTCGGTGGCGAGCAGAACCGTGGAGGCGAGATCATTGGCGAGCCCCGCTGCCATTTTGGCCATCAGGTCCGCCGAGGCGGGCGCGACGACCACGAGGTCCGCGGAGCGAGAGAGCTCGATATGGCCCATCTCCGCCTCATCGGTGAGGTCGAAGAGATCGCGGTAGACCTTTTCTCCGGCGAGGGCGCCCACGCTCACCGGCGTGACGAATTCCTCTGCTGCCCGTGTGAGGACCGGCGTCACCGCCGCGCCGCTCTCCTTGAGCAAACGAACGAGGAGCAGCGCCTTGTAGGCCGCCACTCCGCCGGAAATGATCAGTAATATGCGCTTACCGGCCAGCATGGGCGCACCATAGACGCGCCCACGCGCTGTGCAAGTTAGGCGAAGAACTCGTGCACTTCGCGCGACTGCGCCTCGAGCGACTTGCGCATCTTGCCGAAGGCCGCAGCCTCAAGCTGGCGCACACGCTCCTTGGAGAGGCCAAGCTCGTTGCCGAGGCTCTCCAAAGTGCGGGGGGCATCGCGCAGCTTCCGCTCCCGCACGATGAACTGCTCGCGCTCGTTCAAGGCGGACAGTGCCGTCACAAGCCAGCCGCGCAGCGTGTCGACGTCGTGATCATGGGCCACCGTCTCGGCCGCCTGCTCGCGATCGTCTTCGAGCGCGTCAATCCATTCGCGGCCTTCCTCGTCGGTCGACTGCGTCGCGTTGAGGGAGAAGTCCGATCCCGCAAGGCGGCCTTCCATCATCTCGACGTCATGGAGGGGTACACCGACCTCCGTGGCAATCATCTGGCGCAGCTGATGCTTGTCGAGGGACTCGCCGGAGGATGCTGCTTCGCGCTCGAGACGGGCCTGAACGCGGCGCATGTTGAAGAAGAGAGACTTCTGCGAAGACGTGGACCCGGTGCGCACCATGGACCAGTTCCGCATCACATAATCCTGGATGGATGCCTTGATCCACCACACGGCATACGTGGAGAAGCGCACGCCCCGATCGGGGTCAAACTTGTCCGCCGCCTTCATGAGACCGAGCCCGGCCTCCTGGATCAGGTCGTTCATCGGTGCGCCATAGCGCTTGAACTTGGCGGCCATGGAGATGGCGAGGCGCATATACGCGGTGATCAGGCGGTGCAGGCTTTCTTCACATCGTTCGTCCCTCCAGGCGTAAGCGAGACGAAGTTCTGTCTCGGCGTCGAGGAGTTCTGCTTTCATCGCTCTCCGGGAGAGGGATTGATCGTAGCCGCTATCCAATGCCATCAGTCGAAGGCCCCCTGATCTTGAATGTGAGTGGGGGCGAGTGGCGCGCCCCTCATTGGGTATTGTGAGAGTTACGCGGCGCAATCGGCGGTGGATCAGAAATTATATGAAGAAATTGTTGCCCCCCCTGAGCCTCATCCTAGGTGGCGCCAGTTCCGGGAAATCCAAGGTGGCGGAAACGCTCGTCGCCGACATCAGCCAGTCGCGGCATTACGTGGCCACGGCGCAGGCTTTCGACAGCGAAATGGAGGCAAAGATCGCAGCCCATCGCGCGGCCCGTGGAGAGGCTTGGCAAACCCATGACGCGCCGCTTGATCTCTCTGCGCTCGGCGCCATTCCGGCCGAACACGTCGTCCTTCTCGACTGTGCCACGATGTGGCTCAGCAACCAGCTTCTGGCCGAACGCGACATGGGCGAAGCGTGCGAAACCTTCCTCGCCGCCGTGTCGGCCTGCGCTGCCCCGCTGGTGGTGGTCTCGAACGAGGTCGGCCACGGGATCGTGCCGGAATACGCTCTCGGGCGCCGCTTCCGGGACGCTCAGGGCCAGCTCAACCAGCGCCTCGCAGCCCAAGCCGACACCGTGATCTTCGTCACGGCCGGGATCCCGCGCGTGTTGAAAGGGGCAGGCGCATGAGCGTCTGGTGGGTGCGCCATGGCCCAACTCATGAAAAGGTCTTCACGGGGTGGCGCGACGTCCCCGCGGACCTTTCCAACAGCGCTGCGTTGGCTCGTCTGTCGGACTTCCTGCCGCGCGAGGCCGCTGTCGTCTCCTCGGACTTGCAACGCGCGCGCACCACGGCCGATGCTATCCAGGGCGCGCGCCTGCGGTTGCCCGACCATCCGGGCCTCCGCGAGATCGATTTCGGCAGTTGGGACGGCATGGCCTTCGACGCCATCGCGGCCCGTTGGCCGGATCTGTCGCGCCGCTTCTGGGAGGAGCCGGGAGACATCGCGGCCCCTGACGGCGAAAGCTGGAACGGGGCCGAGGCGCGGGTGAGTGCTGCCATCGACGGCATCGCTCGGGACGTCGACGGTCCGCTGATCGTGGTCGCGCATTTCGGCGCCATTCTCACGCAGCTCCGCCGCGCGCGGGCCTGCAGCGCCTACGAGGTCCTCGCTCAGAAGATCGACAATCTCAGCGTGACGCACCTTCCCGGCGACAGGCCTCCCGAGATCATCAATCACTGCCCGTGATGGCATCCTTTCCGATTGCGAATTGGACGGCGCGGCGCAGGAGCGCGTAGGCTCACGGGATGACGTATACCCTCTTCCTCGGAGATCGCGCCTATTCCTCTTGGTCTCTGCGGGCGTGGCTCATCGCCGAAATGGCGGGCAAGCCGGCCTCCTATCGTTGGGTCGACTTCAGCGGCGCCGATGTCCGCACGCAGCTTTCTCATGTCGCTCCGGCGCGCACCGTCCCGACTTTGGTGACCCCCGAGGGCGCGATCGTGAGCGAATCCCTCGCCATCGCGGAGGAGCTGGCGACCCGATTTCCCGAGGCGGGCCTCTGGCCCGAGGACCCCGCGGCTCGCGCCATCGGCCGCACTCTTGCGGCGGAGATGAATACGAGCTTCGCGGCGCTGCGCGGCGCGTGCCCGATGAACTTGCGCGTGGCCTACAGCAGCTACCAGCCGACGGCAGAGGTGCTGGAAGATCTCTCGCGGATCGAAACGATATGGAGCGCCGCGCAAGACGCGACGGGGGGCCCGTGGCTCTGCGGTGCGTATTCGATTGCCGATGCCTTCTACGCCCCTGTTGCCATGCGCATTGCGGGCTACGGATTGCCCGTCGGGCCAAAAGCCCAAGCCTATGTCACGGCGCATCTGGCGCATCTCCCGTTCCGCCAGTGGCGCGCCATGGCCCTCGCAGAGGGCGCGGAGCTGCAAAGGTACAAGCGGGACTATGAAACACGAGCCTGGCCGGGACCTGAACCCGCACACGCTGAGGCCACGGAAGACGGGGCAGACGCCTGCAACGCGCTGTGCCCCTACTCGGGCGAGCCCGTGACGCACTTCCTCCGCTTCGCAGATATCACGTATGGCTTCTGCAACGCGTTCTGCCGGGACAAGACGGTCAATGACCCCGAGGCCTGGCCCGCCTTCACCGCGCTCGTGGCGGCGCAGGCCGCGCCGGCTTCGAGTTAACCAATCCTTCAGACCTGCCGCGGTACCGTTAACCAAGCTTTACGGGAGCCCGCATGGTCGCTGTCGCCTATACCGTCGCCTTCGAGGGCGTCGATGCCCGCCTCGTCGAGGTCCAATGCGCTATCACGGCGGGCTTGCCGTCCTTCTCGATTGTGGGGCTGCCCAACAAGGCCGTGAGCGAGGCGCGGGACCGCGTGCGCGCCGCGCTCGATGCGCTGTCTATCGCGCTCCCTTCGAAGCGCATCACGATCAATCTATCGCCCGCCGACCTGCCCAAGGACGGCTCTCACTTCGACCTGCCCATCGCACTCGCTCTTCTGGCGGCGATCGACATGGTTCCGAAGGAGGGCGTCGCACGCACGGTTGCCTTGGGCGAGCTTTCGTTGAACGGCGATCTCGTCGGCGTGGTGGGCGCATTGCCTGCTGCCATGGCCGCGGCCCAGGAGGGGCGTCTCCTCCTTTGCCCCGCGGCCGTGGGCGCGGAAGCCGCCTGGGTGGGCGCGACGGATGTCATTGCGGCGCACTCCCTGACCGCTGTCGTCCGACATTTCTCCGGGCAATCTCCCATCACGCCCGCTGACCCCGGTGAAGTCACGCTGCCCCATGGCTCCCGGGACATGGCCGAGGTGAAGGGACAGGAGCGCGCGAAACGGGCCGTGGAGATCGCCGCGGCGGGCCGTCATCACGTGCTGCTCGTCGGCGCGCCGGGCTCCGGCAAATCCATGATCGCGGCGCGCATTCCGGGGATCCTCCCGCCCCTGTCGGCCGCCGAGGCGCTCGAGACCTCGATGATCCACTCCTTGTCCGGGCTTCTGGACGAGGGGGGCATCTCGCGCGCGCGCCCCTTCAGGGAGCCGCACCACACCGCATCCATGGCGGCCATCGTGGGCGGGGGCCGCGGCGCGAAACCCGGGGAGATTTCCCTTGCCCATAACGGTGTCCTCTTCATGGACGAGTTCCCCGAGTTCCCACGCACTGTGCTCGAGACGCTCCGGCAGCCCATCGAGACGGGCTCGGTCATGGTGGCCCGCGCCAATCACCACGTGCGCTATCCGTCCCGCTTCATGCTGATCGCGGCGGCAAACCCATGCCGCTGCGGGCAATCGGGCGAACCGGGCTTTGTCTGTAGTCGCGGTGCGAAATGCGCCGAGGACTACATGGGGCGGATCTCAGGGCCGCTCATGGACCGCTTTGACCTGCGTGTGGAGGTGCCGCCCGTGAGCTTCTCGGATCTCGATCTGCCGGCCACGGGCGAGACCTCGGGGGAAATCGGCGCCCGCGTCGCCAAGGCCAGAGCCAAGCAAGCCGAGCGATATTCAGAGAACGAACACACCGAGATGAACGCGGATATCGAAGGCAACCTCCTCCAGGAAGTCGCCGCACCGTCATCCGAGGGCAAGGACCTCCTGCGCCGGGCCGCGGAGAAATTCGGCTTCTCCGCCCGCGGCTATCATCGCGTCATGCGGGTGGCACGCACCATCGCCGACCTCGAAGACTCCGTCCCGGTGGAACGCCACCATATCGCGGAGGCGATCAGCTACCGGCTGACTGTGGGTCCGCAGTAGCCGCCCGCGCCTCGATGGCGTCCCAGATCTTCGCGGCGACGTTGATCCCGTCGAAACGCTCCAGCTCTTGGATGCCGGTGGGCGAGGTCACGTTGATTTCCGTGAGCCAGCCGCCAATGACGTCGATGCCCACGAAGATCTGTCCATGCTCCCGAAGCTTTGGCCCGATCCGCGCGCAGATGTCCCTTTCGCGATCCGTCAGGCCTATCTTCTCCGGTCGTCCGCCCACATGCATGTTGGAGCGGGTTTCGCCCTGCGCGGGCACGCGGTTGATCGCGCCCACGGGCTCGCCGTCCACGAGGATGATCCGCTTATCTCCCTGGCTGACATCCGGCAGGAATTTCTGTGCGATGAGCGGCTCGCGATTGATGACGGCAAACAGCTCGTGGAGGGAGGCGAGGTTGCCGTCCTCCGGGCGCAGACGAAAGACCCCCGCACCCCCATTGCCGTAAAGCGGCTTTACGATGATGTCGCCATGTCGCTTTCGGAAGTCGCGAAGCGCTTCGAGCGACCGCGCGATCATCGTCGGGGGCGTCAGGTCGGTGAATTCGAGCACCAGCAGCTTCTCGGGGAAGTTGCGGACCCAGAACGGATCATTGACCACCAAGGTGTGGGGATGGACCATTTCGAGGACGTGGGTGGTGGTGATGTAGCCCATGTCGAACGGGGGATCCTGGCGGAGCCAGACCACGTCCAGATCGCGCAGGTTGCGGGTCTCCCAGGGCCCGAAGCTCACGTGATTGCCCTTTTGGCGGGTCACGTTCACCGCCCGACCGGTCGCCGAGACTGCCCCGCTATCAAAGACGAGGCGGTCGGGCGTATAGACGAAGAGCTCGTGGCCGCGCGCCTCGGCCTCCTCGGCAAGGCGAAAGGAGCTGTCGGCGTCGATATCGACATGCTCGATCGGGTCCATTTGGAATGCGACGCGCACAATGCTCTCCTGCTAGCTCAGCGCTTTCATGGCGCAGGGTCGCGCAGGGTACAAGGTCAGGCGGCGAGGGCGTTTTCGACGATGTGCATGGCGCCTGTGCCGTCACATGCTGCAAGATCGATCCTGCAGGCCGTCCGCAGCCCTTGCGGCATGAGCCCCAGAAACACGGTGGCGCTGTCGAGCAGCCTCTGCTGCTGGCGTCGGCCAAGCGAGGATAGCGCCTGATCCAGGTGCTTCGCGCATTTCACTTCGACGAAAACGAGCGCACCGTCATCGTCCTCAAGGATCAGGTCGATCTCCCCGTGCGGCCCTCTCCAGCGCTCGGCCATCACGTGATAGCCCATCGCCTGATAACGCCGCGCGACGGCTGCTTCCGCCGCCATGCCTTTAACGTGGGAAACTAGGCCCCGGACAGCGCGATCGTGGCTCAGTTCGCTTCTCCCGATTTGAGCCGCAGGGCTCTTTGATAGACATCACGACGAGGCAGGCCAAGGCTGCCTGCCACGGCGTCTGCCGCATCCTTTACCCGCATGGTGGTTAACGCCTCGATAATCGCCGCATCCACGTCAGCTTCCACCGGCGCAGTCTCTTCGGCCGGAGCGAGCAGGACCACGAGCTCTCCCTTCGGCGTGGACGCGCCAAAATGCTCGGCGAGGTCATTGAGGCTGCCAGACCTGACCTCTTCGAACCTCTTCGTGAGCTCGCGACAGACGACGGCGACCCTGTCCGGACCGAGGGCATCGCGCGAATCAGAGAGGCAATCCGCGATCCTGCGCGGTGTCTCGTAGAAAACAGTCGTCTCGCGCGCCCGCGCGAGCTCAGTCAGGAATGCGATGCGCGCCGCTCGGGCCGGGGGCGCAAAACCCCGAAACGAAAACCGGTCCGTCGGCAGGCCCGCCACCGAGAGCGCCATGGTCAGCGCCGAGGGGCCCGGCGCCGCCGTGACCACGACGCCCTTGGCGCGGGCCTCGCTCACGAGGGTGTAGCCCGGATCGGCGATAAGTGGCGTCCCGGCATCCGTCGCGTAGGCGACCGACTGCCCGGACACCATGGCATCGAGGAGCCTTTGCCGATCGCCACTCTTGGAATGATCGTGGAAGGCATGGATCCGGCGACCCTCCAGGGGGATCCCATGAATATTCATGAGTTTCAGGAGCATACGCGTGTCCTCTGCCGCCAGAAGATCGGCGGAGGCCAGCGTATCGAGCGCGCGCAGTGTTATATCGCGGGCATTGCCGATGGGTGTCGAGACCAGATGCAATCCGGGCGCGAGCGTCGTCTTCCGGTAATTCATGACTCGACCCCACCCCCCCGGCGACTATGATGCGGCGCAACGCGGGCGGCGTGGCCTGCACACTACAAAGGGCGATATGATGGTGGCGGGTTTCATGGGAATTGGCAACGCGGCACGGGCATGCTTCGCCCTCCTGACATCTCTCTTCCTGCTGGCATGCGAGCCCATTCCGGTGACGACCGGCCCCATCGGTGGACAGGGGGGCAGCTCAGTCGACGTGGCGCTGCTCGTCCCCTCCGGCTCCGGCACGGCCGAGCTCGACGCAATCGCGGCCAGCCTCGAGCGTGCCGCTCGGCTTGCCGCGGGGGACCTCAACGGTGTCGACGTGAACCTCACGGTTCTCAGCACGCAGCGCAACGCGGCCACGGCCGTCGCGGCGGCGCAGCAAGCCGTGTCAAATGGCGCGGATGTCATCCTTGGACCACTAGACGGGGAAATCGCGGCGGCCGTCGGCCTTGCAGTCCGTGGCTCGAACACGTCGGTTCTGACCTTCTCGAACAACACCGCGATTGCAGGCGGAAACGTCTACCTCCTCGGACAGACATTCGAGGACAGTGCCAGCCGAGTGGCCCGCTTCGCTTCGACCCAAGGGCTGAACAACGTCATGGTGGTGCATGCCCAGACGGTCGCCGGAGACGCCGGGCGTGCGGCGGTGACACAAGCTCTCGTCCGAAATGGCCTCGGGATCGCGGGGACTGAAAGCTACGAGAATACCCTCACCGGCATCTCCTCTGCCGCGAGCCGCATTCGCGGCACGGCAGCGGCCTCCGGGGCGGACGCGATTTTCCTGACGTCAAATACCGCCGGCGCGCTGCCGATCCTCGCGGACCTGCTGCCCGAAGCGGGACTTGCGCCCGACACGATCCAGTATCTGGGGTTGTCGCGCTGGGACCTCGATACCCGGCTCTTCAGCTTGTCGGGCGTACAGGGCGGCTGGTTCTCCATGCCGGACCGCGCCCGCGCCGGGGCATTCTCTAGTCGCTACAGCGCGGCTTACGGCTCGAACCCGCATCCGCTGGCTTTCACCGCCTATGACGGCATCGCGATCATCGGCGCCCTTGTGAACCAAAGCGGCGTGCGCGCGCTCAATGGTGCCGGGCTCACACGCCCCCAGGGTTTCCAGGGCTCCACTGGTATCGTCCGTCTGCGCGCCAACGGGACCAACGAACGCGGCCTCGCCATCGGGTCCATTCAGGGCGGCCAGGTCGTGACGCTCGATGCCGCTCCCCAAGGGTTTGGCGGCGCTGGCCTCTGAGAACGGCACACCACCGTTCCCGGGAGCGGAGCTGGACGCAGCGGACGTCGGGTCTTCAGGGCCCGCCATGGAGGTCGGGCTTTCCGCGCCCGCGCCCGAAGCGCTTGATGTCGCGCAGCTCTCCATGGAGATCATGCAACGCGTGGCTGACATAGGCGACCCCGTGGACCGCCGCCGCGCGATCGTGACGACCATCTCGCCGGCCCTTTCCCGCGCCAGATCCAACATCGCGGACCGCTTCCAAGAGACGCCGCGCCGATCGGGCGAGGCGACCACGGCCTATGCGCGCATCACCGACGAGGTCGTGCGCTTGGCCCATGACATGGCGGCGGCGTATCTCGTCCCAGGGCCAGAGATCCCCGCCGAGGAGAACATGGCGATCCTCGCCGTGGGCGGCTACGGCCGGGGTGAAATGGCACCCTTCTCGGATGTGGACCTACTCTTTTTGACGCCAACGAGCGGGGCGACGCGGGCCGAGGCCGTCGTGGAGCAGATGCTCTACATCCTTTGGGACCTGAAGCTCAAAGTGGGACACGCCACACGGAGCGTGAGGGAGTGCATCCGGTTGGCGCGAGAGGATTATACGATCCGTACGAGCCTCGTGGAGATGCGCGATCTCGGCGGCAACCCGGCCCTCTTCGAAGACCTCCGCAGCAAGCTCTGGACGGACCTCTTTCGCTCCACGGCCCGCGATTTCATCGAGGCCAAGCTCGAAGAGCGGAGCGCGCGACACCGCAAGCAGGGCGGGCAGCGCTACGTTGTCGAGCCCAACGTCAAGGAGGGAAAAGGCGGTCTGCGCGATCTCCAGTCCCTTTTCTGGATCGCAAAATACATCCACGGCGTCAGCAATGCAGCAGACCTCGTTCCGCTCGGCCTGTTCACGAAGGAGGAGTTCGAGACCTTCCTCAAGGCCGAGCAGTTCCTGTGGGCCATCCGTTGCCATCTGCATCTCATTACGGGGCGCGCGGCTGACCAGCTCACCTTCGACTTGCAGGTCGAGGTGGCCGAACGGATGGGCTACGAGGACGGTCGCGGCAGGCGCGGCGTCGAGCGCTTCATGCAGGACTACTTCCGGCAGGCCACGCAGGTGGGAGACCTCACGCGGATCTTCCTGACGGCCCTCGAAGAGGCCCATGTGAAGACCCAACCCGCGCTGCTGAGGCTTTTCCAGCGAACAAAGACGGCCAATCCGCCCTACGCCATCAAGCAGAACAGGCTGACCATCGGCAGGACCGATGATTTTCTGTCCGACAAGCTCAATCTCCTGCGCCTCTTCGAAGAAGCGCTCCGCACCGGCACGCTCATCCATCCCGATGCCATGCGCATCGTCTCCGCGAGCCTGCCCCTGGTGGACGACGCCATGCGGCGCGACCCGGTGGCCTGCCAGATCTTTCTCGATACGCTGCTCAAGCACGGCAATCCGGAGCGGGCGCTCAGGCGCATGAACGAGGTTGGCATGCTCTCGGCATTCGTGCCCGAGTTCGAGCCCATCGTGGCGATGATGCAATTCAACATGTACCACGCCTACACCGTCGACGAGCACACGATCCAATGCATCAAGACCCTCGCCCAGATCGAGCGGGGCGAACTCGAAGAAGATCTGCCGGTGGTGTCCTCGATCCTGAGGTCCGGGCGCGTGAACCGGAAAGTGCTCTACGTGGCGCTGCTCTGCCACGACATCGGGAAGGGCCGGCCCGAAGATCACTCGATCCTCGGCGCGCGGATCGGGCGCGAGGTGGCCACGCGGCTCGGACTGAAGAAGAAGGAGGTGGAAACGGTCGAATGGCTGATCCGCTACCACCTCTTGATGTCGGACATGGCGCAGAAGCGCGACATCGCCGATCCTCGGACGGTGCGGGACTTCGCCAAGGCCGTAAAGACGGTGAAACGGCTGGATCTCCTCACCGTGCTGACGGTGTGTGACATCCGCGGCGTCTCACCCACCACCTGGAACAACTGGAAGGCCGTCCTGATCCGCGCGCTTTACCGGCAGACGAGGCGCGGGCTCGAGGATGGCATGGAGGCGCTCAACCGCGAAAACCGCGGCGCGGAGGCCAAGCGGAACCTCGCAGCCGCGCTTCCGCATTGGTCGGAGACAGAGCTCCGCCGCGAACAGGCACGGCACTATGGCCCCTACTGGCAGGGCCTTCATGTTACGGCGCATGTCGTCTTTGCCGAGCTCCTGAAGGATATCGGCGACGAGGAAGTGCGCGTGGACCTCCAGCCGGACGAGGAGCGCGACGCCACGCGCGTCTGCTTTACGATGGCCGACCATCCTGGGATCTTTGCGCGCATGACTGGCGCGCTGGCCCTGGTGGGCGCGAACGTGGTCGATGCACGGACATTCACGACCAAGGACGGGTTCGCGGTGGCGGCGTTCTGGGTGCAGGACGCCGAGGGCGCGCCCTATGAAGCGTCGCGCCTGAAGCGGCTCGAAGGCATGATCCACAAGACGCTTGGCGGTGTCGTGGTGGCACAGGAGGCGCTGAAGGATCGGGACAAGCTCAAGAAACGCGAGCGTCCCTTCACTGTGCCGACGCATATCACGTTCGATAACGAAGGCTCCGATATCTACACGATCATCGAAGTGGACACGCGGGATCGCCCCGGCCTTCTTCACGATCTGTGCCGGACCCTGGCGGGCGCCAACATCTACATCGCCAGTGCCGTGATCGCGACCTACGGCGAACAGGTCGTCGACAGTTTCTACGTGAAGGACATGTTCGGGCTGAAGCTCCATGCCGAGGGACGCCAGCGCTCGCTCGAGAAGAAGCTTCGCGAGGCGATCGCCCTGGGCGCGGAGCGAGCGCGCGGATGAGGCGCAGACACGGCGCGCGATCTGCACTGCGGATCCTGGCATGTCTCATGGGTCGACGTGGCCATGGCCGCGCGCGCATGAGCCTCCACAATGCTACTGAACCGATGGAAGAGTCTTGCGAAAACTCTTCCGTGCGCGGCGGTGGCGCGCTTCGCGCGCGACCTCGGACGCATCCCGCGGGAGCGCGCCGCCGATGATGCGGGCGCTGGCGACAGTGGGTCTCTGGACCATGCTGAGCCGCGTCCTCGGCTTTGTCCGCGACATCATGATCGCGGCGTTTCTCGGCGCGGGCCCCGTGGCGGAGGCCTTCGTCATTGCCTTCGCGCTTCCGAACATGTTCCGTCGCTTCTTCGCGGAAGGTGCCTTCAACATGGCCTTCATTCCGCTCTTCTCGAAGAAACTCGAGGCAGGGGATGATCCAGACGGCTTCGCACGGGACGCCCTGACGGGGCTGGGGCTCGTTCTCGTCCTCTTCACCCTTGTGGCGATGCTCGCGATGCCCTGGCTCGTGCTTGCCATGGCGTCGGGCTTTGCCGGTGATGAGCGATTTGACCTTGCCGTGACGTTCGGGCGGATCGCCTTTCCCTACATCCTCTTCATCTCTCTTGCGGCGCTGGCATCGGGCGTCCTCAACGCCAACCGGCATTTCGTGGCCGCTGCCGCCGCGCCTGTCCTCCTCAACGCACTCTTCATCGGGGCCCTTCTCCTAGCGGGCGCTCTCGGCTGGCCCGCGGGCCTCACGCTCGCCTGGACGGTGCCGCTCGCCGGCCTTGCGCAGCTTGCCCTGGTTTGGGAGGCGGCGCGGCGCGTGGGATTTAGGCTGCTGCCGCGACGCCCCCGGCTCACACCCGAACTGAAACGCCTCGCGATCATCGCCGCGCCCGCGGCACTGGCTGGCGGGGTCGTGCAGGTCAACCTCCTCGTCGGTCGACAGGTCGCGAGTTATTTCGAAGGTGCGGCGGCATGGCTCTACTACGCTGATCGGCTTTACCAATTGCCGCTCGGCGTCGTCGGCATTGCCATCGGTGTCGTCCTCTTGCCTGACCTCTCGCGGCGGCTTCAAGCCGGGGACGAGGCGGGAAGTCAGCATGCGTTTTCCCGTGCGACGGAGGTGTCCATGGCGCTCACGCTGCCCGCGGCGGTGGCGCTCTTGATCATCCCGCTTCCCCTCATCTCTGTGCTGTTCGAGCGGGGGGCCTTCACGAGAGACGACGCCCTGCCCACGGCGCTTGCCTGTGCGGTTTACGGTGCAGGGCTTCCTGCCTTTGTTTTGCAGAAGGTCCTGCAGCCGCTCTACTTCGCGCGGGAAGATACGCGCAGTCCGTTTCGATTTGCCCTCGTGGCGCTCGGGATAAACGCGGTCCTCGCGATCGGGCTCGCCCCTTTGGTCGGGTTTCTGGCAGCGGCGATCGGTGCGACGCTCGCGGGCTGGGGCATGGCCTGGCTGCTTTGGAGGGGGACCCGGGCCATGGGGCCATCGGCAGCCCTCGATGATCGCGTGAGAGAGCGTATTCCGAGGATCATCATCTCCTCTGCGATCATGGGCGGCGTGCTGCTCGTTGGGGCGTGGCTCTTGGAGGGCGCGCTCGTCCTGCCCGGCTGGCGCTATGTGGCACTCGCCGCGCTGATTTTGGCCGGGGTTCTGAGCTACGCGGCTGCCGCTCAGGCCACCGGGGCGTTTCAGCTTTCGGAGTTGCGCGCAGGGCTCAGGCGCTCAGCGCCGCCTGATCCAACGCAGTAGGCCTCCGGGCGCCATGGCTGCTGCGGTAACGAAACCGATGCCCGCGCCCCCGAGGTCTGCGAGCCACCACGGCGGGCCCGCGAAGATCACGCCGAAGACGAGCTGGAGCGCCGCGAGGACGCCCACCAGCCGAAAGGCCTGCAACTTGTTTTCATTGGCATGCTCGAGGGAGAGAAAAAGGATGAACGTGTAGGCTCCGAGAAGGCCGTATGCGCCGGGGAATGACCCGACAAGGACACCCTGATCCGGAAAGACCGTGCCGTAGAGCACCGCCGCGCCGGCGGCACTGACGAGGTAGATCAGGAGAGCCCGCGCCCCGCCTATGACATCCCCGACGAACTTCCCAAAGGCGAGGATGAACACGCAGGCGAACACGGCACTGACGAAGCTCTGGTTCAGGAAGGCATAGCTCACCACGCGGGCCACGCCGTCAAATGACCATTGGCCCGTTGCTCCCATGAACGCCCACAGTCGCGGCGCAAAACCAAAGTCCGTCACGGCCAAGACACGCCATGCCTCGGCTTGGGGGCCACCGATGATGCCTCGCGTCCCGGCGAGAAAGAGGATCTCGATCCCGATGACCACCGCAGTGAGGGCGAGGATCGCCGGAGGGACATTGTTGACCGGCGAGGGCACGTCTTGAGGATCTGACATGGCGGGTTCCTTGACGGGTCTTCCACCCCGGCTTAAGCGATGCGCCGCAGGCTCACCAGAGGAATGCCCCATGGCAGATTTTACGAAGCGGATCCTATCCGGTGTCCAGCCCTCGGGCGGCCTCACGCTCGGCAATTACCTCGGGATGATCCGGCCCTCGGTCGCGCTGCAGGACAGTGGCGAATTCGAAACGCTCTACTGCATGGTCGATCTCCACGCGATCACGGTCTGGCAGGACCCTGAGAAGCTTCGCCAGCAGACACGGGAGCTCGCAGCGGGCTTCATCGCGTCAGGCATGGACCCGGCGAAATCCACGCTCTTCAACCAGAGCCAAGTGCCCGAGCATACGCAGCTTGGCTGGGTGTTTTCCTGCGTGGCGCGGATGGGATGGATGCAGCGCATGACCCAGTGGAAGGACAAGGCCGGGAAGAACGCGCAGAATGCCTCGCTCGGGCTCTTTGCCTACCCGGCGCTCATGGCCGCCGATATCCTAGTCTACCACGCCACACACGTGCCGGTGGGCGATGATCAAAAGCAGCACCTCGAGCTCACGCGGGACATCGCGATCAAGTTCAACAATGACTTCGGTGTGGATTTCTTCCCGGTGACCGAGCCGCTCATCGGCGATGCGGAGGCGCGGATCATGAGCCTGCGCGACGGGACAAAGAAAATGTCGAAATCCGATCCCTCGGATATGAGCCGGATCAACCTGACCGACGGGCCCGACGAGATCGCCAAGAAATTCCGCAAGGCCAAAACGGACCCCGAGCCTCTCCCTGAGACCGTCGAAGGCCTCGCCGAGCGCCCCGAGGCGCGAAATCTGGTGAACATCTACGCGTCCCTTGCGGGCACGGATGCAGCGGGCGTGCTCGCAGAGTACGGCGCCCAGCAATTCGGCAGCTTCAAACCCGCGCTCGCGGACCTCGCCGTGGAGACGATGGGCCCCATCGGGAAGGAGATGGACCGCCTGATGAGCGACACTGGCGAGATCGATCGGATGCTCGCCAGCGGGGCTGAGCGCGCCCGCGCCATCGCGGAGCCAATTCTTGCCAAGACCTACGACATTCTGGGAATGGTCAGGTAGCGTACGGGAGCTCGTACTGGCCACACCTCGAGAGACAAGGCGCGGTGACAGGTCTGGGAAGACGGGCAGCGCGCCACGGGGTACGCGTTCGACAGCATCAAGTCACGAATCTGATACTTACGCGGACTAGCCTGCGCGCGTGGCAATTGCGGTCACATGTGGGTCCCGTCCCCCTCCCTCCGCGCTCCCATTTCAAAGCGTGCGGGAGCCCGCCCCAAGGCGTCTGCCCCTTAGCCTCAGACGCTGCGCCCCCGCTCTCCCAGCGGGGGCGCTTTTGCTTGCGCGGCCCCCATGCTCCAGCCAGACTGCGCCGCAAGGGAGAGACGACATGCGCAAGTTCCTCGTGGTGCTCGATGACAGCCGCGAATGCCTCAACGCCATGCGTTTCGCGGCCATGCGCGCGGCCAATACCGGTGGTGGAGTCGCCGTCCTCGCCATCATTCCTCCAGACGAGTTCAACCATTGGATCGGCGTGGGCGAGGTGATGCGCGCGGAGGCGCGCGAGAGGATAGAAGCCCATTTCGAGGTCTTCGCGAAATGGATGCGGGACAGGCAGGGCATTGATCCCGAGCTCATCATTCGCGAGGGCGAGGCTGTGCCGGAAATCATGGCCCAAGTCCGGGAAGATGGAGAGATCGGCGTCCTCGTTCTGGGCGCGGGCACTGATTCCGGCGGGCCGGGCCCCCTGGTCACTCAGCTGTCCAAGAACTCCGGCTCGCTCGAAATCCCTGTCACGATTGTCCCCGGAGATATGTCGAAAGAGCGGCTCGAGGCCGTCACCTGAGCGCCAGCGGTTAACCGATCCTTACCGCCACGCGCGTCAGGGGCGAAAGGTTGCTAACCATTAACACTTACACCTTTCCGGCGAGCCAGCACGGAAAGGACGCGCCATGATCCGCTTCATCTACGGTGACCAACTCGACACGTTCCCGAAGCTCAAGCGCAGCATGCACGAAGACCGGGCCTGGCAATTCAAGACGCGGCTCGGATGGGATGTGACCGTCGACGAGAACGGGTGGGAGACGGACGCCTATGACGCGCTCAACCCGCTCTACGTCATCTGGGAGAACCAGGACGGCAGCCATGGCGGTTCGATGCGGCTCCTGCCCACGACCGGGCCAACCATGGTCAATGATCACTTCCTGCACCTCACGGAGGGCGTTCGCGTTGCGTCGCCTCGGGTCTGGGAATGCACGCGCTTTTGCCTTTCGCGCAACGCCTCGCCCCGGACCGCGGCGGCCTTGATGCTCGCGGGCGGCGAGATCCTCGAAGGCTTCGGGCTCCTGTCCTATGTGGGCGTATTCGATGCGCGCATGGTCCGCATCTACTCCCGCATCGGCTCCTCACCGGAAATCCTCGGCTCGGAAGGCAAGGGACGCGAGATGATCGCTGTGGGGCTGTGGCACTTCAACAAGGCCGCACAGGCCCGTGTCGCGCGGCAGGCCGGCGCGAGCCCGACCATGGCGCGCCACTGGTTCAACCGCGCCTTCGGCCATGCCATCGCCCGAGACGTCGCAGCCTAAGGGAAAGCCTCTTCCGCTCTGGTGACGCTTCCCAGAGCCCCCTATGGTCGCGGCCATGACCGCGCTCATGCTCTCCTCAGACCAGGCCGAGGCCCACGACACGATTGCCCAGAGCCTGAGACAGGCGGGGGTCGACCTCGATGAAGGGACACTCCTGCCCCCCCGGGACGGGCAGGAGAGCGTGCTCGCCGTCATCGGGAAAGCTGGATCGGGCAAGACGCTTCTTCTGGCCGAACTCTACAAGGCACTCCATGCCGCCGGCGTCGAGGTCGTGAGCGGGGATTACGAGGGGCGCAAGCGCAAGGACCGCCGGACGCTCGCGATCCTCGCCCCCACCAACAAGGCGGCCTCCGTCTTGCGGATGCGAGGCGTGCCTGCCACGACGATCCACCGCATCCTCTACACGCCAGTCTACGACCCCGAATACGAGCGCATCGCGGACTGGCTTGCCGGCAATGGCGAGAAACCCGACATCGAAGGGCTCACCGAGGAGGCGCTCGCCCGCGCGGCGCGCTTCTACGAGGGCAACAAATCCATGCCTGGCGCGCTCGCGGCTGCGGGCCTGCGGGGATCGGACTTCATCACCGGCTGGAAACGGCGCGAAGACCCACTCGATATCGGCTTCATTGATGAAGCCTCCATGCTCGACACGCGGCAATTCGAAGACCTCAAAGAGATCTTTCCGACGCTCCTGCTTTTCGGGGACCCCGCACAGCTTGCGCCAGTGAACCAGTCGGGCTCCATGGTCTTCGACGGGCTGCCGGAACCGCGCAAGCTCAGCCTCGGGCGCGTCCATCGGCAGGCGGAGGACAATCCGATCCTCGATCTCGCGCACGCGCTCGCCGATCCGGCGCTCGAGTTCCATGAGTTTGAGCAAATGGTTGGCGAAGCTGCCCAGAGAGATGACCGCGTGGTGTTCGCCCAGCGGGTGGAAGCCGATATGATGGCGCGCTCGCCCGTGCTCGTGTGGCGCAACCAAACCCGCATCCGCCTCATTCAGGCCTTTCGCGGCGCCTACGGTGCCCCGGAAGACGACCTCATCGCGGGTGAGCCGCTCATTTGCGACGGCATCGAGCTCCCCATGAAGCATCGCAAGAAGAGGCTCGACCTCGAGGCGCGGGGGCTGATCAAGGGCGCGCAGGTCATCTACATGGGCCCGGGGCGGAGACCCGGCTTCTCCCGCCTTCACGTCGTTGGAGCGCAGGATCCTCAGGTCAACGCCGCCAGCATCGTGAAGATCGAGAAACCTGACGAGGAGGAGCCCTTCATCCCCTTCGCGGCCCGGATGGGCGCCACGTTTCTCCATGGTGCCGCGGTCACGATCCACAAGGCACAGGGCAGCCAGTGGGACGACGTACAGGTCTTTGCCCCCGACATCTTCGTGGCCGCGAGGATGGGGCGCATGGAGGCGGGAACGCAGCTTTGGAAGCGGCTGGCCTACGTTGCCATAACACGCGCATCGGAGCGCCTGCACTGGGTGGTGCGGAACAGGCTGGCCAAACCCACCGGACCGCTGGCGGTAGATGATCTCACTCCAGCCTCGGTCCCGCTTGAGCTCACGGAAGGCGAGGCATGAAGACAATCCTCATCACGGGCGCCAGTCAGGGCATCGGCGCTGCAACGGCAGAGGTCTTTCTCGACGCGGGTTGGCATGTGGGCCTGCTAGCCAGGCGCCGCGAGCCGCTCGAGGCCATGGCCGAGGGCCGCGCGGCAACGGTCCTGCCCGCCGATGTGACGAACGAAGTACAGGTCGACACGGCTGTCGCCACGCTCGTCGCCCGCACCGGCCGCCTGGACGCGCTCTTCAACAATGCGGGCATGTTCGGTCCGCAGACCACCATCGATGAGGTGAGCTTTGACGCCTGGCGGGAGGTGGTGGATGTGAACCTGCACGGCATGTTCCTCGCGGCCCGTGCGGCCTTTCGCCAGATGCGTACACAATCCCCCCAGGGCGGGCGCATCATCAATAACGGTTCGATCTCCGCGCATACGCCCCGTGAAGGCTCGGTGGCCTACACGACGACGAAGCACGCGATTACCGGCCTGACGAAGACGCTTTCACTCGATGGACGCGACTTCGACATCGCCTGCGGGCAAATCGATATCGGCAACGCGCGGACGCCCATGGTCGAGGAGCTGGATGCCCGCCGCGAGGCCAAGGGACTGTCGAAAGTCCCTTCGATGCACGTGATGGAGGCCGCGCGCGCCGTGCTGCACATGGCGGAGCTGCCTCCGGAAGCGAATGTCCAGTTCATGACCGTGATGGCCACCAAGATGCCGTTCATCGGCCGAGGGTGAAACGGCGCTTTCAGGCAGCTTCACGCGGTTTCCATCCCTTGAGGATTCCTCAGCTTCGGACGAGGCGGAACGCGGCGGAGGCGAGCCACCCTGCGGCGATGGCGATGACGAGGGACATGATCCCATAAACCAATGGCTGGTCATGGGCCAAGTTGTAGAGAAAGCGCTCGAGACCCACTTTCTCGACCGCGATCGTCGTCTCGAACGTGCTGACCACCTCGCGATTGCGGGTGAGGAAAATGCGCACGGCATAGTCCCCTTCCACGAGGTTCGCCGGGAGGCCCACGGAGGCGCGCAGGAGGGTCTCCTCGAGGACCGTCACCCCGCTCTCATCGCGATTGTAGGTGCCCTCGGATTCCCTGATGCGGATCAGTGCCTCCCGAAAATCTGTCGGGTTGTCCACCTGTCCGGCTGCACCGACCAGCCGGATCGCACGGGCCTTTGAGATACCATGGCGCAGATCCTCCGTATGGCTCAGCACGTCAAAAAGCGGTGCGGAAGATGCGATCGCGTAGAAAGAAGGCGCGGCGTCCACCTCGACCTCTGCCATGTTCACCCAGATCCCGGCCACGCGGTCCTTGCGTCTCACCGTCACTGGCTCTGAGGGCCCGGAAACGGTGACGACAGCCTCGAGGGGGAAGGTCACGTCGACCGACCCGCCACGGCGTACCGCGCCGAAGATCAGGATCTCGGAGCCGGTGAACGTGGTCGTGATCGCAACTTGCTTCTGGCTCAGATCGGCAACGATATCCTCCTGGGCCAGCGCCGAACCAGCCCAGAGGAGAAGGAGGCAGAGGGCGCGGATCAATGCCCGCCCTCCCCGATGGAGTAGAGTTCATCGGGCATCAGAAGCAGGTCCATTGCCAAGCGTCCACAGACGAGGAGGACCATCCCGGCAAGGAGGATGCGCAGCTGTTCAGCCTTGAGCCGCGCGCCGATCATCGTACCGAACTGTGCTCCGATGACGCCCCCCACGAGGAGAAGCACGGCAAGCACCACGTCCACCGTGAAATTGGTGGTTGCATGCAAAAGCGTCGTGAAACCGGTGACGAAAATGATCTGAAAGAGCGAGGTGCCCACGACGACCTTCGTGGGCATGCCAAGCAGGTAGATCATGGCCGGGACCATGATGAAGCCGCCTCCGACCCCCATGATCGCCGCGAGAATACCGACAACAAGCCCGACGAGTAGCGGTGGGATCACCGAGATGTAAAGGCCAGACACCCGAAAGCGCATCTTGAACGGGAGCGCGTGAATGAGCCCGTGCTTCTTTCGCACCGGACGCGCCGCTGGCTGGCGCGCGCGGCGGATGGCATTGAGGCTCTCCACGAACATGAGCGACCCGACGACACCGAGGAAGACGACATAGCTGAGCCGCACGAGGAGATCGACCTGCCCCAAGGCACGCAGCGTGTTGAAGATGACCACGCCCACGGCCGCCCCGACAAGGCCGCCGACGAGGAGGACAGTCCCCATCTTGAGATCCACAGATCTGCGCCTCAGATGCGCGAGGACGCCTGAAAAGGACGACGCCACGATCTGATTGGCCTCGGTGGCGACGGCAACAGCCGGGGGGATCCCGATGAAGAAGAGCAGCGGGGTCATGAGGAACCCGCCGCCCACGCCAAACATTCCCGAGAGCACGCCCACCGCGCCGCCCAACCCCAGGAGGAGAAAAGCGTTCACCGACACCTCGGCGATGGGGAGGTAAATCTGCATAGGTGATGTCTCGAGCGACTTTTCCCATGCATGACACGGGTCTAGGGCGCGCGTCCACTCTCTGCTGCGATGCGGCGGGGCTCAGCGCTCCTTCACGTAGGGCTGCCCGCCTGCCCGCGGTGGGATGGCCTTGCCCACGAAGCCCGCGAGGATCACCACCGTCAGGATGTAGGGCAGCGCGTCCATGAACTCGACGGGGACCACAAAGAGGCCGAGATCGAGATTCTGGAAGCGCAGTGCGATCGCCTGGAGGAAGCCGAAGAGCAGGCAGGCATAGAGCGCGTACCATGGCCGCCACTTGGCGAAGATAAGCGCGGCAAGTGCGATGTAGCCGCGCCCTGCCGTCATCTCTTTCACAAAGCCAGCCTGAAGGGATGTCGCGAGATAGGCGCCCGCTATGCCGCAAAGGACACCGCAAATCGCGACCGCCGCGAACCGCAGTCCCACCACCGAGACGCCCGCGGTGTCGACGGCTGCCGGGTTCTCTCCCACCGCGCGCAGTCGCAGGCCGAAGCGGGTCCGGAACAGGACGTACCAAGAGATCGGCACCATCGCCAAGGCGAGGTAGACAATCGCGGTGTGACCGGAGACGAGCTCGGAATAGACAGGCCCCACGACCGGTACGGGAATGATGGCCTCAGCGAATGGCCATTCCCAAGGAGAAAAGCGCCCTGCCCCAGAAAGCGACGGCGTCCTGCCGCCTTGGGAGAACCAGGCTTGCGCGATCAGGACGGTGAGCCCGGAGGCCAAGAAGTTGATCGCGACCCCCGAGATCAACTGGTTGCCGCGGAAGGTGATCGAGGCGAGCCCGTGGATCGCGCTGAGTGCCATGGACGCCGCGACGCCCGCCAGCAAGCCCAGCCATACGGAGCCCGTGACGAAGGCCACCGCCGCGCTAAGAAACGCGGCGGCCAACATCTTGCCCTCGAGGCCAATGTCGAAAATGCCAGCCCGCTCGGAATAAAGACCCGCGAGGCACGCTAGCAGAAGCGGCGTGGCAAGACGGATCGTGGAGTCGAGGATCTGGAGAAGCGTCGCGAAATCCATGGGCTTACTCCGCCGGCGTGGTGGCTTTGGGCGGTGCGGTCTGGCGGCGCCGGTTGAAGAGGGCCTCGACGGGCATCCGCACCATGTTGTCGAGCGCACCGGTGAAGAGGATCACGAGCGCTTGGATCACGATGATGAGTTCCGTGGGGATCGACGTCCAGAAGGCCAGCTCTGCGCCGCCCTGGACTAGGAAGCCGAAGAGGAGACCTGCGAGGAGGATGCCAAGGGGATGTGACCGCCCCATGAGCGCAACGGCGATCCCGATGAACCCGGCATTCTGCACCGAGTTGTTCACGAGGCGCTCCGCCTCACCCATCACGGTGTTGACGGCCATGAGCCCGGCCAGCCCGCCCGAGATGAGCATCGTTATCATGATGATCTTGGTCGGGGAAATACCGGCATAGCGCCCGGCTGGCTCTGATTTTCCGTAGGCACGGATTTCGAAGCCGAGGGGCGTGCGCCACAAGAGAAGCCAGACACCGTAGGCGGCAAGAAGCGCGAGAAAGAGCGACACATTGGCGGGCGCGCGTTCGAATGCCTCGACGCCCACGAGGGCCGCGATGTCTTCGAGGGTCGGAAGGTGGGCACCTTCGGGGAAGCGCGCCGAGGAGCTTTCCATTTGGCCCACGGGCTTTAGGCCGTTGTTCAGCAGATAGATGATGAGCGCGAAGGCGATGTAATTGAACATGATCGTCGTGATGACGATGTGACTGCCACGCTTTGCCTGTAGGTACGCGGGGATCAGGGCCCAACCCGCGCCGAAAAGCGCGCCACCCGCGATGGCCGCCGGGAGCGCGAGTGTCCAATGGGGCCAAGGCAAGGCAAGGCACACGAGCGCAACACCGAGGCCGCCGAGCGTGGCCTGGCCTTCGCCGCCGATGTTGAACAGCGAGGCGTGGAACGCGACGGCCACGGCGAGGCCCGTGAAGATGAAGTTGGTCGCGTAATAGAGGGTGTAGGACCACCCGTTGGATGACCCGAGCGCCCCGTCGATCATGTAGCCCAAGGCTTCTATGGGGTTTTCGCCGATCCCGAGGATCACCAGCGCCGAAAGGACGGCTGCAAGCAGGAGCGAGATGAGGGGCACGAGCAAAACATCTGCCCAGCGCGGCATCCTATCCATGGAAGTTACCTCTCTGCGGGCAAGGGTCTCTGCGCGCCTCAGTGGCGCTCTGCATTGGGGCGTTCACGGCCGTCACGCCGCTGCCTCGGGGACAACGCCGGCCATGAGGAGGCCGAGCTCGCCCTCATCGGTCTGGTCAGGCATCCGTTCCCCCATGATCTTGCCGTCGAACATGACCGCGATCCGGTCAGACAGGCTCAGAATCTCGTCGAGCTCCACGGACACGAGCAGGATCGCCTTTCCCTGGTCACGCAGGGCAACGATCTGCTGGTGGATGAACTCGATGGCGCCGATATCCACGCCGCGCGTGGGCTGGCCGATGAGGAGGAGGTCAGGGTTCCGCTCGATCTCTCTCGCGAGCACGATTTTCTGCTGGTTCCCACCTGAGAAGTTCTTGGCGGCAAGCTTTGGGTTGGGCGGCCTGACGTCGAAGCGCTCCATTTTTTCCGCCGTGTCGCTGCGGATACCGGCATTGTCCGTGAAGAGACCGCGCGTATAGCGCCCATCCTTGTGGTAGCCGAAAGCCGTGTTTTCCCAGGCCATGAAATCCATGATCAGGCCCTCGCGCTGGCGATCCTCGGGCACATGCGCAATGCCTCTCGCGCGGCGCGATTGCCCGTCAGACTTTGCTCCCGTGAGGTCAATTTCCTCATTGTTCATGACGATCTGGCCCGTGGCGGCGCGGTAGCCGCCGAGCACTTCGAGAAGCTCCGACTGCCCGTTTCCAGCCACTCCAGCGAGACCCAGAATTTCCCCAGCGCGGACGTCGAAGCTGATGCCCTTGACCCGCTCCACGCCCTTGTCATCCGAGACGCGCAGGCCTTGCACCTTCAGGACGGCGGCACCGGGCCTCGCGGGTCTCTTGTCGACGCGGAGCAGAACCTTCCGGCCCACCATGAGCTCCGCGAGCTCGGTGGGAGAGGTCTCCAACGTCTTTACCGTCGCCGTCATCTCTCCCCGCCGCATCACGCTCACGGTGTCGGTGATATCCATGATCTCGCGCAGCTTGTGCGTGATGAGGATGATTGTCTTTCCCTCCTCGCGCAGCCGGCCAAGAATACGGAAGAGCTGGTCCGCCTCGGCAGGTGTGAGGACGCCCGTGGGCTCGTCGAGGATGAGGATGTCCGCCTGTCGGTAGAGCGCCTTCAGGATCTCGATCCGCTGCTGATAGCCCACGGAGAGGTTTTCCACCTTGGCATCCGGATCAACGTTGAGCCCGTAGTCATCGGCGAGCTCTTTCAAGAGCTTGCGCGCCTTGGCGAGCGACGGCTTGAGGAGACCGCCATCTTCCGCTCCGAGGATGATATTCTCGAGGACCGTGAAGTTCTCCACGAGCTTGAAGTGCTGGAAGACCATCCCGATGCCCGCTGCAATGGCTGCTTGGCTATCTGGGATCAGCGTCTTCTGACCGCGGATGAAAATCTCCCCCGCGTCGGCCTTGTAGAAGCCGTAGAGGATCGACATCAGCGTGGATTTCCCCGCGCCGTTTTCGCCGATGATCCCGTGGATCGTGCCCGGCTGCACTGAAATGGAGATATCCTTGTTGGCCTGTACCGGGCCGAACGCCTTTGAGATGCCCTGCAGCTCGATGGCTGGAGCGGTCATGGGGTGTCCTCCGTGCCGTCAAAGCCCACGAGCCGCGTCACCCGGCCGTCCTCGTCGGCTTCGATGAAGTATTGTACGGTTGCCAACGGCGCACGCGCGCGCGACAGGGCGACCGTGGCGCGGGTAAATCCATGGACCTCGGTCGCGCCGATCACGCGAACCTCGGCATCGGGTACATTCTCGTTGAAGACTTTCAAAAACTCGAGAAACGCATCGGCGCCGGTGAAGCTCATGGGAGCGTGGGCATCTGCGTAGACGATATCTTCGCTCACAAGTGGGCGTACGAGGGCTTCCCGATCCTCTTCGTTGGGCGTCGCCCATGCACTGAAGAGCTCGGAGAGAGAAAGTTTCACCGCGTCGATCCTAGAAAGTGCATGGCGCGCGCGAGATGCCCGCGCGCGCCTTTGAGTTGGCCCTGATTAGAAGGACAGCGCCGGGCAGGTCTCGTCGGACGTGTAGTCGTGCACCATCACGTCCCCGGAGACGATGGAAGCCTTGGCCGCTTCCACGGTCGCGACCATGTCCTCGGAGATCAGCTCCGCGTTGAACTCGTCGAGGGCATAGCCCACGCCGTCATTGGCCAGACCCTGCACCTGGAAACCGGTCTCGAGGCCCGGGCCGTCGGAGAACGCGGTGTAGACGGCGTTGTCCACGCGCTTGAGCATGGAGGTCAGCACTTCGCCGGGATGCAGGTAGTTCTGGTTGCTGTCGACACCGATGGAGAGGATGTCCTCGTCCGCAGCGGTCTGAAGCACGCCCACGCCGGTGCCGCCTGCCGCGGCATAGACCACGTCTGCACCCTGGGAAATCTGCGCCAGCGTCAGCTCGGAGCCTTTCACGGGATCGTTCCAGGCCGCGGGCGTCGTGCCCGTCATGTTGGCAATGATCGTCGCATCGGGGTTCACGGCCTTCACGCCCTGCGCATAGCCACACGCGAACTTACGGATGAGCGGGATGTCCATGCCCCCGATGAAGCCCACGGTGTCCGACTCGGAAGCCATGGCTGCGAGCATGCCGACGAGGTAGGAGCCTTCGTGCTCGTTGAAGACCACCGAGCGCACGTTGGGTGCGTCAACGACCATGTCGATGATGACGAAGGAGGTATCCGGGTAGTCCGGAGCCACTTCACCGAGCGCACCGCCAAAGGCGAAGCCGGCCATGACGATCGGGTTGGAACCGGCCTCTGCGAAGCGGCGAAGCGCCTGCTCACGCTGGGCCTCGTTCTGAAGCTCCACTTCGCGGAACTCGCCACCGTTCTCCTCGGCCCAGCGCGTTGCACCATTGAACGCGGCCTCGTTGAAGGATTTGTCGAACTTGCCGCCGAGATCGAAGATGATGGCCGGCTCTGCCGCCAGTGCGGATGCAGAGATAGCAAGCGCGGCGGCGCCGCCGAGCAGTTTGGTGAATGCAGTCATTCTATTTCCCCTGTTGGATGGGCGCGCAGCAGCGCGCACCTCTGGATCTTATGATCTGGCGGAAAGTTCAGCGTAGGGAGCGCGGGGCGTCAACCGGTTTCTCGCGTCACTTGGCGGGCGCGGCGGAGATTTGTTCAGCTTTTGAGCGGCTTCTCGAAGAGCTGGGCGTCGTGTCCGGTGCCGCGGCCGTAGTATTCGGCGCGTCTCCCGGTCTCCTTGAAGCCCCGTCTACGATAGAATGCGACGGCCGCGGTATTCGCCTCCATGACCTCGAGAAAGAGGCGCTTCACACCCCGAGCCACGAGGGCCTGCTCCAGCGCAGCCAAAAGCGCCCCACCATGCCCCGCGCGCCGTGCTTCGGGCAGAACGGCGATGAGAAGGAGCTCAGCTTCATCGAGTATCGTCCGCGCAAGCGCATACCCGTTTTGGCTGTCCACGACTGTCATCGAGGGGTCGGTGAGGGCTTCTTCAAAGTCGGCCTCTCGCCAGCCATGCGCACCGGCATGTCCGAAGGCCCGCGAGTGGAGCGCGTCCAGGGAGGCGGCGTCAGTCAATCAGCACCGGCGGCGCATCGCGCGGCGGGGCGGCGTCCGCGGGCTTTACGTAAAGCGGTGCGGGTCGGTCCAGCTGAGCTTCGCGGGAAAGCTTGAGCGCTCCATGGTCGAGGAGGCGTGTTGCGAGGTCAGGCAGAGGCGTTGCGCGTTCCTCTCCTTCGCCATTGAGGCGCGCCGCGATCTCCGGTGCTCGGTAGCCCAGCACGGAGAGACCACCTCGCTGGAATTGGCGCGGTGGCGCGTGGGGCTCGAACATCTCCGGCGGTCCGTCCGGCTGACCCTGCTGGAACATCTGGCCATAGGCGGCGCCGCGCGGAGCCGGCAACACGCGAAGCTCGACGCCCCTGCTACCGGCGCCCTCCTCGGCTCTCCCGAGGCATTCGAAGGCTGATACGCCGACCGCTGGAATGCCGAGCCCGAGTGAAAGCCCCCGGGCAGCAGAAACAGCGATGCGAATGCCCGTGAAATTCCCGGGGCCCACGCCGACAACTATTGCGCCGAGGTCTTTCCAGACCATCCCGGCATCCGAGAGACGCTGCTCCAGAAACGGGAGCAGCGCTTCCCCCTGCCCGCGGGCCATATCCACGTGATGCTGGCTCAAGACCTTCTGCCCCACGCCGACCGCCGCCACCAGATGGGGGCCGGCGCAATCGAAGGCGATGACGGGCTCTTGGAACGTGCCCACCGGCGCGATCAAACGGCGACCGGGCGCACCTCGGCCACTTCAGGAATGTAGTGCCGCAGAAGGTTCTCGATGCCCATTTTCAACGTGAGCGTGGAGGACGGGCAGCCCGCGCAGGCCCCTTGCATATGCAGGTAAACCACGCCCCGGTCGAAGCCGTGGAACGTGATGTCGCCACCGTCCTGCGCCACGGCAGGGCGCACGCGCGTGTCCAGCAGCTCCTTGATCTGGCCGACGACATGCGCGTCTTCACCGTCGAAATCGGCATGGCCGGACGAGGTGTCCAGCTCCCCCGCCATGACCGGATCGCCGGAGCTGAAATGCTCCATGACCGCGCCGAGGATGGCAGGCTTGATATCATCCCAGTCGGCATCGTCAGCCTTCGTCACCGACGCAAAATCGTACCCCAGAAAGACATTGGTCACGCCCGCGACCTTGAAGACACGGGCTGCCAGCGGAGATGCCTCCGCCGCTTCTGCCGATGGGAAATCCGCCGTCCCTGCTTCGAGCACGGTCTGCCCCGGCAGGAACTTCACAGTGGACGGATTCGGCGTGGCTTCGGTTTGGATGAACATTCCTTGCCTCCTTGGGCTCTGCTCCAAATATGCGAAGTCGGCACTGAAGGGTCAAGGTGTTTAGAACTATTCTAAAGAGCGGTGCGTCAGGCGCGCGGTCTCCACGCCATGCGCATGTAGACACCGCCGGACCTGAGCTCCTCCAGCATCTGTTCGAGCCGTTTCTGCTTGGTGTCGCGCCGCTGCGCTCGATTGATCCAGCCGAGATAGTCATTTCGCTGATACCAAGGCCGCTCATCGTAGCGCTCTCGGAGGCCATGCGCCTCCAGCGCCGCGGACACGAAGTCCGGCATGGGCTGCGCAGGGCGTTTCATCTGGTCGCGAGCCTCCAAGGCGCCTCCACCGACCCGCGCAGTATATCACACGACGATGTATCCTTGTTGCATTGCGCGCGCGACGGCATGGGTCGTGTTCATCGCGCCAAGTTTGAAGCGGGCACTTTCGATGTAGACGCGCAGGGTATGCTCCGAGATCGACAGGCATTCGGCGACCTGGGCGCGACTGTATCCCACGGCGAGCAGCGTCATGGCATCGACCTCGCGCGGGGACAGGCCTTTCCTCGGACCCTTTTCAGCGATGCCTTCAAACTCGAGCGCTTTCTGATTGAAGATGTGGGCGACCAGAATGAGCTCGCGCCTGTGCGCCTCGCAAAACGCCTCCCATTCCGCGTCGCTGCATCTGTGGTTGACCGTGAAGAGTGCAAATTGCCCGTTCGGGCCGCGGATCGGGATCGAGAAGCCCTGGTTTCCGACCCCGTGGTCGATGGCATCGAGGAAGAAGGCGCGCGCCGCTTTCGTCGTCCAGTCTAGCCGCTTCCAATCGACGGGGTGGAAGCGTGCATAGCATCCGACCACGACCGGATCGACGCGCAGGTAGTCCTTCTCAAGATACCGCGCCCGCCACGCCTCCGAATACGTGCCGCAGCCGTACTGCTCCCCTTTCGAGGAAACCCAATGATAGATGATATGATCGACGGCGTAGTACGCCCTGAGCGCGGTCGCGCGCTCCTGGAGATCCTCAAGTGTCTGAGCGGTCTCCAGCTTTTCGATAAAGCGTTGTCTGAGTTGCTCCATCCCTGTCACGAACCACCTCTAGGCGGCCTCCCCTTGCCAAGCGAGAGATATCGGAATGGGCAACGACGATCGCCTTCTCCAGCTGCCGTCCCAACGCGGGCATATTGTTGCGCTCCGCGAAGGCCTGGAGATCGTCCAAGACGTCAATCATCCACTTCGTATCCACGGAACAACCTCATTAAGGAAAGTTAACAGACAGTTAATACAACCCTAGCCTGTATGATGTTTTCTCACCATTCGCGGTTTTTCCCTCCCCAGATCTGGCGAGGGAGGCGCGCGCAAGGCTCTGACGTATGTCGGAAGACATGAAAAAGCCGCCGGCAGGGTACCGGCGGCTTTCGCGCTACGGATGAATCTCTCAGTGGGTCCCGTGTGCCAGGACGTCCTCGAGGGTGCGGAGGCCGGTGACCGGGGCCTGAACGAGGACCGACATGTTGCCGGGCTTGTGCTCGTTGCGCAGCATCTTCATGTGCGCCTCGGGGATCTCCGCCCACGGAAACACCTCGGACATGCAGGGATCGAGGCGCCGCTCGACCATCAGCTTGTTGGCCGCGCTCGCTTGCTTGAGATGCGCGAAATGCGAGCCCTGCAGGCGCTTCTGGTGCATCCACATGTAGCGGACGTCGAAGGTGCAATTGAAGCCGGTGGTGCCCGCGCAGATGACAACCATGCCGCCCTTCTTGCAGACGAAGGTAGACACCGGGAACGTGCTCTCGCCGGGGTGCTCGAACACCATGTCGACGTTCTGCCCCTTGCCCGTGATGTCCCAGATGGCCTTGCCGAACTTCCGCGCTTCCTTGAACCACTCCGCGTATTCGGGCGTGTTCACGGTGGGCAATTGGCCCCAGCAGTTGAAGTCTTTCCGATTGAGGACGCCCTTCGCGCCCAAACCCATCACGAAATCGCGCTTCGATTCGTCCGAGATCACGCCGATTGCATTGGCGCCGGCCGTGTTGATGAGCTGAATGGCGTAGGACCCGAGGCCGCCCGATGCGCCCCAGACCAGAACGTTCTGGCCGGGCTTCAGATCATGCGGCTCGTGTCCAAAGAGCATCCGGTAGGCTGTGGCGAGGGTCAGTGTGTAGCAGGCCGCTTCCTCCCAGGTGAGATGCTTTGGGCGCGGCATCAGCTGCTGTGCCTGGACATTGGTGAATTGCGCGAAGGAGCCGTCCGGCGTTTCGTATCCCCAGATGCGCTGGGAGGTGGAGTACATCGGATCGCCGCCGTTGCACTCCTCATCATCGCCGTCATCTTGGTTGCAGTGGATCACGACCTCGTCGCCCACTTTCCAGCGCTTCACCTTGTCACCAACGGCCCACACGATGCCCGAAGCATCGGAGCCCGCGATGTGGTAAGGCGCGCCATGCCCATCGAAAGGAGAGATGGGCTGACCGAGACCCGCCCAGACACCGTTGTAGTTCACGCCCGCCGCCATCACGAGCACCAGCACTTCGTTGGAGTCGAGTACGGGCACGTCCACGACCTCCACTTCGAAGGCCTTGTCCGGCTCTCCGTGGCGCTCCCGGCGGATGGTCCACGCATACATTTGCTTTGGCACGAAACCCATCGGAGGCATTTCGCCCACTTCATAGAGATCCTTCTCCGGGGCCTCGTAGGTGAAGACCGTCGTCTCTTGGGCGTCGAGTGCCATGGCGTCTCTCCTCGTCAATCTCGCTGCGGCGCAGAATCATGGGCCGTGGCAGAGGATTTAGCGCTCGCGGCGCAACATAGCAACACCAGAAAGATCAGTATTGAAATTTTATTGCGCAGCGCCTGCTTCCACGTCATCCGGCGCAAACTGCTCCACCGACGCCGCGTAGTATTCGAGAAGCGCCGCGTCGATAACGGCGACCTTTCCCTTATCGCCGCTCACATCCACGGCCTCGCGCAGCGCGAGGTTTCTCAGCCCCACCTCGACAGCATAGGACACCGAGCTCCTCGGCAGGTGGATATGAGCGTCCTGCGCACGCCTCACGAGGGCCGCGGCGTAGTGTTCGACGGACGTCCGATCCGAGGCACCGCTGAGAAGCGCGCGGGCCACGAGCGGCACCGGCAGGACGGGAATGACGGCCCTGATGCGCGACATGAGTTCGCCTGCCACAGCTTCGGTCGAGACTTGCCCTAGCGACATGAGCGAGAGCGGCTGGCCAAAGCTCACCGCCGCGTACCCGAAACGGAAAAAACGGCCTGTGATCCGCAGCCAGAACTGCTTGAGCGCGAAACCAGCCACCACGGAGATCCGGGCCCGGAAGCGTCGATCACCCGACGCGCCCGCCGCCATGAGAATGCGGTCCTCGAGGACGCGATCATAATTGAGGGCAACGGGCACGAAGACGACGTCACGCCCGGAGGCCGCAGCCCCTTCCATCACGTAATTCAGGAGCCCCATCTTCGGCGGCGCTGTCCGCCCGTCAAGGCTCAGTCCGCCTTCCGGAAAAATCGCCTGCGTCACACCATTCGCCGTGGCCATCCTGACGTAGCGCGCCAGAACCTTGCGATAGAGCGGCGAGCGGGATTTTCGGCGGATGAAATAGGCGCCCATCGTCCGAATGAGCCGTGAGAGGGGCCAGACCCGCGCCCACTCGCCGACGGCATAGCTTAACGCCGAGCGCTCCGAGGCGAGGTAGGTCACGAGGACATAGTCCATGTTGGACCGGTGGTTCATGACAAAGACGACGGTCGCGTCCGGGCTCACTTCACTCAAGGCCTGGTCATAGTGGGCGAGGCGCACCCGGTAGAGGGCCCGGCTCAGCCATTTTGCCCCGCGCGTCCCGATGCGAAAGTAGGCGGAGGCCGAGAAGGACGGCACGATCTCCTGCGCGAAGGCGCGGGCTTCTTCGAAAGCCACGTCTTCCCTGACCCCGGTTTCAGCGGCGTGCTCCACAACGGCCTGCGCCACCTCGGGATCGTAGATGAGCCGCTGGATGGTGTCGTAGCGCCGCGCGAGCTTGAACGGCTCGATCGGTCTCTCGAGCCGCTTGTTGACCTCTTCGACGACGCGCTCCGCCCGGCGGCGGAAGAACCAGCGCACGCTTGGGAAGAGAAAGTGCGACGCGAAGGTGACCACCGCAAAAAGAAGGATCAGGACAAAAAGCCAAAGCGGCAGGGAGACGGTTTGAAACATCGCCTGAAGACTCTGCCCAAAATTTGGACGCGCTGTCTACGCCGCTCTGCAGTCTCCACTCTGCGGTCTCATGGGGCGGCTTCATGCGCGCCCAGAGCATAGCAAGCGCGATTGGCATCTTGAGGCGCACCGGTGGCATCAGCCCCATGCCGACACTTTAGGTCGATCGCACACCGATGATGGCGGCGTTGCCTCCGCCTCGAGACGAAGTCTTGCCGCATCGCAGCACATTGACGAATTGTTTTATTCCACCTAGTAGGCTGCAAGCGTAATATTATTGCGCAAATAGATTCCGTCGGAGGCATGCATGTCACAGCGCAACAACGGCGCCGCAGACCAAGAGCGGCAGAAGGACCGGCCTTGGATGTTCCGCACCTATGCCGGCCATTCCACCGCCAAGGCCTCCAACGCGCTTTATCGCGGCAACCTCGCGAAGGGGCAGACGGGCCTTTCGGTGGCTTTCGACCTGCCGACGCAGACGGGCTATGACAGCGACCATGAGCTCTCGCGCGGCGAAGTGGGCAAGGTCGGCGTGCCGGTGAGCCATCTGGGCGACATGCGCACGCTCTTCGACCAGATCCCGCTCGAGCAGATGAATACCTCGATGACGATCAATGCCACCGCGCCGTGGCTGCTCGCGCTCTACATCGCCGTGGCCGAGGAGCAGGGCGCGGATGTCTCGAAGCTGCAAGGGACCGTGCAGAACGACATCATCAAGGAATACCTCTCGCGCGGCACCTATGTGTGTCCACCGCAGCCCTCCATGCGGATGATTACGGACGTCGCGGCCTATACCCGCGAGCATCTGCCCAAGTGGAACCCGATGAACGTGTGCTCCTACCACCTGCAGGAGGCCGGGGCGACGCCGGAGCAGGAGCTTGCTTTCGCGCTGGCCACCGCCACGGCCGTGCTGGATGACCTGAAAACGAAGGTTCCCGAGGCGCACTTCCCGGCCATGGTGGGCCGCATCTCGTTCTTCGTGAACGCCGGCATCCGCTTCGTCACCGAGATGTGCAAGATGCGCGCCTTCGTCGATCTCTGGGACGAGATCTGCCGCGAGCGCTACGGCGTGGAAGAGGAGAAATTCCGCCGCTTCCGCTACGGCGTGCAGGTCAACAGCCTCGGCCTCACGGAGCAGCAGCCGGAGAACAACGTCTACCGCATCCTGATCGAGATGCTGGCGGTCACGCTTTCCAAAAAAGCCCGCGCCCGCGCCGTCCAGCTCCCCGCGTGGAACGAGGCACTCGGGCTGCCCCGCCCCTGGGATCAGCAGTGGAGCCTGCGCATGCAGCAGATCCTCGCGCTCGAAACCGACCTTCTCGAATACCCCGACCTCTTCGACGGCAACCCCGCCGTCGATGCCAAAGTGGAGGAACTCAAAGACGGCGCGCGGGCCGAACTCACGCAGATCGACGCCATGGGCGGCGCCGTGAATGCAATCGAATACATGAAGTCCCGTCTCGTGGAGGCCAATGCCGAGCGCATCCAGGGCATCGAGGGCGGTGAAACGACCGTCGTCGGCGTCAACAAGTATCAGGCGGGCGAGCCCTCCCCCCTCACTGCGGGCGATGACGCGATTATGGTCGTCGACCCCGCCGTGGAGGCCGACCAGATCGCCCGCCTCGAGGCCTGGAAAGCCCAGCGCGACGAAGGCGCGGTGCGCGCCGCCCTCGCGGACTTGCGCGAGGCCGCGAAGACCGGCACCAACATCATGCCCGCCTCCATCCACGCCGCCCGCGTGGGTGTGACGACCGGCGAATGGGGCGACGTCGTGCGCGCCGCCTTCGGCCAGTATCGCGGCCCCACTGGCGTCTCGTCCAACCCCTCGAACCGGACCGAAGGCCTCGAAGAGATCCGCGACGCGGTCGCCACGGCCTCGACCCGTCTCGGTCGCAAGCTCAAGTTCCTCATGGGCAAGCCCGGCCTCGACGGGCATTCGAATGGCGCCGAACAGATCGCCGCCCGCGCCCGCGATTGCGGGATGGAGATCGCCTATGAAGGCATCCGCCTCACGCCTGCCGAGATCGTCGCTGCCGCCCGCAACGAAGACCCGCACGTGATCGGCCTCTCGATCCTCTCGGGGTCACACATCCCTCTCGTGGAAGACCTCATGCGCCGCTTCCGGGAGGAGGGCATCAAGATCCCGGTCGTTGTCGGCGGGATCATCCCGGATGAAGATGCCACGCGTCTTCGCGCCATGGGGGTGGCGAAGGTCTATACCCCGAAGGATTTCGAGCTGAACCGGATCATGTTTGATATCGTGGCCCTCGCGGAGCCAGAACCGGTCGCTGCGGAATAGCTCTCGCTCAGACCAATCGCCACCGCATGCTCACGCAAATGCCGTGCTGTCAAAAGAAGCTCTGCGGATCGATGTCGATCGTCAGGCGCAGGCTCGAGGGCAGCTTGAACTGAGCCACCCATTCGGCGACCGCTCTTTGAAGCGGCGCACCCTTGGCCGCCTTCACGAGGAGCCGGACACGGTGCCGGCCTCGAATGCGCGCAATGGGCGCTGCCGCCGGGCCGAAGACCTCTGCCCCCGCGGCGCGCAGGGGCGCAGCATTCCGAGCCATCTCGGTGCCGACGTCGAACACCTCCTGCACATTGGGAGAGCTCAGCACGATTCCGGCCATGCGTCCATAGGGCGGCACCCCGGCAGCCTGACGCTCCGCCGCCTCGGCGGCCCAGAACGCCTCTTCATCGTCTGCCACGATGGCGCGCATCACCGGATGCTCTGGCTGGTGCGTCTGCAGGAGCGCCATGCCCGGGCGCATGTCCCGTCCGGCACGGCCTGCAACTTGCCGGATGAGCTGAAAGGTCCGCTCGGCGGCCCGGAGGTCCGAGCCCTGCAGCCCGAGATCCGCGTCTATCACGCCCACGAGCGTCAGAAGGGGGAAATTGTGTCCCTTGGCGACGAGTTGTGTGCCGATCACGATATCCGCACCACCGGCGGCGATGTCTTCGATCTGTGCCTTGAGCGCTCTCGCAGACCCGAAGAGATCGGAGGACAGGACAGCGATCCGCGCCTCCGGGAAGGCGGCTGACGCTTCCTCCGCCAGTCGTTCAACACCGGGACCAACGGCAGACAGCCGATCCTCGGCGCCGCAAGACGGACAGGCGTCCGGGATCGGTGAGGTCGCCCCGCATTGATGACACATCAGCCGCTTCAGGAAGCGGTGCTCGACCATGCGGGCGTCGCATTGGTCGCAGCCGATCTGCTGACCGCAGGCCCGGCAGAGCGTGACGGGCGCGTATCCGCGACGATTGATGAAGAGCAGCGATTGCTCGCCGGCTTTGAGCCGCGCCTCCACGGCCCGGCGCAGCGTGGGCGAGATCCATTTTCCTGACTCGAGCGCCTCCGCGCGCATGTCGATGGGGCGCATCTCCGGCAAGGACGCCGTGCCGAAACGCGCCGTGAGCTCGAGCCGCCGATACTTGCCAGCCTCCGCATTGGCCCAGCTTTCGAGCGAGGGCGTCGCAGAGGCGAGCACCACTTGAGCACCGAGGATCGACGCGCGAAGTACGGCCATGTCCCGCGCGTTGTAAAGAACGCCGTCCTCCTGCTTGTAGGACGTATCGTGCTCTTCATCGACGACGATGAGACCGAGCCGCTGGAACGGCAAAAAAAGCGCTGAGCGCGCACCGACCACGAGCTGCGCCTGGCCCTCGCTGACCATTTTCCATGTCCGACGACGCTCGGTCAGCGTGATCCCGGAATGCCATTCCGCTGGCCGCGCGCCGAAACGCGCCTCCACGCGCGCGAGAAATTCAGCGGTCAGGGCAATTTCCGGAAGAAGAACCAGCGCCTGTCTTCCCGATCGAAGGCACTGGGCGATCGCCTCCAGATAAACCTCCGTTTTCCCGGAGCCGGTGACCCCTTTCAGCAGCGTCGTCCCATACCCACCTTGCGAAAGGGCATCGCGGAGCTCGGAGGCCGCTAGACCTTGGGCCTCGGAAAGCTCCTTTCCGGGCAGGTCCGGATCGAGGCGTTGAAAGGGCAGGTCACGTGGACTCTCAACCTCGAGCACGGCTCCCGCCTTCACCAGGCCTTTGACGACGGAAGACGTCACGCCTGCGCTCTCCGCAAGCTCGACGAGGGTAAAGGCCAGCCCGCCAAAGTCTCGCAGGACCTGGAGCACCCGCTCCCGCGGCTGGGTCATCCGCGCGGGCTCTCCATCGCCCAGCCGGTAGACATGCCGCATGGATGGCGGGTCGCCCAGCCCCGGTGCGCGCGTCGCCAAACGGAGCATCGCGGGCAGCGGGGTCAGTGTGTATTCAGCCGCGCGCAAGATAAATTCTCGCATGTCTTCGGTCATTGGAGGTGCATCGAGCACCCGCGAAACCGGCCGGATCTTGGTATAATCGTAGTCACCGCGCCCGGCCCCCCAGACCACGCCGATCACCTTGCGCGGGCCCAACGGGACTTCGACGAACGCACCTTCCCAGCAGCCGCCCTCCGGCGCCTTGTAATCGAGCACGCGATCCAGCGGCTGGGTGGTGAGCACGCCCACGAGGGTGCCCTCATCGAAAAAGGCAGTCATGTTAGCGGTATCGCAGAGAGCAGTGTCGGGGTTTCGGCCATGCTGCCCTTGGGTTAAACGAGCCGTGAAACGAGGCCAAGCGCCCCAACGCAACTTGAGAGGCTCAGATGAAATTCTTCGTAGACACCGCCGACATCGACGCAATCCGCGAGCTCAACGAAACCGGCATGGTCGACGGGGTGACCACGAACCCCTCACTGATCAAGAAGTCCGGCCGCGACATCCTCGAAGTGACCAAGGAAATCTGTGACCTCGTTGACGGCCCCGTGAGCGCAGAGGTCGTCGCGACGGAGGCGGACGCCATGCTCGCCGAGGGCCGCAAGCTCGCCGAGATCGCACCCAACATCACGGTGAAACTGCCCCTTACATGGGACGGGTTGAAGGCCTGCAACGTCCTCACCAACGAGGGCAAAAAGGTCAATGTCACGCTCTGCTTCTCTGCCAATCAGGCACTGCTCGCCGCAAAAGCCGGTGCCACTTTCATCTCCCCCTTCATCGGCCGCCTCGATGACATTTCCCTCGACGGTATGGAGCTGATCCAGGACATCCGCACGATCTACGACAATTTCGGCTTCGAAACCGAGATCCTCGCGGCCTCGATCCGCTCGATCAATCACGTGCAGGAGGCGGCACTCATCGGTGCTGACGTGATCACCGCGCCGCCAGAGGTCATCCAGAAGCTCGCCTCGCATCCGCTCACTGACAAGGGCCTCGATGCGTTCCTGAAAGACGCCAAGGCCGCCGGCATCAAGATCGTCTGATTTCTGCGCTTTCCCGGGACGGCGGGCCTGTGTTAAGGATTTATCCACAACACAGGCGCAAGACCTGAGTGAAAGGCAGATGATGAGTGGTCCCCTGATTGATAACGTCCTTCGGGACGAGATCCTGTCTCGTCCTGACATGCTTCTTGAGGATCAGGCGGTGATGCGCGCCCTCGTGGCGGCCCATGAGAAGACCATGGGTGGCAACATCGTGGACCTACGCGGGATCGCCATGGAGCGGCTCGAGCACCGGCTCGACCGCCTCGAGGAAACCCACCGAACCGTCATCGCCGCAGCCTATGAGAACCTCGCGGGCACCAATCAGGTCCAGCGGGCCGTGCTCCGCCTGCTCGATTCAAATCGTTTCGATGTGTTCCTGAAGGATCTCTCCGGTGACGTCGCCGACATCCTGCGCGTGGACTTCATGCGCTTGGTCTTGGAGAGCGTTTCCGAAAAGGACGCCGTCCTTGAACAGCTTGGTGATGTGCTCACCGTGGCGCAGCCCGGCTTCATTGACGAGTATTGCGGCCAGGGCCGACGTGGCCAACCGCGGCAAGTCGTGCTCCGCCAACTGTCCGACAGTGATCCTACGCTCTATGGAGAGAGCGATTGGATCAAGTCGGAGGCGTGTCTTCGTCTCGACTTCGGAGAGGGCAGACTTCCGGGAATGCTCGTCATGGGATCCGAGGATCCGCACCTCTTCTCGCCAAATCAGGGCACCGACCTGCTCGCCTTCTTCGCGGGCGTCTTCGAGCGGACGATGCGGCGCTACCTGTCGTGAGCGAGGCGTGAGCCTCATCTCCCCACAGATGCGCGACGCGCTCGAGGCTTGGCTCGCGCGGGAAAAATCACTGAAAGGCGCATCCGCGAATACGATCGAGGCCTATGGCCGCGATGTCCGTGGCTTCCTGGCCTTCATGGCCAATCATCATGGTGGGTCGGAGGGGGTGTCGGCGCTAAGCCAGCTCGGCATCTCTGACATGCGCGCCTGGATGAGCTCCGAGAGGCGGCGGGGCGTCGGCGCGCGGTCCCTCGCGCGTGCGCTTTCGGCGGTGAAAACCTTCTACAGGTGGCTTGCAGAGAAAGAAGGTTTCGAGCCGACAGCCGTCCTCAGCGTGCGCTCTCCCAAGTTTCAACGAAAACTGCCCCGTCCCCTCGCTCAGGATGCCGCGAAGGACGTGCTTTCTGCGGTAGCGCGTACGGCGCGGGAGCCGTGGATCGCGGCACGTGATGTCGCCGTTGTGACGCTGCTCTATGCGTGCGGCCTCCGCATCTCGGAAGCGCTTTCGCTCAAGGGAGACGCGCACCCGCTGCCCGACACTCTCCGGATCACCGGCAAGGGAGGGAAAGAGCGAATTGTCCCCGTTCTGCCCGTCGCGCGTGCCGCGGTGGCGCAATACGTCGCCACCTGCCCGTTCGAATTGCGCGCGGCGAAGCCGCTTTTCCGTGGCGTCCGGGGCGGCGCCCTCGGTCCTCGTTCGATCCAGAAGACGATGGAAGAGGTTCGCTTGTATCTCGGCCTTCCCGCCACGGCTACGCCGCACGCACTTCGCCATTCCTTCGCAACCCACCTCCTTTCGGCTGGCGGCGATCTTCGCACCATTCAAGAGCTCCTCGGGCATGCCTCGCTTTCGACGACACAGGCCTACACAGCCGTCGATACGGCAAGGCTCATGGAGGTCTACGCGGCAGCCCATCCTCGGTCCGCCGGGTAGGGTTGCGGGCCACGCGGCCTTGGGCCATGACAGTTTCATGACAGCCGCAGCCAAGGCGCTCAGCGTCCATCTCTTCACCGCGTCGGGCGCCGTTTTCGCCATGCTCGCCATGCTCGAGGCGACTGCGGGGAAATGGGACATGATGTTCTTGTGGCTCGTCGTGGCGTTCATCGTCGACGGCATCGACGGGCCACTTGCCCGCAAATACAACGTGAAGGCGCACGCCAAACAGTTCGACGGGGTCCTGCTCGATCTCATCATCGACTACCTGACTTACGTCTTCATTCCCGCTTACGCGTTGTACACGTCGGGCCTCATGTCAGGATGGACGGGCTGGGCGGTGCTCATCGTGATCACGTTCACCTCCGCGCTCTATTTCTGCGACACGAGGATGAAGACGAAGGACAATTCGTTCTCCGGCTTCCCCGGATGCTGGAACATGGCAATTCTCGTGATCTTTGCGGTTGAACCAAATCACTGGGTCACACTGGCGATCACGGTCACGCTTGCCGCGGCGATGTTTGTCCCCGTGAAGTTCGTCCATCCGGTGCGCACGAAGCGGTGGCGCGGAGTCACTTTGCCCATGGCCTTCGCATGGACAGGCTTTGCCGCGTGGGCTGCCTGGGGCAATTTCGACGTGGCCGTGCTCGCCGAGCTGGGGCTCCTGGTCACGACGGCATACCTGCTTCTCGCAGGCGCCGCACAGCAGCTCACCGAGACAGCCTGATCGGTCCTTTCGCAGCGACCGGGTCCACCCTCTCGCCCTTCTGGGTCGCCACGAGCCCTTCGTCTTTCGCGACGGAACGCACGCGCGGCATCAGAGGCCGCCAATCATCGCTGACCGCCCGAGCGACCTCGGACGGGCAAAATGATCTGGGTGACCGCGACGCCGCCATCTTGCGCAAAGCCGCGCGGATGGCCGCGTCGGACACCATGCTCAGGCGACGTGGCCCATCTCGGCCAGCGCTTCCGAGCAGCGCCTGCACACATCCTTGGGCTCGTACTGCCCCACCTCCGGCGTGATGCGCCAAGAGCGCTGGCATTTTCCGCCCTCGGCCTTCTTGAAGACAACAGCAACGCCCGGCACCTCGGCCATCGTGAAGGCCCCCTGGGGTGTTTCTTCCGCGAGGATCTCGATATCGGACGTGATGCACACATCTGCGAATTCCACGCTGCGCAGGATGTCTGCCGTGGCTTCATCGACATAGACCGCCGGGGCAGCTTCAAGGCTTGAGCCGATGGTCTTCTCCCTCCGCTCCACCTCGAGCGCGCCTGTCACCACACGACGCGCGCGGCGGATCGTGGCCCACTTCTCTGCCAGCGCGTCATCGCGCCAGTCAGCCGGCGTTTCGGGGATGTCCTCCAGATGGATCGAGCCCTTGCCGCCAGAGCGCTCCAGCCAGACCTCCTCCATCGTGAAGACGAGCACGGGCGCGAGCCAGGTGTTGAGCCGCGCGAGGATCAGATCGAGCACATGGCGCGCAGCCGCCCGCCGCGCCGTGGAGCCGTCGCAGTAGAGCGCGTCCTTCCTCACGTCGAAGTAGAAGGCCGACAGCTCCACCGTGGCGAAGGTGAAGATCGATTGAAAAACCCGCTGGAAATCGAAGGCGGCATAGCCCGCGTGGACTTGTTCATCGAGTTCTGACAGGCGGTGCAGCACCCAGCGCTCCAGTTCGGGCATCTCGGCGACCGGCACCGCGGGTGTGCCCTCCACTCGGTTGCCCAGCAAATACCGGAAGGTGTTGCGCAGGCGGCGGTAGCTGTCAGCCACGCCCTTCAGGATCTCCGGTCCGATCCTCTGGTCGGCGGTGTAATCCGTCTGCGCCACCCAGAGGCGCAGGATATCCGCGCCATACTGCCTGATGACTTCCTCGGGCACGATCGTGTTGCCGATGGATTTCGACATCTTCAGGCCCTTTTCATCGAGCGTGAAGCCGTGCGTGACCACGTTGCGATAGGGCGCGCGGCCCTGCGTCCCCACCGATTGGAGCAGCGAGGAATGGAACCAGCCGCGGTGCTGGTCCGTGCCCTCCATGTAGACATCGGCGATGCCGTCCTCGGTGCCGTCTTCGCGGTCGCGGAGCGTGAAGGCGTGGGTGGAGCCGCTGTCAAACCACACGTCGAGGATGTCCATCACCTGGTCGTAGGCGTCCGGGTCCACGATCCCTGCGAGGAAGCGCTCCTTCGCGCCGTCCTCGTACCATGCATCTGCGCCTTCCGCCTCAAAGGCCTCCACGATGCGAGCGTTGACCTCCTCATTGCGGAGGAGGAAATCCGGGTCCGTCGGCAGCGCGCCCTTCTTCGTGAAGCAGGTGAGCGGCACGCCCCAGGCCCGCTGGCGCGAGAGCACCCAGTCGGGGCGCTGCTCCATCATGGAATGGAGGCGGTTCCGCCCGCTGGCCGGGGTCCACTTTACGTTGTCGATCTCCGTCAGCGCACGTTCCCGGATGGTCTTGCTGTGCTGGTCCATCCCGTCGCCCACGGGCTTGTCGATGGCGGCGAACCATTGCGGCGTGTTGCGGTAGATCACCGGCGCTTTGGAGCGCCAGGAATGGGGATAGGAATGGTGGATCTTGCCCCGCGCAAGAAGGCCGCCCACCTCCGCCAGCTTGTCTATCACCGCGGTGTTGGCGTCGCCCTCCTTGCCCTTGCGGGAGAGGATGTAGGTGCCGCCGAAGAACGGCAGGTCTTCGCGGAAGGAGCCGTCATCCATGACGTTGTAGGTGATGACCTGCTGGAGCATCCCCGCGTCGCGGTAAAGCTCGTATTCCTCCATGCCGTGGGACGGGGCGCAGTGGACGAAACCGGTGCCCTCGGTGTCCGTCACGAACGGCGCAGGCCGGAAGTCGCGCGGTTCGTCCCAGTAGGCCTCGCCGCCCTGCGTGCCCGCGAGCGGGTGATAGAGCGAGACGCCTTCGAGCTCGTGCTGTTCGACGTCCCGGATGCGCCGCCACATGCCGCTTTCCAGCCGCGCCTTGGCGAAGACATCCTCGGCGAGCTTGTCGGCCACGAGATACCGTTCGCCCGCATTGGCCCAGCATTCCGCGGGCGTGTCATGCACTTCGTAGAGCCCATAGGAGATATCGGGCCCATAGACCACACCCCGGTTCGACGGGATCGTCCAGGGCGTCGTCGTCCAGATCACGACATAGGCATTGGCGAGATCGCGCGGGAAAGCAGCCTGCCGATCCATCTCTTCCTCAATAAAGGCCGCCGCCCTCTCTCCCGGCGAGACCATCGCTGCTCTCAACCGCAGAGGCGCCACGCGGAACTTCACCCAGATCGTGAAGCTGTCCTTGTCGTGGTATTCGACCTCCGCTTCGGCAAGCGCGGTCTGCTCCATGGGGGACCACATGACGGGCTTCGAGCCTTGGTACAAAGTCCCGTTCATGAGGAACTTCATGAATTCTTCCGCAATCACACGCTCGGCATGGAAATCCATGGTGAGGTAGGGCTTTGCCCAGTTGCCGGTGACACCCAGGCGCTGGAACTCCTCGGTCTGCACGCCCACCCAGTGCTCCGCGAACTTCCGGCATTCCGCGCGAAACTCGTTGATCGGCACCGCATCCTTGTTGCGACCTTTCTTGCGGTACTCTTCCTCGATCTTCCACTCGATGGGCAGGCCATGACAATCCCAGCCGGGGATATAGCGCGCGTCCCGCCCCATCATCTGGTGGGACCGCACGATCATGTCCTTGATCGTCTTGTTGAGCGCGTGCCCGATATGGAGATGCCCGTTGGCGTAGGGCGGGCCATCGTGCAGCGTGAAAGGCTGACGGCCGGACTTCTCGCGGAGCTTCCCGTAGACATCGAGATCGGCCCAGCGCGCGAGCCAGTCGGGCTCCCGCTTGGGCAGCCCGGCGCGCATCGGGAAGTCGGTTTCAGGCAGGTTCAAGGTGTCTTTGTAATCAGACATGATTAGGCTCGCAGAATTTGGATGTTTGGCTCGGAATGGCGATGTGATCCCGGCGTCTGAAACCTCAGTCCGCCGGGCCCGTAATTCGCCGTATGTGAACCGTGCGAGCCATGTCGCAGGGCTTATAGGCGGGCCTTCGGGGGGGAGCAAGAAAGTTGAACCCTCGCCAAAGGCGACCGAAGGTCAGGGATTGAGATACTCCCAAACGCGGCTGATCACGACGGAGCCTTCTCCCACTGCGCTCGCCACACGTTTGACGGAGCCTGCACGGACATCCCCCACCGCGAAGATGCCGGGATGGGACGTGGCATAGGCAGAGTTCGTCCCGACATCGATGCCGGTCTTCACGAAGCCCTTGTCATCGAGCTCCACAAGGCCTGACAGCCAACCTGTATTGGGCGCAGCGCCCACCATGATGAAGGTGCCGCAGGTCTCGAGACGCCGCTCCTCACCGGAGGACTTGTCACGGACGGTTATGGCCTTCAGATGCCCACCCTCGCCATGAACCTCCGTCATCTCGGCCTCGTAGTGGATGGTGATCCGCGCGTCCGCCTCGAGGCGTGACGACAGGTAGTCGGACATGGACGCGGCGAGCGACTTGCCGCGCACGAGTACGTGGACATGGGAGGAGGAGCGCGAGAGATACATCGCGGCTTGTCCCGCCGAGTTGCCGCCCCCGATCACCACGGCATCGCTTCCCCGGCAGTATCGCGCCTCGACCTCGGTGGCCGCATAGTAAATGCCAGCGCCTTCGAGTTCCTCGAGCCCCTTTATGGGAAGCCGGCGGTATTGCACGCCGGTGGCTACCACGAGGGCACGCGCACACACGACCATGCCGTCGCCCAAGGTCACATCGAACAGCTCGCCATGTTTCTCAACCTTGACCGCGCGCCGGGGCACCGCGAACCGCGTGCCAAATTTCATGGCCTGGACCTCGCCCCGCCAAACGAGATCCGCGCCGGAGATCCCCGTTGGAAAGCCCATGTAATTCTCGATCCGGCTCGATGTCCCTGCTTGACCGCCAATCGTCGAATCCTCCAGCACCAGCGCGCTCATGCCCTCGGAGCCCGCATAGACGCCGGCGGCCGTGCCTGCGGGCCCTGCCCCCACGATCAGCACGTCGCATTCCTCGTGATCCTCGAGCGAGAGATCGAGCCCGAAGAGCTGCGCCACCTTGGCGGGCGTGGGGTCCTCGATGAGCTTTTTCTCGCCGTAGAGCACGGCGGGCTTCTGCGGATTGAAGCTGCAGGTGTCGGAGAGCTCCACCGCCTCGCCCGAGCCGATCTCGATGGAGCGGTAAGGGATCTTGTTGCGACCAGCAAAGGCCGCGATCTGGCGTATGTTGCGGTCGACGTCAGCCCCGATGAGCATGAGCGCGCCGTCTTCGGCCTCGATCTGCCTGCGGCGGCGGGCCGCGAAGACGGTGATGATGAGGTCCGAGAGTTCGGGGATCTGGCTCATGAGGCGCAGCATCTCGGCGCGCGGGACATGGAGGATGCGCGAGGGCACGACCGTGCGCGCCCCGATGGAAGCGCGGGCATCGTTGATGAAGCCCACCTCGCCGAAGAACTGTGTGGGCCCGAGCGTCGCGCCGCCATAGCGCTCCCCGGTGAGGGGGTGGACGGCCTCGACCTCGCCATCCTCGACGTAGAGAAACTCCGCATAGGGCTTGCCGAGTTCCTGGAGCATTGTGCCCGGTCCGTGCTCGCGCACCTCGCCCACGTCGTGCATCCGCGCGAGATGCGCGGGGTCGATGGGGCGGCGCTGATAGGTGGTAAGGTCGATGGCGAGGGTTTCCATGCAGTCTTACTCCTTGAAATCGAAGAGCCCAGTGAGGGCACGGCGGACGAGGGATGTGACGCCCGGGCGTTTGGCAGCGCGGAAGGCGAGTGGGCGGCAAACTTCCATGGCGGCCACGCCAACGCGCGCGGTGAGCGCGGCATTCACGAGCCCTTCGCCGAACCTACGCGAGACCTTGGAAAGGATCGAGCCCCCGGCGACGGAGCCGATGAGATCGTCTCCCGCCGCGAGCGCGCCGGTGGCCACGAGATGGCCGAAGACCGCGCGCGTGAGCCGCCAGGCCCCGAAGGTGCCCGAGCGCCCGCCATAGATCTCGGCCACGCGCCGGATCATGCGGATATTGGCCGTGAGCGCGGCCACGACATCGGCGAGCGCGAGAGGCACGAGGGCGGTGACGGTGGCGACCTGCCGCGCGGCGGCCTCCACCTCTTTCAGGGCGGCGGCGTCGAGCGGCGTGAGAAGTTCGCGCTCGGCAAGCGCCAGGAGGCTGTCTGCGTCGAGCATCTCCGCCTCGCGTTCCGCGATCCGCTCGAGCGCCCATTTGGCCTCTGGCCTTGGGCGGTAGAGGCGGGTGAGGTCCTTTAGGACCGCGCGCGCGCCCTTGAGATCGCCCGCCGTCAGCGCTGCCTCGGCGGCCACCGACACCCGGTCGATCCGGCCGAGACGGGAGAAGGCCGAAAGCTCGCGCACGACGACGGCGAGGGCGACGAGGACGAAGGCGCCGAGGAGGAGTGTGGCGGCAAAGCCAAGGATCGGATTGCTCGTGAGAAGAGACGAGAGCGCGTTCCAGGCCGAAAGCGACACGAAGAAGCCGATGACCGCAACCAGCAGCCCCCAGAACCATCGCACAAGCGGCGACCGGCGCCGCGCCGCGAGGCTTGCCACGCTTTGCATGGCCGCACCCCGAGGTGGGGCGTCCTCGATTGAAGGCGCGTCTGCGGGCGTCACCTGCTCGGCGGTCTCATCCAGTTCGACAAGAACGGGGCCCTTCGTCTTCTCCGTCATCTCAGCCGATCCCCGAGCAAAAACTCCGCGGCCTTGTCGAGCCTGATATGAGGCGGGCCATCGCCCGGCGCGATCGTCTGCTTGGGTGGGACGAAACGGGTGACCTCGACATTCCCGAACGGCCAGGTTTCCGCAGCTTCCCGTGCCGGGTTCATGATGCGCGCCGGGTCACTCGGCAACTCGCCCGGGTAGAACGCCGCCCGTTTGCCCGCCTCGGTCAGGCCCGCAACCGCCGCGAGCGTCTCGCTCCCATGGGTGACCTCGGTCTCGGTCGTCGTGCGCAGAGCCGCAATTGAGAGCGCCTTGGTCAGAGCGCCGTTGAAGAGCGCGCGATCGCTGGCCTCCCGTGTCAGGGCCTCCATGATGGCGGTCAGGCGCCCGTGCTGTTCGTGATGGAGGTGATCGGCTTTCGTCGCCGCAAAGAGGATGCGATCCACGCGCTTTCCCAAGAGCAGCGATGTGAGCCACGCGTTGCGGCCGGGCCGGAACGCCACAAGGATATCTGCCATGGTCTGCCGCAGCGCTTCCACCGCCTTCGGCCCGTCATGAATGGCACCCAGTACGTCAACGAGGACGACCTGCCGGTCGAGGCGCGCAAAGTGCTCGCGGAAGAAGGGCTTCACGACCTTGGTCTTATAGGCCTCGAAACGCCGCTCCATCTCCCGCGCGAGGCTGCCGCGGCCCGCCGAGCCCGCCAGCGGACCGAAAGTCAGCACGGGTGATCCCTCAAGCTCACCCGGCAGAAGAAAACGCCCCGGTGTGCAATCCGAGAACCCGGCAGCGCGGGCTGCGTGCAAGTAAGCCGTAAATGCTCCTGCGAGGGTTTTGGCGTGCGCTTCGGCAAAGGGCATGTCAGCGGCCAGGCCTTCGGTGGCATCCACGAAAGCCTGCGCGGCCTTTCGCGTCTTCATCCGTGCGAGGACCTCGTTGGACCAATCGGAATAGGTCTTCTCCAAGAGCCCAAGGTCCAAAAGCCACTCGCCGGGATAGTCGATGATGTCCAAGTGCACGGTCTTCGGCCCCGAAAGGGCTCCGATCATGCCTTGCGGCTGAATGCGGAGCGAAAGCCGGAGCTCGCTCACCGCACGCGTGCTTTCTGGCCAGCGGGGCGCCGTGCCCGTCATGGCGGCGAGATGGGTTTCATACTCGAAGCGCGGGATCGTGTCGTCCGGCTGGGGCTGGAGATAGGCGTGCTGGATGGAGCCTGAAGTCGCAGCCGACAGCCCGGGCATACGACCGCGATCCAGGAGATTTGCGACAAGGGCCGTGATGAACACGGTCTTGCCTGCCCGGCTCAGCCCGGTGACGCCGAGCCGGATCGTGGCATCTCCGAACAGACCGGTGACCGGCGCGGTCACCGTCTCGAGCGCGCGACCGACGCCATCTGCCATTGCTTGAAGTACCACTCGCGCCCCCGGCTAACGGGCCCAAGATAGGCATGGCCGCCCGCAATGCCCAGAGCTTGCGCCATTTGCCGGGTGGCGGTAGGGCCGCGCCATGCCACGCTATGCTCTCAGGGTCGAATACGACGGCGCCCCTTTTGCCGGATGGCAGCGTCAGGCCGATCAGCCTTCTGTGCAGGGCGCACTGGAAAATGCCCTTGCTCAGTTGGAAACGGGGGTTCCCTCGGTTGCGGCGGCGGGGCGGACGGATGCGGGCGTCCATGCATGGGGGCAAGTGGCGCAGTGCGACCTGGCCAAGGACTGGTCTCCTTTCCGACTGTCAGAGGCGCTGAACCATCACCTAAAGCCCCTTCCCGTCGCCGTCACCGCCTGCGCACCCGCGCCGCATGAAGACTGGCACGCCCGCTTTTCCGCGGTGGAAAGGGCGTATGTCTTCCGTCTTGTCGTCCGTCGTGGGCCGGTGACACTCGATGCCGGCAAAGTCTGGCAGGTGGCAGGACCGCTCGATCTCGCCCCCATGCGGGAGGCAGCGGCACATCTCGTCGGGCGGCACGATTTCACGACCTTCCGCGCCTCGATTTGCCAGGCGGCCTCGCCGGTCAAGACGCTGGACGCGCTCGACGTCGAAGAACTGAGCTACCCGGGTGGGCAGGAATATCGCTTTCACCTGCGTGCACGGAGCTTCTTGCACAATCAGGTGCGGAGTTTCGTGGGCACGCTGGAGCGCGTGGGGTCGGGAGCGTGGTCTCCTGACCGGGTAAAGACAGCTCTCGCAGCTGCCGACCGGAGCCAATGTGGGCCTGTCTCGCCGCCCCACGGCCTCGCTCTCAAGAGCGTGCGCTACCCCGTGGACCCGTTTGCCTAGTCGTTATCGATCGCCCCGGCGCCAGCGCCAGAGCGGGACGCCGCCGTCGCTGCCACGTAAGTGCGCGATGCAAAGCGACTGAGCCGGTCGAGCACGTCGCAGGCGACTTCGACCCGCCCTTTACGTGGTGCCGGCAGGTCCTTTCGGCCGTGCTCAAGAACGACGCTGTTCTCGGTTGCCCGCACCGCCAGATTGGCTCGGCCGACGCGCGCGGCCTGCGCGACGAAGGGTTCCACCAGATCGGGCTCATCGATGTCGGTGAGCTTCGCCATGTCGACATCCGCTTGAAGAGCGTCGATTGCGACCGGAAGACATTCCACCGCGCGCGCGCGCGGGAAAATCACGGTGTTGCCGTCAAGATCGTATCCTGGCACGCGCCAGCGCCGGCCCAGCGCGCGGCTCGCAGCGGAGACGGCGCGGGCGCCACCATGGGATGCGATGGCGCGCGCGAGATCTTCTCCGTGAGATTGGGGCACCCCCGCGCCCCGCGCAGCGCGCAGAAGGAGAGCATGCAATTCAGAACGGGGAAGCGTCAGAGATGCGGAAGCCATCCCGTAGTGTCGCCAATCTCGTCGGCGAGCGGAAGCCCCTGCGCCAGCGTGACACGGGTCCAAAGGCGGCTTTTGGGGTCAAAGCGCGACGCGCCGAAGCAAGACAGCTTTGCGCGGAGGAGGTGAATGGGCGCTGCATCGCCGTGCAAAAGATTTGCACGTACTTCCGCGTAAGGATGCGTGGCCAGAGCCTGTACGCGGCGGGCCACGGATCGATGCTCTGGCCTGCTGGCGAAGAACTGCCAGAGCGGGGTCGCGTCCTGTGGCAAAGCCGCGTGCAGCGCGCAGATCTGCCGAGCTGAGTCGAGCGGTGTCTCCTTCTCGGCGCCGGGATCCGCTTCCCTGTCGCCAAGGCGCGGCTCCAGCTTTTCCTCTGACACGTACCAGAACTGCGCGGACTCCTCGGCCTTCTCGAAATCACAGCACAGCGCCCAAGGCGCGTGCAGCTCGATCTCCGCCTTGAGCGCTCCGCACGTCTGACGCGCGTCGAGCTCGGGCTCGAAGGGGCTCGCCTGGCACTCTGCAAGGTCATCGACGAGGTGTCCGAAGGGTTCCAGCAGCCACGAGACAGCCAGTTCCTCCAGCGCCGGCGTCTCGCAACGATCCAGCAGCGCCGAGAGCGCGCCGGGCTCCTGCAGGCTTCCCACGTCCAACGCGCCGGTCAACGCGGCCCAGTCAGACCTCAAACGCCGGATATCCTCCATCGCGTCCGCATCGGCGACCTCCCATGTCTGCAGATAGGCCGCCGCGTGAGCTGCGAGCGAGACGAGTTCCGCAGCCTCGCCCTCCGTGATCGTGGGTTGATTAAGAACCCGGGAAAGTGCCGTCTCGCGCACCTGCATCCACGCATCGAGGAGGAGCGGGTGCGACACCAGAAACGGTGCCATGCCAAGGCCGGTGGCGTTCCCGACGCCCAGCATCCGCTTCACACGGCTCGCCAAGGGGGCCCCGCCCAAATGCTCTGCAAGATCATGGGTGAAGCCGCGGATGAGCCAGACCGTGAGCATCTCTGCCGCGAAGGGCCCGCTCAAACCGGGGCGGTCTTCGATCCGTGATCTGTCTGCCAGGCCGAATTTTCCGTTTCCGTACACGGCCGTCGTGCGCATGAGGTAGCCCGTCTTTGCGAGCATCTCGGCGTCGGGCTGAGCCCCCGTGCGCAACGCATCGACCACGTGCGCGAAGAGGCGCACGCTCTTGTTTGCGCGGCTGAGAACGAGCTCGGTGTCTGTCAGCCGCCCCTCCTCCTGGCGCGGGACAGCCTCTGCAAGACGGGCGATGTCGGCCTCTGCCGGGATGCCGTCGAAGAGGACAAACGCTGCATCCCACGCCGTCGCGATCACGCGGTCCGTGCGCTCCTCATCGGAGAGCGCCTGAGAAAACGCGATCAGTGTATAGCTGTGGGGGCCCATGGAGACGGTATAGGTGGCGTGGCCGTGACCCTCCTCATCCATCTTCCAAGCGGTGCGCGTGACCTGCGCTTCTAGGCGTGCAAGGTCGCGCATCAGAACCCTGAGGAAAGACAGGCGCGTGGGCTGCATCGCGCCGAGATGGGCGAGGCTCATGACCTTGTCGGCAGACCGCAAGGCACGGGGAGGCGAAAGATCTTTCATGTGGGGCCGAAGCTCTTTTCGAAGAAACGCATCCAGTTTCCACCCAAGATAGCCGAAACCTCTTCTGCGTCGAAGCCCACTTCACTCAGGCCCTGCTTCAGTCCGGTGAAGTCCCTGTTGCTTTCAAAGAATGCCGGCTGTGGTGGAAATCTGGCTTCCTGTCCTCTGACTTTCTTCCAACGCCCATCGCGCATCCACGCTAGCGCACTGTCCGGCTGGCCCTGGCAGAGATCCGAACCGATGCCGATGCCTGCCGTCCCGACCCGCTCTGCCAGGCGCGCGACCATGGTGCAAAAGCTCTCGAGCGTGCAGTCAGAGCCCGCGCGCAGGTGCAGCGGGTAAAGTGAAAAGCCGAGCATACCACCGCTCTCCACCAAGGCGTCGAGGGTTTCGGGGCGCACGTTCCGGGGCACATCGTGCCAATGGGCGGGGTTGGCATGCGTGATGGCTATGGGACGCGCGGAAGCTTCGATCGCCTCTCGCCGGGAGCGATCGCCGGAATGGGACATGTCGATCACGAGACCGACGCGGTTCATTTCAGCGACCGCTTCGCGCCCCATGTTGGTCAGCCCGGTGTCGTCTGGCTCGTAACAGCCCGAACACAGGAGCGACTGGTTGTTGTAACTCAATTGCATGAAGCGAAGACCGAGCTGATGCAGGATTTCGATCAGGCCGAGATCGTCCTCCATCGGCGCCGGGTTCTGCGCACCGAAAAAGATCGCCGTGCGACCCGTCTCCTGTGCCACGCGAATGTCGTCCACGTGGGTGGCGCGCAGGATCACGTCGCCGTTCTGCTCGAACTCCCTGTTCCAGTCCGCCAACGCAGCGACCGTCGCGCGGAAGCCTTCGTGGTAGGAGACGGTCATGTGAACGGCATCGACCCCGCCGGCGCGCATCTCCTCGTAGATGCTGCGACACGGGCGCGTGAATTGAAGCGCATCGATGATTGGTGCTTTCGTCACACCGCGGACAGTGGCGCGGAGGCGCCGACGCAGGCAAGCCCGATAATGCAATAGGCATGATATCTATAGGCATTCCTGCATGCGCGAGTAGGATAGACGGATGGATACGAAGCGCCTGCGCCTGACCGGGCCCTGGATGGGGCGATACAACTACGTCACCCGCGCGCTGCCGCCCGTGGCCTTCAATGCGACGCTCGTTGATGACAGTGGCGATCTTTCGGGGGAAACCATAGAGCCCAACAGCTTCTCTGACGTGGACATCGACAGCCTGATCGCAGGCATCATCGGTGTCCGCGAAGGGCGCATCGTCCGTTTCACGAAGAACTACTCCGACATCGACGCGCCACGGATCGAATACGAGGGCAAGATCGACCCGCAATTCACCCGGGTTCAGGGGACGTGGACGATCCCGAACTCACCCTGGGAGCACGGCACCTTCGTGCTCATCCGGGACGCGGTGGGCGCAGAGCAAAGCGTGCGGCGCATGCGACAGGCCAGTGAGGCGCTCAAGACGCCGATCAAGCGGTGATCCTGTCACTCCTGGCCCATCTCGCCTTGGGCGCGGTGGGTGGATATCTCGCCTCAGTGGCCGGACTGCCAATGCCGTTTCTGCTGGGCGCGCTCGTGGCCGTGGCCCCCTTGGTGATCTGGCAGGGTGCCTCCGGTCGAGCCACACTCGAATTTCCGACGTCCCTGCGATTTGCATTTGTCGGCGGGATCGGTGCCCTCATCGGCGCAGGCTTCACCCCGGAGCTCGTCGGTATCCTGCCGTCTCTCTGGGTGTCGCTCCTCGGCGTCGGTCTTTTTGTCGTCGTTGCGCATCTCGCCGGCTATCTCGTTTATCGCAGGCTTGGCGGCTACGACCGTGTCACATCTCTTTACGGCTCCATGCCGGGTGGGCTGATCGAAGGCGTCGCCCTCGGCGAAAAGGCTGGTGGGGATGTCATGCTCCTCACCGTGCATCACTTCGCTCGCATCGTGATCGTCGTCTTCACGGTGCCGCTTCTTTTCGCCGTGTTTTCCGGGGAATTGGTCGGGAGCTCTTCAGGGCTGGCGTTGGCGTCGGGTGGCGGGGGCCTGACGGATGTTTTGGGCCTCGTCGCGGTCACCCTCGCGGGATTGTCGCTCAGCCGCCTCGTCCGTCTTCCCGCCGGCCATCTGACAGGCCCGCTTCTCGTTGCCGCCGCTCTGCACGGTGCGGGGCTCATGGCGCTCGAAAGCCCTGCCTGGTTGGTGGCTTTGGCTCAGCTCGTCGTCGGGACGAGCCTTGCCACCCAGTTTGCCGGTGCCACGCCAAGGGTTCTCGGTCGCGCATTTGGGCTGACGATGGTAGCCGTCGGCGCGATGTTTGCCGCCGCCGCGCTGATTGCGTCGGCCGTCGCGCGCAATACACCACTCGGTTTCGATGAGGCGTTCATCAGTTTTGCCCCGGGCGGCGTGGCGGAGATGGGGCTCATCGCGCTCTCGCTCGATATTAGCCCCGTCATCATCACCGCGCATCACCTCATACGCATCGTCCTGACCATCATGTTCGTGCGATGGGCCCAATCGCACCTGACGCTCTAGCCAAGCTCCGCCAGCGTCGGCGGGTTGCAGCCCGCACGGGTGCAATTGATCGCCGCAGCGCGCGACGCCGTGGTCAGAATGGCGCGGAGGGCATCTTCGCCAATCGCGTAGTTGCCTTTCCGCTCGGCGAGCTGGCGGATCAGTGTCGCCATGAAGGTGTCGCCGGCACCTACGGTATCGACGAGCGGGTCGACCGGCGCCGCGGGCACCTCGGCATGGGCATCCCCGGCGCGCCCCATCGCGCCGTCAGGCCCCCGCGTCAGGACGACCACCGGCGCACCGGAGAGGGCTGCCAGCCGTTGAAATGCGTCTGCTTCGGTCATGTGGGGATAGAGCCAGTGCAAATCCTCGTCCGAGAGCTTTAGGAGCGTTGTATGGGTCGCGATGCGCTCGAGCCGTGCGATGAACCCCTCTTTGTCAGGCGTGAGCGAAGGCCGAACATTGGGATCGTAGCTCGTGAGCAGCCCCCGCTCGAAACAGGCCCTGTGAAAACTCTCGTATGCGGGCGCGTCTTCTCCGCCTGTGACCGCGAGTGAGCCGATGTGAAACACGGTCATGCCCTGTGGCGCAGCAGCTTCTAGCTGCGACACGCTCACCTGCCGCTCGGCTGTACCATCGCGATAAAACTCATAAGTCGCAGCCCCCTCTTCAAGAGAGACGACCGCGAGAGACGTGGGCTCGGGACGGCGTGGCGTGGCGAGGTGCACGTTGTCCGCTTCGAGGCGCGCGGCAATGAGGGAGCCCAAGCTGTCCTGGCTGACGGGCGTGAGATAATGCGTCTCCATGCCCTGCCGTGCAGCGGCCATCGCAACGTTCATCGGGGAGCCGCCCGGATGGGCAATGTAGGCAGGTGGATCTCGCCCATCCTCCTCCTGCACGAAGTCGATCAGGTTCTCTCCGCCTACTGCAAGCATCGCGTATCTCCGTTTTCCGCTTTGCTAGAGACGGAAGGGATCACCGGCAAGCGAGGATGCCCTCAGCGGTGCGACTTCCACGGCTCGGGCCCTTACAAACGGTGCTCTCATCCACTTGGGGCAGGATGCGCCCTAGCGTTGCGAGTGTTGCCACGATGGATGCTCCCAAGGTTCCGCATTTGAAGCGGGCAGACTGCGGCCAAGGATATGATCGGCGGCTTTTTCCCCCACCATGATCGAGGGCGCATTCAGATTGCCGTTAGTGATCCGAGGAAAGATGGAGCTGTCGGCAACGCGCAAACGCTCTGCTCCTATGACGCGGCAATCCGGATCGACCACGGCCATGGGATCGTCCGCGCGGCCCATCTTGCAGGTCCCGCAGGGATGATACGCGCTTTCGACGTGGTCACGAATGAACGCGTCCAAGTCCTCGTCCGACTGAGCGTCTGCGCCGGGTTGGATCTCGTGCTTCGCGAACTCGGCGAAGGCTGGCTGGCCGAAGATCTCCCGCGTCAACCGAATGCCTTTTCGGAAATCCTGCCAGTCCTGTTCGTGAGCCATGTAGTTGAAAGCGATCTTCGGGGCGGCGTCGGGATCTTTGGAGCGCAGCGTCACACTGCCGCGAGAGGGCGAGCGCATGGGGCCCACATGGGCCTGAAAGCCATGCCCCTCGGCAGCTGCACGCCCGTCGTAGCGCACGGCCATGGGTAAGAAGTGGTACTGCAAGTCCGGATAATCCACGCCCGGCGCGGACCGGATGAAAGCCGCAGCCTCGAAGCCATTCGAAGCACCGGGACCGGTTTTCGTCAGCAGCCAACGCGCGCCCACATATGCTTTGCCCAGAAGGTTCCAGTACTTGAAAAGGGAGACAGGCTGAGAGGCCGCCATCTGGATATAGAGTTCAAGGTGGTCCTGGAGGTTCTGGCCAACGCCCGGGCGATCCGCGACCGGCGTGATCCCATGATCCGCCAGGTGTGCCGCGGGTCCGATGCCCGAAAGCATCAGGAGCTTTGGCGCATTGATCGCGGATGCTGCAATGATCACCTCGGAGCGGGCCTTGATGGTGTAGCTGCCCATGTCGACGCCCGTGGCGCGCGCGCCGTCCATGGCGATGCGATGCGCGAGCCCCTGGGCCACGAGGCACCGCCCCGTGGCTTGTGCCGGGCGCAGGTAGGCTTTTGCAGCTGACCACCGCTCGCCCTCCCAGATCGTGCGGTCGAAGGGGCCGAAGCCTTCTTGCTGCTCGCCATTGTAGTCGCTCGTCGCCTCGTAGCCTGCCTCCCTGCCTGCCGCGAGGAAGGCTTTAACGAGCGGATTGTCCCCGGCACCGCGGGTCACGTGAAGCGGGCCCTTCGTGCCGCGCCATTCCGGTGTCTCGCCGCCGTGCCAGTGCTCCATGCGATTGAAGTACGGAAGGACATCGGCGTAGCCCCAACCCTCCGCGCCTTGATCCCGCCAATGATCGAAGTCTTTCGCGTGCCCGCGCACGTAGATCATGCCGTTGATCGAAGACGATCCGCCCAAGACCTTCCCACGCGGACATGCCAGGCGACGACCACCGAGATGGGGCTCGGGCTCTGTTCGATACCCCCAGTCGTAGCGCTTCATGTTCATGGGATAAGACAGCGCGCCGGGCATGTTGATGAGCGGCCCCCGATCAGAGCCGCCGTATTCGACTACGGCGACCGAATGGCCGGCCTCGGTCAGTCGGAACGCCAGCGCGCAGCCTGCTGAGCCTGCGCCAACGATGACGTAGTCGGCCTCCACCTAGAACGGCGCCTCGACCGCGCCCATGCCGACATAGATGGTCTTGAGCTGGGAATAATGTTCGATCGCGGCCTTCGAGTTCTCTCGCCCGAGCCCGGAGCCCTTCATGCCGCCGAAGGGCATTTCGACCGGAGCAGGATTGTACTGGTTGATCCAGCAGGTTCCCGCCTCAAGCGCGCCCACGACACGGTGCGCACGGGCGAGGTCCGTCGTGAAAACGCCGCCCGCGAGCCCGAGGTCAGTGTCATTTGCCCTCCGGATCACCTCTTCCTCCGTTTCGAAGTCGAGCACCGAGAGTACAGGCCCGAAAATCTCTTCCCGTGCGATCGTCATGTCATCCGTGACGTCTGTGAAGATCGTGGGCTCGAGGAAGTATCCGGGAAGGTCAGCGCGCTTTCCGCCGGTCAGGAGCGTTGCCCCCTCCTTCTGCCCTGCCTCGATGAAGCCCTCCACGATCCGGAGCTGGCGCTCTGACACCATGGGCCCGAAGTTCGTGTCTTCATCCATGGGATCGCCCAGCCTGGCCCCTTCGACGCGCTCCTTCAGACACGCCAAGAAGGCATCCTTGATCCCCCCTTGCACAAAGACGCGCGTGCCGTTCGAACAGACCTGCCCCGAGGAGTAGAAGTTCCCCAGGATCGCGCCAGAGACGGCATCGTCCACATTCGCGTCGTCAAAGACGATCAGGGGGCTCTTGCCCCCGAGTTCCATCGTCACGTGCTTCATGCCCGCCGCAGCCGCTTCGTAGACGCGTTTGCCCGTCGGCGCCGATCCCGTCAGTGAAACCTTGGCCACGCGGGGGTCTTCCACGAGCGCACTTCCGACAGCGCCCATGCCTTGCACAACATTGTAGAGCCCGGGCGGCAGGCCCGCGTCACAGAGAATTTCCGCCAGTTTCAACGCGCAAAGCGGCGTGACTTCGGAAGGCTTGAAGATCATCGCGTTCCCGCAGCAAAGCGCAGGCGCGCCTTTCCACGCGGCGATCTGTGTCGGGTAATTCCACGCACCGATACCGACACAGACACCGAGGGGCGTGCGGACGGTATAAGCCCAGTCGCAGCCCAAGGGGATGTGCTCGCCTGTCAGTGCTCCCGCGAGCCCGCCAAAGTACTCCAGCGCATCGGCGGCGGACGTTGCATCGACTTCCAGCGTCTCTTGCAGCGGCTTGCCCGTGTCAAAGGTCTCGAGGATCGACAGCTCGCGATTTCGCTCACGGATCATATCCGCCGCACGGCGCAGGATGCGGCCACGCTCCGTGCCCGTCATGGCGGCCCACGCTGGCTGGGCCGCGCGCGCTGCCTCGATCGCCGCGTCGATCACGGTCGGCGTCGCTGCGTGAACGTGGGCGATCTTCTCTCCGGTAAAGGCATAGACCACATCGATCACGTCACCGGCGGTGTCTTCGAGGTATGCGCCGTTCACGAAGTGGGAGGCTTTGGGCTGCGGATCTATCATTGCGGCGCTCTCCAGGATGCTCGCGCCCAAAGAAGCCCGGATCGCGCCGGGACGAAAGCTGAAAAATCCGCAGCGCTTTGACCGGCCGTCCGCGGCTCTTTCGTACATCGCCGCCCCTTGCTCCGCTTCGCAGAGATGGGCAATACACGGTGCAGTTTCCGCCCGAGGAGAAACCCATGGCCGATTACAAGTTCGATACGCTGAGCCTGCATGCAGGGCAGTCGCCCGATAGCCGCTTCGGCTCGCGGGCTGTGCCGATCCATCAGACGACCTCTTACGTGTTTCAGGATACCGAACAGGCGGCGGCCCTCTTCAACATGGAGATCGGCGGACACATCTACACGCGTCTCACGAACCCGACGGTCGCCGTCCTGGAGCAGCGGCTTGCGGCGCTCGATGGGGGCGTTGCTGCGGTCGCGACGGCCTCCGGCATGTCTGCGCTTTTTGTCACGGTCCTCGCGATCTGCTCTGCGGGAGATCACGTCGTGGCCTCCTCGCAAATGTACGGGGCCAACATCAACCTCTTCCAACACACGCTCTCGCGCTACGGCATCGAGACGACCTTCGTCTCGCCGCGAGACCCCGAGGCCATCCGTGGTGCGATCCGCACGAACACGAAGATGGTGTTTGGCGAGGTGATCGGAAATCCGGGCATGGACATCATGGACGTGCCCGCGGTGGCCAAGGTCACCAAGGAGGCGAATGTGCCTCTCGTCATCGACGCGACGTTCAACACGCCCTGGATGATCAAGCCCATCGAGCACGGGGCCAACATCGTGATCCATTCACTAACCAAGTGGATGGGCGGACATGGCGTCGCTCTCGGTGGCGCCGTGATCGACGGCGGCAACTTTGACTGGGGCGTGACGCCCGGGAAATTCCCGACGATGACGGAAGCGCACTTTGGCTACCAAGGCGTGAACCTTTGGGAAGAATTCGGCCCCATGGCTTTCTCCACGCGGGTGAGAACCGAAGGCATGATGAATGCCGGTCCCTGCCTTGCACCGCAGAACGCCTTCTACATCCTGCAGGGCATCGAAACGCTCCCGCTCCGCATGGAGCGGCATATGTCGAACACCGCCAGGATGCTGGAATTCCTGGCGGCCCATGAGCAGGTCAGCTGGGTCAAACACCCTGCCCTGTCGGACCATCCTGACCACGAGACGGCCCTGCGGCTGATGCCCAAGGGCCAGGGCTCGATCATTTCGATGGGCGTGCGCGGAGGGCGTGCGGCGGCCTCGGCCTTCATCGAGAGTGTGGGCCTCGCGTCTCATCTCGCCAATGTCGGCGATGCGAAGACCTTGGTCATCCACCCGGGCTCGACCACCCACAGCCACATCACGGCGGAGGCCATGGAGGCCGCCGGCCTGACCGACGATCTCGTCCGTATCTCGGTGGGTCTCGAAGATTTCGACGACATCGCCGCTGATTTCACGCAAGCACTGAAGGCCGCAGGCCGCGCCGCACCGAAGGTGGCCGCGGAATGAAACTCCAAGTCCAAGGCACAGAGATCTTCGCGTCCACCGGTGGGCGCGCTTTCGATCCCTCTGGCGATGTGATCCTCTTCATCCACGGCTCGGGGCAAAACCACCTCGGCTTCATGCTTCAGCATCGCTTCCTCGCCAATCGTGGCTGGCAAGCGATCACGCCAGATTTTCCCGGCCATGGCCAGTCGGACGGCGCGCCGCTCGCGTCCATTGAAGCCATGGCCGATTGGCTCGCAGAGTTCATGGAGGCAGCCGGCATCGAGAAGGCGCACATCGCAGGGCATTCGCAAGGCGCCCTCGTGGCCCTGGAGCTCGCCGCGCGTTTCCCCCGGAAGGTGCGCTCTGCGACATTCATTGCCAGCGCCCTCGCCATTCCGGTCAATGACTACTTGCTCGGTCTCGCGGAGAACAAGGAACCAAAGGCGATCAAAGCCATGATGGATTGGGGACATGGCGCCACGGGCCATGTCCACGACCACACCATGCCGGGCGCAAGCCACATGATCATGGGCGGGCAGCTCATGGCATCCAATCGCCCGGGCGCCCTCTTCGCGGACCTGAACGCGTGCAATGAGTACCGGGGCGGCGCGGAGGCGGCTGCCCAGATCACCTGCCCGACGCTCTGCATCCTGAGCGGCGAAGACAAGATGACCCCGATCAAAGCGGGTCGCAAACTGCACGAAGCCTTGGGCGGCATGCTCTCGGAGATCCCCCACTCGGGCCACATGTCCATCACCGAGCAACCGTGGGAGGTGACACAGCCCCTGCGCCGCTTCCTCGAAACACAGCGCACCGCGGCCTAGCCTCGATGTCGTGCTCGCCTTCTTGATCAGAGACGATGGAGCACCACGCCACCGCGGAGATCCCAGCCCACCGGTCGCCTCTGCTCGTCCCTGGTGCCCGGCTTGCTGTTGTGAACGCTCGCGGGCATCACTTGCGGGACGTTGCCCGAACCAAGGAACTCAACCATGACTTTCAATAAGATCGCCGTCATCGGCGCGGGCACCATGGGCTCGGGCATCGCGGGACAAATCGCGAATGCTGGGCAGGACGTCCTCCTCCTCGATCTCACCAAAGAGGCAACGGACTACGCCCTTGAGCGCCTGAAGAAATCCGATCCCCCTGCCCTTCACTCCAAAGAGTGCCTCTCACGCATCCATACCGGCACGATTGAGAGCGATTTCGACAAGCTCGGAGAATGCGACTGGATCGTGGAAGCCATCGTGGAGCGCCTCGACCTGAAGCGTGACCTCTACGCGCGGCTTGAATCGACCGTCTCGGACGGCTGCCTTGTGACGTCGAACACGTCCACCATTCCGATCAGCCTTCTGACAGAGGGCCGCTCGCAGAGCTTCCAAGAGCGCTTCGCCATCACGCACTACTTCAACCCGGTGCGCTACATGCGTCTCCTCGAGCTCGTACGCGGCGCGCATACGAGCCAAGATGCGATGGACCGCCTTGCGCACTACAACGACGAGATCCTCGGCAAGGGCGTCGTGCCGTGCGCAGACACCCCGGGATTTCTCGGCAACCGGGTCGGCGTCTTCGCGCTACAAGTGGGTCTCGACGAGGCCTTTAAGCAGGGCCTAACCATCGAAGAAGCAGACGCGATCATGGGGCGCCCCATGGGGATACCGAAAACCGGCGTCTTCGGGCTCTACGATCTCATCGGCGTGGACCTCATGTCTGACGTCGTCGACACGCTGGGCGACATTCTCCCCGAGGGCGATCCCTTCCACGCGGTGGGCCGCTCGAACAACCCGGCCAAGCCGATGATCGACGCCATGATCGCCGAAGGCTTCACCGGCCAGAAATCTGGCAAGGGCGGTTTTTACCGCGACGATATGGCGATGAACCTCGACGGCTCCCTGCGCCCGCGCGTCGTGGAGCTGCCCGCGAAAGCGCGGCATGCCGCCAAGCAGCTCGCGCAGAACGCGGAGACGCTGACGGACCTGATCCGCGGCGACGACGCGCAGACGCGCTTTGCACGCAACTTCCTCGGCCGCGTCCTGGCCTACGCCGCGTCGCTTCTGCCCGATGTCACGAAGACCCCGCAGGACATCGATGACGCCATGAAGATGGGCTTCAACTGGATCCGGGGCCCGTTCGAGATGATCGACGCCCTTGGTGCGGGAGAGGTGGTCACGCTCGCCAGAGAAGCAGGAGCCGACGTCCCTCCTGCCCTCGAAAACCCCGCACCGTTCTACAAGGCCGATGGCAGGCTTCAGGTCCGCACGACAGATGGCTACCGGCCGATCGCGCTTCCCGAGGGCACGGAGCGCTTTTCCCTGACGCGCAAGACACTCACGCCGATGGCCACGAACGCGGCGGCGTCGCTCTGGGATCTCGATGGGATCCGCCTCATCGAGTTTCATTCGAAAGCCAACGCTCTGACGGGCGAAAGCATGGCAATTGTCCACGCCGCTGCAGACGATCCCGGCCGCGGCATCCTCGTCCACAACGATGCACAGCACTATTCGGCGGGCGTGGATCTCAATCGTTTTGCCGCGTTCATCGAAGCCGGTGACTGGGCTGACATGGACGCGTTCCTCCACGACTTTCAGCAGGCCTGCCTGCGCCTGAAATACGCCCCTGTCCCGGTCATCGGCGCGCCCTCGGGCCTCGCTCTGGGCGGTGGGTTCGAAGTGCTGATGCACTGCGACGCGCTCGTCACCCATGCGAATTCTGTTCTGGGCCTCGTGGAGGCGGGCGTCGGCCTCGTGCCCTCCGGTGGCGGGGTGAAGGAGACGTTCCTCCGCTGGCAGGAGGCCACGGGTGACCCGGAGAAAGCCGCGTGGGAAACATGGATGCAGGTGGGCTACGGGAAGACGGGAGCCTCGCCCGAGGAAGCCACGCCGCTCAAGTATTTCCTCGAAGGCCGCGATTCCACGGTCATGAACCGAGACAAGCTCATCACAACGGCCACCGCGCGCATCGATGGCTGGTCCGGCTACCGGCCTCCCGAGGCGCCTCGCTTCACGCTTCCTGGCAGGAGCATTCTCGCCGAGATGGAGAGCTTCATGGACAAGGGCGTCGCAAAGGGCTGGTTCACCCCGCACAACAAGACGACCGCCATGGAAATCGCCACCATCGTCGTGAACACGGACGCTGATACCCCACACGAGCAAAGCGAGCAGGACATGCTCGACCGAGAGCGCGCCGCCTTCTTGCGCCTCGCCAAGACGCCGGAATCCAAGGCCCGCATCGACGGCGTCCTCACCGGGACCGAGGTGGAGAACTAACCGCGTCCGCCACGCAAGCTTCTGTGTCTGGGGCCGCGCCCGCCCGGTCTCGTTCATGCCCTGGTTTCCGCCGGAGGCATCCCTTCCCGCCACCTGCACCCCGCTGGAGACAGTGCGTCGCTCGCGCCTCGGGCGCCAAGGGGGGCGGCGGGGTGGGCGGGCGGGCGCCGCCCCCCTTGCAAATTTCCAAAACCCTGCTCTCATGCCGAGGTCTTGAGCATGGAGGCGTGACATGGACGGCAACATCAACGACCTGAGCCAAATCGTCGAAAACGACCGCGCCCATGTTTGGCATCACCTCATCCAACACGCCCCCTTCGAGACGGTGGACCCGAAAATCATCGTCGAAGGCAAAGGCCTCCGCGTCTGGGACCAGGACGGCAAGGAGCATATCGACGCCGTGTCCGGCGGCGTGTGGACGGTCAATGTCGGTTATGGCCGCGAACGCATCGCCAACGCGGTCCGTGATCAACTGGTGAAAATGAACTTTTTTGCCGGTGCTGCGGGTTCGATCCCCGGCGCGACATTCGCAGCCATGCTCACCGAAAAGATGCCGGGCATGTCCCGCGTCTACTTCTCCAATAGCGGCTCCGAGGCCAACGAGAAGGCCTACAAGATGGTCCGCCAGATCGCGCATAAGCGCTACGGTGGCAAGAAGCACAAGATCCTCTTCCGGGAGCGGGACTACCACGGGACGACAATCGCTGCGATGGCATCGGGCGGGCATCATCAGCGCAATGCGCAGTATGGCCCCTTTCCGGCGGGCTTCGTCGAGGTCCCGCATTGCCTCGAATATCGGAAGCATGAGCAGGATTGGGCCGAGGGCCTATCCGGCGAGGATTACGGCATCGCGGCCGCTGACCAGATCGAAAAGGTCATCCTTCGGGAAGGCGCCGACACCGTCGGCGGCCTTGTCCTAGAGCCCGTCACCGCGGGCGGAGGCGTCATCCCGCCACCGCCGGGGTACTGGCCGCGCGTTCAGGAGATCTGCAAGAAATACAACGTGCTGCTGATCATCGACGAAGTCGTCTGCGGCGTGGGCCGAACGGGTGCATGGTTTGGATATCAGAACTACGGCGTCGAGCCCGATATCGTCTCCATGGCGAAAGGCGTGGCCTCGGGCTACGCGGCGATCTCCTGCACCGTCACGACCGAGGAGGTCTTCCAGATGTTCAAGGACGACGCCTCCGATCCGCTGAACTATTTCCGCGATATTTCGACATTCGGAGGCTGCACCGCTGGGCCAGCAGCGGCCATCGAGAACATGAAGATCATCGAGGAAGAAGGGCTCCGGGAGAACACGGTCGCCATGGGCGCCCGCCTCGTCGACAATCTCGAGGCGCTGGCCGAAAGGCATGCCATCATCGGAAGCGTCCGAGGCAAGGGTCTCTTCTGCGGTGCGGAGCTCGTGGCAGACCGCGACACGAAGGAACCTGCCGCCGAGGCACAGGTGCAAGCCGTGGTGAAGGACTGCATGGCGCAAGGTCTCGTCATCGGCGCGACCAACCGCAGCTTCGAGGGAAAGAACAACACGCTATGCTTCTCGCCAGCGCTCATTTCCACCGCCGACGATATCGATGCGATCACCGCGGGCGTGAACGAGGCACTCACACGCGTCTTCGGCTGAGGTCCGGCCGGGCAACACGAATTTTTGCAAGATTTCGCGGTCCCGTGAAAAAATAGGGCAGAATTTCACTCGCGCCCGGATGGCCCTCTTGGCTAGGCTGAGGCCATCGCCCAGAGCCCGGAGTGCGCGCCATGAAGATGACCACCGAAGAAGCCTTCATCAAGGTCCTCCAGAAGCATGGCATCGCCCATGCCTTCGGGATCATCGGATCTGCCATGATGCCGATTTCCGACCTTTTTCCGGCAGCCGGGATCACCTTCTGGGACTGCGCCCATGAAGGCTCCGCGGGCTTCATGGCCGATGGGTTCACCCGCGCCACCGGCCAGATGTCGATGATGATTGCCCAGAACGGCCCCGGCATCACCAATTTCGTCACAGCCGTGAAGACGGCCTACTGGAACCACACGCCCCTCCTCCTCGTCACCCCGCAGGCCGCCAACAAGACCATCGGCCAGGGCGGCTTCCAGGAAGTGGAGCAGATGGCACTCTTCCAGGACATGGTTGCGTACCAGGAAGAGGTCAGGGACCCGTCCCGCGTGGCCGAGGTCCTGACCCGCGTCATCGCTCAGGCAAAGCGCCTGTCCGGACCCGCACAGATCAACATTCCCCGCGATATGTGGACGCAAGTCATCGATATCGATGTACCCTCCCCGATCGAATTCGAACAATCGCCCGGCGGAGAAAACTCTGTTGCGAAGGCCGCAGCGCTTCTTTCGGAGGCGAAAGCGCCGGTCATCCTCAACGGCGCGGGGGTCGTGCTTTCAGACGGCGGCATTTCCGCCTCGCGCGCCCTTGCGGAGCGCCTCGATGCCCCGGTCTGCGTGGGATACCAGCACAACGACGCCTTTCCGGGCTCCCACCCGCTCTTTGCCGGACCACTGGGATACAATGGTTCGAAGGCCGCCATGGAGCTCATTCGAGACGCCGACGTGGTACTCGCGCTCGGCACACGCCTCAATCCGTTCTCCACGTTGCCCGGCTACGGCATGGAGTATTGGCCCGGCGCGGCAAAGATCATCCAGGTCGATCTCAATCCCGACCGCATCGGGCTGACGAAGGCGATCACGGTGGGCATCGTGGGCGATGCGGCGAAGGTCGCACGGGGCATCCTCGGAGCACTGGCACCCGAAGCAGGCGATGAAGGACGCGCCGCACGCACCGAGAAGATCGCAAAGGTCAAAAGCGCATGGAAGCAACAGCTCAGCTCCATGGATCACGAGGACGACGACCCCGGCACGACATGGAATGAGCGCGCCCGTGCGGCAAAGCCTGAATGGATGAGCCCGCGCATGGCCTGGCGCGCCATACAGGCCGCTCTTCCGCGGGAGGCGATCATTTCCTCTGATATCGGCAATAACTGCGCCATTGGTAACGCGTATCCCGACTTCGACGCGGGCCGGAAATACCTCGCCCCCGGACTCTTTGGCCCTTGCGGGTACGGCCTGCCTTCGATCGTCGGAGCAAAAATCGGGTGCCCGGAGGTCCCGGTGGTCGGCTTCGCCGGGGACGGTGCCTTCGGCATCGCCGTCACCGAGCTCACGGCGATCGGACGCGGCGAGTGGCCCGCGATCACGCAGATCGTCTTCCGCAATTACCAGTGGGGCGCAGAGAAACGGAACTCGACGCTTTGGTTCGACGACAACTTCGTCGGCACGGAACTCGACGAAGACGTGAGCTACGCCGGGATCGCACAGGCCTGCGGGCTTCAGGGCGTCGTCGCTCGCACGATGGACGAGCTGACCGCGGCGCTCGCGCAGGCGATCACAGACCAGATGCAACACGGGAAGACCACGCTGATCGAAGGGATGATCAACCAGGAGCTTGGCGAGCCCTTCCGCCGGGACGCGATGAAAAAGCCGGTGGTCGTGGCAGGTATTGATCGCGCGGACATGGTGCCTCAGACGCGGGTGACGGCCGAGGCGGCGGAGTAGCCCTTCGACGCGTGTCGGGATGACCGTTCTCGTCCTCAACGCCGGGTCGTCGTCCGTAAAGTTCGCGGTCTTCGACGCGCATGGGACGCGCCTTTTCCACGGCGCAGCCTCGGAGATCGGCGGGCACTCCACCATGACGCTCAATGGCGCCGCAGCGGAGATGGCACTCCCGGACCATGACACAGCTTTCAAAGCGGTCATAAAGGCCGTCCAAGATGCGGGCTTTGGACAAGCCGATCTGCAAGCCGTGGCGCATCGCGTCGTCCACGGCGGGCCGCGGCTGACGGCGCCAGAAGTGATCACACCGGAGATCATCGCTGAAATCGAGGCGGCGAGCAGCCTCGCCCCACTGCACAACCCTCACAATCTGCGAGGCATACTGGCCCTTCAGGCGCATGCCCCGGAGCTTCCTCAGGTGGCATGCTTCGACACGGCCTTTCATGCAACGATGCCTGCCACCGCGCGGGACTACGCGCTGCCATGGCCCCTCGCCGAAGACGAGGGAATCCGCCGCTACGGGTTCCACGGACTGTCTTATGCCTCGCTTGTGGCTCGACTGCCGGACTTGGCGAGGAAGCCGCTTCCAAGACGCCTCTTGGCCTACCATCTGGGAAACGGCGCGAGCGCCGCTGCGATCGTAGATGGAAAAAGCATCGCCACAACCATGGGATTTTCACCGCTTGAAGGGCTGACCATGGGAACGCGCGTCGGCGGAATCGACGCGAACGCCGTCCTTCACCTCGCTGATCGGCTGGGCATTCAGCGCACGCGGGAGATCCTGAACCATGAGAGCGGGCTCCTCGGGCTCTCTGGCGAAAGCTCCGATATGCGGACGCTCCTGGCCTCGGGCGCGCCGCGGGCGAGCTTTGCTGTCGAGCACTTCTGCCACTGGGCAATCCGCCATGGTGGATCGCTCATTGCTGCCATGGGCGGGATCGACGCCGTCGCCTTCACTGGCGGGATTGGAGAGCACGCGCCACCCATTCGCGCGCGTATCTGCGCCGGCCTCAGCTGGGCGGGGGCTGACTTGGATCCGACGCGCAATGCTGCTCAAGAGCGCGCTCTCCACTCCGACGCCTCAGCCTTGGGCCTTTGGTGGGTCCCGGCAGACGAGGAGCGCTTCATCGCCGATGAGGCGCGCCGCATTCTGGACTAGGCGGGAGCAGGCGGGGTCTGTTCTCCCCTGTCAAAGGCTTCCCACCCCTTGCCATCAAACACGTCGACACCGAGCTGGGCCAACACGTGCGGGAAATCGACCATGACGTAGTTGTCGACGATCTTCCCATCGACCACCTTCCAGAAGTCCATGTAGCGCACGGTGATGCGCTTCCCGGTGGCTGGAATGCCCATGAACTCACCGCCATGCGTCACTTCCTGGCGCCCGAACGCAGCGGCCCATTCCCCCATGTACATGCGCGCCTCGTCCACGCAGACCTTGTCGTGGAAGGCGGCCTGAAAGGGCTTCTGCCAATTGTCCTGAAAGGCGCGAAGCCCGTCTTTGGTGCCGCAGCCCGTGTTTCCCAGCCAGCGGAAGCTCTCCGCGAAGAACTCGCCGATATCTGCGATGCGGTGATCGTTGAGGCCGTCGACCATGCCCTCGATGACGGCCCGGGTTTCCTCCGTCTTCGACATGTCGGTGTCCTTGGTCAGGACGGCCTGTTCGGGGCGCGAGCCTCTCATGAATTTTCCTTTTCGGATGCGCTAGACGCCATGGGCGCTCGGGAGATCTGCGGCGATCATCTCCGCGCCCTTCCAGCCGATCATCATCGACGGGGCATTGGTGTTGGCGGAGGTGACCCGCGGCATGATCGAGGCATCCGCGACCCACGCCCCCTCCACGCCCCGCACCGCGAGACGCGGGGTGACGACGGCGCTCTCATCGGCCCCCATGCGGCAGGTGCCGACGGGATGGTAGGCCGTGCCGGCACGGTGGCGGATGACCTCCTTGAGGTCGGCGCCGGTCTTGCCCTTGGATGGCCCCGCCTCGCGCCCGCGCTTTCCGCCGAAGTCCGCGTTCTCGAGAAGCTGCCGGAGCCGCTCGACGCCCGCGGTCAGCGTGTCGAGATCGGCCTCCTCCCGGAAGAGGCCGAGATCAAAGACCGGTGGTGTCGAAGGGTCAGAAGACGCCAAGCGAAGGGCGCCGCGGGACTTAGGCTGGCACAGACAGACATCCGCGAAATACCCGCTCTTCAGGGCGTATTTCCTCCCCGCGTGGTCGAGGTGGAACGGGATGAAATGGCTCTGCACGTCGGGCTCGGCCGACGCCCCCCTCGCATTGAAGAACGCGCCCCCTTCGACCGTGGGCGAGGCGAGCGGACCGCGCCCGAAGAGGAGATCCAAGGGCGCACGCGTCCAATTCACCCATTGTGCGGGCTCGAGGCCGTAGCCGGTGCCCGCGCCCTCGAAATGAAGCCCAAAGCCCGGATGATCATGCAGGTTTTCGCCGACCTCCGGGCTCTCTGCCCGCTGCCTGATGCCCAGCTTGGCGAGCGCTTTGGCGGGGCCGATGCCCGACCGGAGGAGGATCGCAGGAGACATGAAGGACCCCGCCGCCAGCACCACGCCCTTTGACGCATTGATCTGAGACCCGTCCGAAAGCCTGACGCCTGCAACGCGGCCCTCTCGCCAGGTAAGACGATCGACGGGAGCCCCGGTGACCGTGGGAATGTCGTATTGCCGGAGAAACGCGCGCGCGGCGGAGTTGCGGCGACCGCCCTTGATATTGTGGGAGAAGATGCCCGCGCTCTCCCGTTCAGGTGTCGGAGTTCCACTGTTGGTGGGCAACATGGCCTCGAGGCCATGCGTCAGCGGGTGCGTGTTTTCGAGCTTTACCGGCGCGAGCTTTTCTTCCACCGCCGCGAAAGCCCCCTCGACATCCGCGTAGGACCAGCTCTCAACTCCCCAAGCATCAAAATCGGAGGCGCGACCTCGAAACCAGACCATCGAATTGATCGAGCCAGACCCGCCAACCATCCTGCCGCGTGGCGCGGCAACCCGGCGCCCTCCAGCGGCTTCCATCGGCATGGATTTCAGGTTCCAATCTCGTGAAGAGCCCATCAGCCATGTCAGGCCCATTGGCATGGCCACGAGTGGGTGGAGATCAGAACCGCCCGCTTCCAGCACGAGGACCCGTCCAACGCCCCGACGGTGGAGCTCGGCGGCGGCCACGCATCCGGCCGATCCCGCGCCGACGACGATCACATCATAGGGCATCTGGCTCTCCTGATTGTCGGTGGCTCAGGCAGGCTGAGAGCCAACCCGGCGAGCCTCACCCCTTCACTGCGCCTGCCGTCAGGCCCGACACGATCTGCCGCTGGAAGAACATCACGAGGACAAAGAGCGGCGCCGTGGCCGAGACCACCGCTGCGACCGCGAACATCACGTTGCCCTCGGTATACGTCGTTCCGAGGAACGCATTGATCTGCGGGATCATGGTCCGGTTCGACTCGTTCAGGATCAGCGCGGTCACCACGAAGTCATTGTACGCCAGGAGAAAGGAGAAGAGCCCCGTGGTGATCACACCCGGCCACATGACCGGAATGATCACGTGGCGAAAGGCCTGGAACTGGGTGCAGCCATCCACCTTCGCCGCCTCGTCGAGATCCTTTGGAATGGATTCGAAGAACGAGTGGAGCATCCAGAGCGTGAAGGGCTGATTGATGGCAACGAGCACGAGGATGGCCGTGGGCAGGAACCCCCAGACATTCCAATCGAAGAAGACGGGGAGGTACCCCGACACGAGCGTGATCTGGGGCAGCGCGCGGAACATGAGCGCGATGATCAGGAGCCAGAAGACGTACTTGTAGCCCGACCGGGACAGGGCATAGCCCCCGAGCGTGCCGATGGTGAGCGAGATCGACACAACGCAGACGCACACGATGAGCGTGTTGATCATGTTGCGCCAGAATTCGTTCAGGCCGAAGGCACCTTCATAGCCCGCACTCGTGAACGAGCTGCCGTAGGTCGCCTGCGTGTTTCGGCCCACGAGGGCGTTCGTCCAGTCGGCGATCGAGAAGAAATCGAGCTCGACCTTGAAGGATCCCCAGAGTGTCCACATGAACGGAAAGGCCGCCACCACGAACCAGAGAGCCACGAAAGCCCAAAGGAAAAGCTGGAGCGGGAGCGGACGGCGTTGTGCTGCGGGCGTCGACATCTCAGTGGCTCTTTGCGTTGAAGTCCCGCCAGGTGCGGATCAGGACGGGTGTCAGAAGGATCGCGATCCCGATGATCGTGAGGACAGAGGTCGTCGCGGCGGAGCTGAGCTGCCGCGTCTCCCCACTGAGATCGCTCAGGATAAAGGTGGACAGCGATTGCGCGTGGGCCTGCGCCTGGAAGCCTAGGATCGGCTCGAGCACGCGGAAGTTATCCATGAGCTGAATGAGCGCCACGAAGGTCACCAGCGGCGCGAGGTGCGGGATGATCACGAAGCGGATCTGTTGCCAGCGCGTGGCCCCGTCGATCTGCGCACTCTCCAGCGTGTCCTGCGGCACGGTCTGCAGACCCGCGTAGAAAACGACGAAGGCAAAGGGCGCCGACGACCAGATGCCGTAGACGATAAGGCAGATCCACATGAGCGGGGTGGACGCCTTCACGGACAGGTCCGGATCGCTCACGAGCCACGAGAGGAAGTTCCCAAGGATCCCTCGGCTATCCACCATCCAGGACAGGACCAAAGCACCGATGAGCGGGGTCACGATCATGGGAAGGAGCGAGAAAAAGATCATCAGCCCCTTCAGTCGCCGGTGAAGCGAGTTCACGGCCACGGCAATGGCGAAGCCCAGCGCTATGAGAAATGGGGTGCAGATGAACGTGTAGGTGAGTGTAAAGGCCAGCGCGCCATAGAACGGCAGGTTCATAACGCGGTCCACGAACCCTCCAAAATCGGCTGAGCTACGCCAGGCATCGCTCAATTCACCGAACGCGAGGTGACCACGGTCGCTATAGATATCGAAGCCGACGAAACGCCCGAGCGGGGCAGCATCGCGTATGGCCTGCGTTGCTTCCTGATCGATCGACGTCTCGGTGGTGCATCCGAACGGGCCGCAATTCTCGACCTCGATCAGCACGGCTTCGTGGGGCGTGAAGAACGACTGGGTGACGACGGAAACGATCGGAAACGCGATGAAGAGGAGCATCGCCGCGGCCGTCGGCATGAAGAACCAAATGAATGTGCGGTGTTTCATCTGTGCCCTTCCTCGTGTTGGCGCTCAGCGCGCCTTGAAAAAACGGGTCGGGGCCACGGCCCCTTGGGTGGGACGGGGCCGGTCCTTTGACCGGCCCCGCCCTGAATTTTTAGTTCAGGAAGCCCTGCTCGCGCGCGGCAGCGGTGTAGGCTGCTTCGACGTCCGCCAGCGCTTGCTCGGCGCTCTCGTTGCCCTGCATGAAGTCCGCAAGCTCGTTACCGAGCGCGGTATGCATCAGGCCCATGAAGGGGAGCATCGGGTAAGGCACGGAGCCCGCATTGGCCGCCGCGAACACGCCCACGGCCGCCTCGGTGGGCTCGTAGCCGTCGATGAGCCACACGGCCTGCGTGGGCACGTCGCCCGTCAGGATCGACGGGTCGATGGCGTTCTTGAGCGCCTTGAAGGTCGCCACGGCATCCTCGTCAGAGATGTTCTTGGCCACGGTAAAGCCGTCCCACCACAGCGTCGTCGCCGGCGTGTCGCCGCCGCCCACGGTCATCGGGCCCGCGATGGCGAAGCCGTCGATCACTTCCTGCGGGACACCTTCGGCGGTCACGAGCGTGGCGGCGCGGGAGCCCCACATGTTCATGAGCGCAGTGTTGCCGGCGCGGTACTCGGCATTGGTCGCGTTCGAGTCATGCGTGAGGAAGTCGGGGTTCATGTACTCCGACAGCGCCTTCATCATGTTGAGCGCGTTCACGCCGGCTTCGTTGTTGATGTTGGGCTCGGCCGTTCCGGGCTTGAAGTGGGAGCCACCGTAGCCGAGGAACATGTTGTTGAATTCCTGCGCGAGGTTCCATCCCGCCGCGTAGGCGCCACCAACGGGGTTTTCCATGATACCAGCTGCGCGGATCGCTTCTGCTGCGGCGAGCATCTCCTCGTAGGTGGTCGGCGGCTCGAGGCCCACCTCTTCGAGCACGTCGGCGCGATAAACGAGGTGCTGGGCATTCGCCATGAAGGCCACCGCCATCACCTGACCGTTGATCGTGATCAGCTGGTTCGGCTGGAGGCCATCACCGTGCTCGGCCACGAGATCGTCGAGCGGACGGATGACATCCTCGTTCATCAGGGCGACGATGGACGAGTTCGCGATGATCGCGGACGTGTATTCAGCCGGGTTGCCCTGCATGCCGGGCACGTTGATCGTCTGGTGATCGGCGGTGAGGTTGGTGGAGACTTCCACGCTGTCACCGGCGCATGCCATTGCACCGGCACCCACGGTCTGGATCGCCGGGAACTCGTTGCCCACGATCGACACACGACCTTCCGTCGGGCAGGCCGCGTGGCCCCCGGCCATCGCAGTCGTGCCCATGAGCGCCACGGCGCTCACGGCTGCAAACTTTTTCAGAAACATCTTCTTCTCCCTGTTTCCATTTTGAGTGGAGCTGCGCCTCCCGCACAGGCTCCGGCTTTGGCTACCGCACCCCAGGGCGCGGCACACCGGTTCCAGAAGCGTTTCAGCTCCCGATCCTCGCGCCATCCTGGGCGCTGAAAAGGTGACAAATGCTCGCCGGGATGGACACGCTCACGGGCGCACCGATCTCGGTGCGATAGTCCTTGAGCGCCTTGACGCTCAGAAGTGCCCCGGCACTGCGCACGCTGACCATCGTCGCGTCGCCAAGCAACTCCATGGAGTATACCGGACTGTTGAGCTGCCCGCCGCTGTCGACCACCTCCGCATCCTCGGCGCGGAAGCCGAGCGTCACCGGGCCATCGGGGCCACTGAACCCGGGGATACTGATCCCCTTCGCTTCGAACGTGCCGCCCTTGAGCGTGCCATCGACGAGGTTCATGGCCGGATTGCCGATGAAGCTCGCCACAAAAGTGTTGGCCGGATTGTCGTAGATCTCCGTCGGGGTGCCCACTTGCTGAACGACGCCCTTGTTCATCACGACCACGCGGTCAGCGAGCGTCATTGCTTCGATCTGGTCATGGGTGACGTAGATCGTCGTCACCTTCAGCTCGTGGCTCAGGTTCTTGATCTGGGCGCGCGTGGATACGCGAAGCTTGGCATCGAGATTGGAAAGGGGCTCGTCCATGAGGAAGACGTTGGGCTCGCGCACGATCGCACGCGCGAGCGCGACCCTCTGCCTTTGTCCACCCGAAAGAGCGGCTGGCTTCCGGTGGAGAAAGTCATCGAGCTCCACCATAGCCGAAGCGCGCATGACGCGCTCGTCATGTTCGCCCTGCGGGACCTTCCGCACCTTCAAGGGGAAGCGGATGTTCTCGTAGACGTTCATGTTGGGATAAAGACCGTAGGACTGGAATACCATGGAAATGTCACGGTCCTTGGGCTCAAGATCGTTGACGCGCTTGCCGTCGATCATGATGTCCCCGCCCGACGGATCCTCGAGACCTGCGATCATGCGCATCGTGGTCGTTTTGCCGCAGCCCGAGGGGCCAAGCAGCACGAGGAACTCCTGGTCCGCGATTGTCAGATCGAAATCCTGTACGCCCACGAAGGAGCCCCATCGCTTCGACACGTTTTCCAGCCTGATTTCAGCCATTTGCCGTTTCGTCTCCCCGAGGTTTCCGCGCGAGCCTCCCAACTCCCGCGACCATTTTGCAATGGTATGCAAAAAACGCTAACCGCTCAAAGCGGCAATTGCCAACCCTTTTCCCTCCGAGCTACAGCTAATCAGATGCTTGATTCAAAAACCAGCGGTGCGAGCACCGATTTTCGCCAAGATTTCCGGCGCGTTTTGGCGGAGCTTCTGGCCGATCCCTCGGCTGCAGACCGCCATATCAGTGCGGACTGCGTATGGGACGCCGCGCAGCCCGTGAATCGGTTGGTCGGACCGCAGGCCGTGATCGATGGCTTCTTTTCCCCGCTCAGGGCCGGGCTCTCCGACGTCGAGCGGCGGGATATCATCTTCGTGGGGGGAAAGAACCGGCTCCATGAAGAGGGGCGCTGGGTCGCGACCATCACGCATTATGTCGGCACGTTCACTGCCCCGCTCTTCGGGATCAAGCCGTCCGGCTCGATGATCTTCCTGCGTTCGGGCGAATTCTACCGCCTCGACGATGCCGGAAAGATCCTCGAAGCGAAGGTGATATTCGACCTCATCGACGTCATGGTCCAAGCGAGACGCATGCCGCTCGGCTCCATCGGGGACGAGATCACCTTCCCCGCACCTGCGACGCAGGACGGGCTCTGCCCGCCTCCCGCGCAGACCGACGCCTTCGACCTCGTGGACCGGATGATGGCGACGCTCGGCTCCTACACACCCGGCACGTGGAACTCGGTCGGGCAAACCGGGCCCGACGGCGTCTGGGCAGACAACATGATGTGGTACGGCCCGGGTGGGATCGGTTCGAACACGCGCTGGGAAGGGTTCGTACAGGACCACCGCGCGCCCTTTCTCACGGCCTTCCCGGATCGAAAGGGCGGCAATCACTTTTGCCGCTTCGGTGACGGGCCCTTCGCGGTCATGGGCGGCTGGCCATCCATTCACGCCACGTTTGCACAGGACTACCTCGGCGTTAAAGCCACGGGCGGGCCTGTGACCATGCGCGTGATGGATTTTTACCGCGTGGCGGGGGCGAAGCTCATGGAGAACTGGGTCTTCATCGATCTGATAGACCTCTTTCTTCAGGCCGACCGGGACATCGTAGCCGAGGCCAACGCGCTCCACTGAGCGCGGATAAGGGCCTCATTAGGGCCTTTCGAAGCGCGTTCAGGCGGCTTCGACGTCACGCGGGCGCCTAGCGGATACGCTGCTCCGTGTTTGCATCGAAAAGGCGCGCTTGGCTGGCATCGTAGGACACGCCCACCGTCTGCCCCGCCTTCACGCGGTCCTCGCCCCGCTCTTCCACGATGAGGCGCTCGCCGTTCTCTGCCACGAGATAGGCATAGGAAACACCGCCCAGCGCCTCGGTGAGGTCCACCTTGTGCGTCGACCCTCCGCGCTCGATCGTGATGTGCTCAGGGCGCAGCCCGAGATGCACCGCACTCCCCTCCGAGGGAAGGCTCACGTTGAGCGCCGCATCGGCCTTGAGCGAGGGAACGGCGATCTTGCCGCCCGCGACAGTGCCTTCCACGAAATTCATGGAGGGCGAGCCGATGAAGCCTGCCACGAACTTGTTGTCCGGGTCGCGGTAGAGATCCATGGGCGCGCCCACCTGCTCGATGACACCCGCACGCAGCACCACGATCTTGTCCGCCAGCGTCATGGCCTCCACCTGGTCGTGGGTCACGTAGATCATCGTCGCGCCGATCTCAGAATGGAGTCGCGCGATCTCCACCCGCATCTCCACGCGCAGTTCGGCGTCGAGGTTCGAGAGCGGCTCGTCGAAGAGGAACACCTCCGGCCCTCGCACGATGGCGCGTCCGATGGCCACCCGCTGCCGCTGACCGCCTGAAAGGGCCGCCGGCTTCCGCTTGAGGTACTCGTCAAGACGCAGGATTTTCGACGCGCCATTGACCTTTTCGGCGATAGCGCCCTTTTCCACCCCGTTCATCTTGAGCCCGAACCCCATGTTCTCCTCGACAGTCATGTGCGGGTAGAGCGCATAGGTCTGGAAGACCATGGCCACGCCCCGTTCTGCCGGATCGAGATGGGTGACGTCGCGCTTGCCGATATTGATCTGACCTTCGCTCGTCTCTTCCAGCCCCGCCACCATGCGCAGGAGCGTGGACTTACCGCAGCCGGACGGCCCCACGAAGACGCAGAATTCGCCGTCGGCGATGTCGAGGTCCACGCCGTGGATGACCTGCACCTCGCCGTAGCGCTTGATGACCTGGTTGAGGGTGACACCTGTCATATTGGCCTCGCTGCTGTGAATTCCGGTTAGGTGGACTGGGGCTCGGGGAAGCGCCACTGCGCGGCGTCTTCGGCGATGGCTTGTGCGGCCTCGCGCAACGCGGGCGCATGGCGCTCGAGCGCTGAGAGATCTGTGCGGGCCGTGGAGGAGGTCACCGAAAGCGCGCCGAGCATGCGTCCGTGAACGGTGAGGATGGGCATGGCGAGGCAAATGATGCCCGGCTCATGCTCCTCCCGGTCAAAGCCGTAGCCGCGGGACCGGATCTCCGTGATCTCCTCCCGCAAGGCAAATTCCGAGGCGAGCGTGTGCTCCGTGAACCGATGGAAGCTCTGCTGGGCAATCACCCGCGCCAGTTGCTCTTCGGGGAGAAAGGCGAGCATCACCTTGCCGACGCCGGTGCAATAGGCCGGCCCGACCTTCCCTGCCTGCGAGAACATGGGCAAAGGCTCGTGCGCGCTCACCTTGTCGACGTAGAGCACCGAGGCGTGATCGAGCTGCGCGAGGTGGATGGTCTCTCCTACCGTCTGGGAAAGGCGCTCGAGATGACGGCGCGCGACAGGCGCGAGGGAAGACTGGGCCCAAGCCGCGTGGGCGAGCCGCACGAGGCGAACGCCCATGGCGTAGGTCTGGCGCTCCCCGTCGAAGGTCAGCATGCCTTCCTGTGTGAGCGTCTGCACGAAGCGGTAGAGCGTGGCCTTCGGGAAGCGAGACGCGGAGAGCAACTCTCCAAAGCGCACGGGGCGGCCGAAGCTGGCGACCTGGTCGAGCACCTCGAGGGCCTTGCCCACGGTGCCCGCACCACCCACGGTGCTGGTGTGTGCGTCTTTCATCTGTCCTCCCGAGGTACGGCCCTGCCCCTGTCTCGGGGCTTTTGGAGTGACCAACCTCTACAGTTGACAAGCCTAGGCGAGTCGAGATTATCATTTCAACATATAAAACTTGGTTTCAAATAGTGAAACCCTCGCGAGACGCGATGGAAATTCACAGGCCAGGTTTCGTGGAAGCATAGGGAGGAAAACATGCGTTCCATTCTCACCTCCGTGATGGCGATCGCCATCGCGGTGCCCGCTGTGGCACAGCAGCGCGATCTCGTGATCAACTTCGATGACCTGAACCCGGCGCCCAAGGCCGCGTTCGAGGCCGCCATCGCGCAGTTCGCCGAAGAGAACCCCGACATCAACGTGATCACCAACATCAATGATCGCGAAGCCCACAAGACGGCGATCCGGAACTTCCTGACCGCGGACGCGCCGGACGTGACCTCCTGGTACCCGGGCAACCGCATGGCGCCCTTCACGGATACTGGCCTCTTCCAGTCCGTCGATGATGTCTGGGACGAGAATGGCCTCCGCGAGACGTTTGCGGCCATCGAGCCTACGATGACGCGCGACGGTGTCACCTACGGTGTGCCCTATTCCTACTACCAGTGGGGCATCTACTACCGGAAGGACGTCTTCGACGGTCTCGGTCTCGAAGAGTTTGAAAGCTGGGACGACATGCTCGCAGGCTGCGCGGCCATGAAGGAAGTGGGCGTAACCCCCTTCACCATCGGCACGCAGTTTCTTTGGACCGCGGCGGGCGTCTTCGACTACATCAACCTGCGCACCAACGGCTATGACGTGCACAACGCGCTGACCGATGGCGAGATCGCCTACACGGACCCGCGCATCGTGCAGACGTTCGCGAACTGGGAGCAGCTCATCAACGAGTGCGGCTTCGTCGAGAACCACGCCTCCATGTCCTGGCAGGATGCGCTGGCACCGTTCGTGAATGGCGATGCCGGCATGTACGTGATGGGCAACTTCGCCGTGGCCGCCATGAAGGATGCTGGCCTCACCGACGACCAGATCGACTACATGCCGTTCCCGTCCATCAACCCGGAAGTGGCGCGTGCCGAGGAAGCACCGGCGGACGCGTTCTTCATCCCGACGAACGCAACGAACGTCGAAGATGCCAAGAAGTTCTTGGCCTTCGTGGCGCGTGCGGACGTGCAATCCGAGTGGAACGAGACCATCGGTCAGCTTCCGCCGAACTCCGAGGCGACGGTGTCCGATGACAAGTTCATCCAGGAAGGCTTCCAGACGGTGTCCACCGCGGCGGGCCTCGCGCAGTTCTATGACCGCGACGCACCGGCAGCCATGGCCTCCGAGGGCATGAAAGGCTTCCAGGAGTTCATGCTGGACCCGTCCAAGAAGATGGAAATCCTCGAGCGCCTCGATACCGTTCAGGCCGAGGTCTACTAGGATCAGACGTGGCAGGGCGCGTGGCGACGCGCGCCCTGTTTTCCCTCGGCGGTGCGCAGTGCGCACCCTACGTGCCTCATTCCGTAGGGTGCGCACTGCGCACCAACCGCCAACGACCAAGTCTCATCTGCCCTCAAACAAGACGGAGACCCTGCCATGGCCGTCACCGACACATCACAGATGACAGTAGACGCCGCGCCGAGAGCGGGCTGGGTCAAGCGCAACAAACTCTCCATCGCACCGTGGTTCTTTCTTGCACCGGCGCTTGTCTTCTTCGCGATCTACGTCGTCATCCCGATCTTCGAGAGCCTTTACCTCTCGCTCTTCGAGTGGAACGGGCTCTATGACGCGCAGGGCAATTCCACCGCCGTCTATATCGGCTTCGACAATTACGTGAAGCTTTGGGACGATCCGAACTTCTGGACCTCGCTGCGCAACAACGTCGCCTGGCTGGTGCTCTACATGCTGGCCGTGCCAGTCGGTCTTTTGATCGCGCTCTTCCTCAATCAGGATGTGCCGGGCATGCGGCTCTACAAGTCGCTTTTCTTCTTTCCCTTCGTCATCAGTCAGGTCGTCGTGGGCCTGATCTTCGGATGGTTTTACAACCCCGATTTCGGCGTCGTGGGCACCGTCTGGAAGGCGCTCTTTTGCGAAGAAACGGTGAACTTCATCGGCAATGTGACCTTCACCTGCTCGCGGCCCGCGCCCGATATCCTGTCCTCGCCGGAATGGGCCACCTACGGCATCATCGCCGCCGGCCTCTGGCCGCAGATCGCCTATTGCATGATCCTCTACCTTACCGGGCTCAACAACGTGGCGAGCGACCAGATCGAGGCCGCGCGGCTCGACGGCGCCAAGGGCTGGAAAATGCTCTGGTACGTCGTGCTGCCGCAGCTGCGTCCTGCCACGTTTATCGCCGTCGTCGTGACCGTCATCGGCGCGCTGCGAAGCTTCGACATGATCGCGATCATGACCCAGGGCGGGCCCTTCGGGTCCACCAACGTGCTGGCCTATTACATGTTCGAGGTGGCCATCTCCGAGTTCGGGGAGCGGTACGGCTACGGCTCGGCGGTGGCCGTGGTGCTCTTCGCGATCATGCTGATCTACATCTCCTACTTCCTGTGGCGGATGTATCAGGACGAGAAGGGCACGCGATGATCACGCGCGCCGATGTCGATGCCATGTGCGCAGCCTTGCCCGGGGCGCGTTACTCTGAGCCGCCGGAGCTCGTGAGCTGGAAGGTCGGCGACAAGATGTTTGCCTGCTTCGGTGACTTCGAGGGGGAATTCGGCGGTGTGTCGGTGAAAACCGCTGACATCGAGACCGCGCAAATGCTCATCGATGCCGGCGAGGCCATCAAGGCTCCCTATTTTCATCGCAGCTGGGTCCGTCTCGATTTCGGCTCCACCGACCGTGGCTATGCCGAGCACCGTATCCATGTCTCCTACGACCTCATTCGCAAGAGCCTGAAAAAGGCCGTCCGCGACGCATTGCCGGAAAGGAGCGCCTGATGTTCCCACGCCCCATCGCCGCCGCCTCCCCCAAAGGGATCAGCTACCAGGCCTTCTTGCCGGTGGCGTTGCTGATCTGGCTCATCCCGCTCATCGCGATCTTTCTTACGTCGATCCGGCCTGGGTCTGACATCAATTCAGGCAATGTCTTCGGATGGCCCTCGCAATTCGTTCTGTTCGAGAACTACACCGCCGTCTTCACCCAGAGCCAGGCGGGTCTCTACCTCCTGAACTCGGTCCTCATCACCGTGCCCACGGTGCTCATTTCGGTGACGCTCGCGTGTCTCGCGGGCTATGCTCTGGCGATCTATCGCTTCCGCGTGGCGCTGCCGCTCTTCTTTCTTTTCGTGGCGGGCAACTTCATCCCGTTCCAGATCCTCATGGTGCCGGTGCGTGACATGTCCGTTCAAACCGGGCTCTATGACACGATCGCGGGCCAGTTCCTCTTCCATGCCGCGTTCCAGACGGGCTTCTGCACGCTCTTCATGCGCAATTTCATCAAGGCCCTGCCCTTCGATCTCATCGAATCCGCGCGGGTCGAGGGCGTGAAGGAATGGCAGATCTTCTGGTTTGTCGTCTTGCCACTCGTGCGTCCCGCTATCGCAGCGCTCGCGGTGCTCATATTTACCTTCGTCTGGAACGATTTCTTCTGGGCAAACGTGCTCACGCAGGGCGAACAGGCGAAGCCCATCACCGCAGGCGTCCGGGCACTGAACGGCCAATTCGTCAACAACTGGCATCTCGTCTCCGCCGCCTCGCTTCTGGCCGCCGTGCCGCCCGTGGTCATGTTCTTCGTTATGCAGCGTCACTTCATTGCAGGGCTCACCCTCGGGGCCGTGAAGTAACTTGCAGACCTGGAGACTAGACACGACCCGACAGACCCTCGTTCTGGCGGCGCGGGAGGGTCGGCTTCCCGAGATCGTTTATTGGGCCGATGCGCTTCCGATGAACGAGGATCTCGGGGCGCTTGCTGATGCCCATGCCATCGACCGGAGCGGCGGCATGCTTGATGCCAATCCCGATCTGTCGATTTGCCCGGAGGCGTCACGGACCTATCCGGGTCATCCCGGGCTCATCGCCCACGGGGTCGACGGCTCTCCGTTATTGCCGAGTTTTGCCTTCCAGCGAGAGGCCCGACCCTCCGCGGATGCTCTCGACCTCATCTACTCAGACGAAAATCTGGGCCTCACCTATACGGCGCGCTTCGCCGTTGATGCCGCCACGCACATGATCACGGCGGAGGCCGCGATCGAGGCGACGGAACCGATGCGCCTGCACTGGCTGGCCGCGCCCGTCTTCCCCGCATCGCAGCACTCGGACCACATGACCGATTTCGCAGGGCGTTGGTGCCGCGAGTTTCAGGCCGTCGAGACAGCATGGTCGCCGGGCCAGCGCGTGCGAGAGAACAGGACCGGGCGCACCGGGCACGAGCACTTCCCGGGGCTGATTGTCCGCGGGCGCGGCGCGACGAATACGGGTGGTGATGCTCACGCGTTTCACTACGGCTGGTCCGGTGGGCACAGGATGATCGCAGAGGAGCTGCCGGATGGGCGCCGACAGATACAGTTTGGGCACGCACCCGGACTGGAGACCGCGCCGGCCACGAGCTTTCGCACCGCGACCCTCTATGCCACCTACTCCCCAGACGGTCTGAACGGCTGCGCGACGTCCTTTCAAAGCCACCTTCGGGATCGCGTCCTCGAGCTTCCGGCCCCCGCGCGCCCGCGGCCGGTGCATTACAATTGCTGGGAGGCGGTGTATTTCAAACACGACCTCGCAACGCTCAAGGACATCGCGACGCGTGCCGCGGCCCTCGGTGCCGAGCGCTTCGTGCTCGATGACGGTTGGTTCGGCCGGCGGGATGACGACACCACGTCGCTGGGCGATTGGGACATTGATCGCCGAAAATGGCCGGACGGGCTCACACCGCTGATCGACCATGTCCGAGCGTCGGGTATGCATTTCGGCCTTTGGTTCGAACCCGAAATGATCAATCCAACCTCGGATCTTTATCGCGCCCACTCTGATTGGGTGCTCGGCCCCGCCGATCAGACGCTGGGCCGCCGGCAGATGGTCCTCGACATGGCGAGGCCAGACGTGCGCGCCCACCTCTTCGAGAAAATCTCAGGCATTTTGGACGCGCACGAGATCGACTACGTGAAATGGGATCACAATCGCGTCCTGCCGCTGCCGGACGCAGCGCAAACCCGCGGCACCTATGCCTTGCTGGACGACCTGCGCCAGAGGTTTCCGGCGGTCGAAATCGAAAGCTGCGCATCCGGAGGGGGCCGTATCGACGTCGGCATCTTGAGCCGCACGCATCGCGTCTGGCTCAGCGACTCCAATGACGCGCTCGAACGTCTGCGCATCCAACACGACGCCGCTCTTTTTCTGCCGTCGATCGTCACAGGCTCCCATGTGGGCCCGAGGCACTGCCACACCTCGGGCCGCGTCCATGACATCGCATTCCGCGCGTGGGTTGCCGCCCAGCGCCACATGGGCTTCGAGATGGACCCGCGAGAGCTTGATGCCCGCGAAGAGGCTGTGCTCCGCCGGGTCACGGAGTGGTACAAGGCCAATCGGGACTGGATGCACCGCGCCCGCATCCTGAGGCTCGACAGCGCCGACCCAGCCGTTCTGGCAGAACAACAGCTCGCCCAGGATGGCGCACGCTTCGTGGTCTTCGCTGGGACGCAAGACACGTCCACCCAGATCGCGCCGCGTCCTCTCAGGCTCACGGAGCTCGAGCGAGACGCACGCTACCGCCTGCGCCTTGTCAGCCGCGATATGGCGCCGGGACCATCCCGTGGTATGCCAGCCCTGAAGAACGATGACATCGAGACATCCGGCGCCTGGCTCATGGGTCACGGGGTCACGCTGCCTTGCGTCAATCCCTGCACGATGTGGGTCCTGGAAGGAGAACGCCTATGACATCAGCGAACTATCCCGATCTCGATGGCGCTTCCGTCTATATCACGGGCGGCGGATCAGGCATTGGCGCGGCACTCACGGAAGGGTTCCTCGCCCAAGGGGCCAAGGTGACCTTCATCGGCCGCTCGGATGCGAGCGACTTTGTAGACGAGATGGCGGATAAGCACGGCAACCGCCCGCTCTTCATCCAGGGCGACATCACCGACACTACCGCTCTCCGGGCCTCGATGGACGCCGCGGCGGCACAGCATGGGCCCATCAAGGTGCTCGTGAACAACGCGGCCAATGATCAGCGCCACACGACCTCTGCCGTCGACGAGGATTTCTGGGATTGGATGATCGCCATCAATCTCAAGGCATATTTCTTCGCATGCCAACACGTTCAGGCCATGATGCAGGGCGGCGGCTCGATCATCAATTTCAGCTCGATCAGCTACATGATGGGCAATGCCGGATACCCGATCTACACGGCCGCCAATTCGGCGATCAACGGCATGACGCGCAGCCTCGCGCGCGAATTCGGGCCTGAAAAGATCCGTGTGAACGCGCTCGCCCCCGGCTGGGTGCTGACCCAGAAACAGAAGGACATGTGGGTCACCGAAGAGGGCCTTGCTGCGCATCTCGAACGCCAATGCCTGAAGGATACGCTGGCGCCCGAAGACATCACGGGCGGCGTCCTCTTCCTTGCCTCCGACAGTGCGAAAATGATGACCGGGCAATCGCTCGTCATCGATGGCGGGGTGGTGGTCACCGGATGAGCAGCGCCGTCCAAACTGCTGACTGGATCGCCGTGGACTGGGGCACCTCCAACCTGCGCGCCTGGGCCATGAGCCGGTCAGGGACGGCGCTTTGGTCCGGCGGGTCGGACATGGGCATGTCCGCCCTCGCGCGCCACGATTTCGAAGGCGCATTGCTCGAGGTCGTCGCACCGTCGCTCGGCACCGAGCCGCTCGATGTGGTCGCCTGCGGCATGGTGGGCTCGCGTCAGGGCTGGGCGGAAGCCCCGTACACAGCATGCCCCTGCCCGGCCCGGCCGTCGGGCTTTACCCGAGCACAGACCAACGATCCGCGGCTCCGCGTGCACATCATCCCGGGCGTGAAGCAGGAAACCCCCGCTGACGTCATGCGCGGAGAAGAGACACAGATCGCGGGCTTTCTTGCGCTCAATCCCGGATGGGATGGTGTCATGTGCCTGCCGGGGACGCACACGAAATGGGTCGAGGTGAGCGCCGGCGAAATCGTGAGCTTTCAGACCGCCATGACCGGGGAGCTGTTTGCCCTTCTTTCAACCCACTCCGTGCTCCGGCATTCCGTTGCGCCGGAGGGCTGGGACGCGGACGCATTCTCGGAGGCGGTGGATGACGCGATTTCAAAGCCGGAGCGGCTCGCGGCACGGCTCTTTTCTCTGCGCGCCGAGAGTTTGCTCCACGATCTTGGCGGAGCGACGTCGCGCGCACGCCTTTCCGGGTTTCTCATCGGGGCAGAGCTCGCTGCGGCCCGTCCCTATTGGCTGGGCCGCGACATCGCAGTCATCGGCGCGGCGGCCATCGCCCGGATCTACGGAGACGCCCTCGCGGCGCAGGCCGTTCCAGCGACCATTGCCGACGGCCCGGCCATGACGCTCGCGGGGCTCAACGCAGCCTACAAGGAGTTACGGTCCTGATGTCGCGTCCGATCATCGCCATCCTGCGGGGCATCACCCCAGCCGAGGCTGTCCCTGTCACTGCTGCGCTGATCGAGGCCGGGATCGACCGGATCGAAGTTCCGCTCAACTCGCCGGAGCCTTTGGCCTCCATCGCGGCCATGGCGGAAGCCCATGGATCAGACGCGCTCATCGGCGCAGGGACTGTCCTCTCGGAAGCAGAGGTCGCGTCCGTGAAGAGTGCCGGCGGCGCTCTCATCGTCGCGCCCAATTGCAACCCGGCGGTGATCTCAGCCACCCGCGCCGCGGGCATGCAATCCTGGCCGGGGATTTTCACGCCGAGCGAAGCCTTCGCTGCACTCGCGGCAGGCGCGACGGGGCTGAAGCTCTTTCCCGGCAATATGGCTGGCCCGGGCGGCCTCAAGGCCCTGCGGGCGGTGCTGCCCAAGGGAACCGAGGTCTTCGCCGTGGGCGGCGCGGGCCCAGAGAACTTCTCGGACTGGCTCGCCGCGAGCGCCGATGGCTTTGGCATCGGCTCGGCGCTCTACACGCCGGGCATGTCTCCGAGCGAGGTCGGCGACCGTGCCCGCGAGATCGTGTCGGCATTCGAGGCGGCCCATGGCTGAGATTTACGATGCTCACGCTTGCACGCTCGGCGAGGGGCCCCTTTGGCATCCCGAACGCCAAGAGCTCTTCTGGTTCGACATTATCGGTAAGAAACTGCGGACGCGGGACCGCACCTGGCCCTTCGAGGAATACGTGTCCGCCGCAGGCTGGGTGGATGCCGATACCCTCCTCATCGCCTCGGCGAGCGCGCTCAGCCGCTTTGACATCGCCAGTGGCGAATCCGAGCCGCTGGTCCCACTCGAGGCGGAAAACCCCGTCACGCGCTCGAATGACGGGCGTGCGGACCCGTGGGGCGGCTTCTGGATCGGCACGATGGGAGTAAAGCTGGAGCCGGGCGCCGGCGCGATCTACCGATTCTATCGCGGCCACCTCCGCAAGCTTCACGGCGAGATCACCGTGCCCAATGCGATCTGTTTCGCCCCAGACCGCAGCGCCGCGTATTGGTGCGACACGGAGGATCAAAGGATCATGCGACAGCCGCTTTCGGCCGAGGACGGCTGGCCGGACGGCACCGCCGAAACACTGATCGACCTGCGCGGGACAGACTTCCGGCCCGACGGCGCTGTGACCGATGCCGACGGCAATATTTGGAACGCGCAATGGGGCAGCGCGCGCGTGGCCTGCTATGCGCCGGACGGCCGTTTCCTGCGGGCGGTCTCCGTGGGCGGGGCACAAAGCTCCTGCCCTGCATTCGGCGGCCCAGACCTCTCGACGCTTTACGTGACCACGGCAGCGGAGGGGCTTACGGGCGACGCGGAAGGCAGGACGTACATGATTGAAAATGCGGGTCTTGGGCGGCCTGAATACCAGGTGATCCTGTGAAACGATCCATCGGGGTGTGCTACTACCCGGAGCACTGGCCGCGCGCCATGTGGGAGCGCGATGCCGCCGAAATGATCGAGACGGGCATCTCCTGGGTCCGGATCGGCGAATTCGCATGGTCGCGCATCGAGCCTGAGCCGAACACCTTTCGATGGGATTGGCTCGACGACGCGATCGCGGTGCTTCAGAACGCCGGCCTCTGCGTGATCCTCGGCACGCCCACCGCCACGCCCCCGCGCTGGATGCTGGAGAAGCACCCGGACATGCTCGCCCACGACGCAGAGGGGCGGCCACGGGGCTTTGGCTCCCGCCGTCACTACTGCTTCTCTCACGACGGCTATCGGGACGAAGCCCGCCGCATCGCAACGCTCTTTGCCGAGCGATACGGGAGCACGGTCGAGGCCTGGCAAACGGACAACGAGTACGATTGCCACGACACGGCGCTTTCCTACTCTCCGAGTGCAAAGTCCGCCTTCCAGGATTGGTGCGCGCAACGCTACCAATCACCCGATGCTTTGAACCGGGCCTGGGGGAACGTCTTCTGGTCGATGGAGTACGGTGATTTCTCGGAGATCGGCCTGCCGAACCTCACAGTCACCGAGCCCAATCCCGCCCATGTCCTCGCCTTCCGGCGTTTCTCCTCGGATCAGGTGGCGCGTTTCAACCGTGTGCAATGCGAGGCGATCAGGGCCCATTCCGCCGCGCCGATCATCCACAACTTCATGGGCCGCATCACGGCCTTCGACCATTACGACGTCTCCGCCGATCTCGATATCGCGAGCTGGGACAGCTACCCGCTGGGCTTCCTGATGGACCGCAACGATGCGCCGGACGCGTTCAAGGCGCGCTTCGCGCGGCAGGGCGATCCGGATTTTCAGGCCTTTCACCATGATCTCTATCGCAGCTGCGGGGCCGTGCGTGAGAAGGCGCCAACTCGCGAGGGCCGCTGGTGGGTGATGGAGCAGCAACCCGGACCGGTGAACTGGGCGCCGTGGAACCCCGCCCCGCTGCCCGGCATGGTGCGGCTGTGGGCCTGGGAGGCCTTTGCCCACGGCGCGGAGACCGTGTGCTATTTCCGCTGGCGGCAGGCACCCTTCGCCCAGGAGCAGCACCACGCGGGGCTGCGCCTACCGGATGACGCGCCCGCTCCCGGCCAGTCCGAGGCCGCTGCCGTGGCGCGCGAGATCGAAGAGCTCCCGGATGTCGGCACCGCTGCGGCGCAGGTCGCGCTGATTTTCGATTACGAAAGCGCCTATGCCTGGGAAGCCCAACCGCAAGGCGCGGATTTCGACTACTTCCATCTTGTCTACGAAACCTACCGCGCATTGCGGGCTGCTGGTCTCAACATAGACATCGTGCCCCCCGATCAGCCCTCATTTGAGGGCTACACGCTCATCTTCGCGCCCGGGCTCCTTCATATCGATGCCGCGCGGCAATCGGTACTCAGGGCATCTGGCGCAACCCTGGTTCTTGGGCCACGGACCGGACTGAAAACACCGGAACTCTCGATCGCCCTTCCACTCGGGCCCGGTATCGAGGGCCTCGATGCGCGGGTCACGCAGGTCGAGAGCCTGCCGCCAGCCCAACCGATTTCGCTTCCGGAAGGCGGTGCGATCTGGAAGTGGTTTGAGCATCTCGAGGGCACAGCCCCGGCGGAGGAGCTCACCGCCGATGGCCAACCGGTGCTCGTGGGCACAGGAAAGTGCCACTACCTCGGTGGATGGCCCGATCCTGATGCCATGGCGCGCATCGTCCGACGCTTGGCGGAGAAAGCTGGATTGACGCCTATGGCTTTGCCGGAGGGCCTCCGCGTTCGGGACACCGATCAACACCGTTTCTGGATCAACTACGGCGCCGAACCAGTGACGTTCGATGGCCGCACGATCGGCGCGGCGGACATCCTTTGGGAAAAGCTCTGATGCCTGTTTTCGGCGTGACGACAGACAGGCGCCAAGTCGAAGCCGTCACCATCCGCAGTGACGCTCTCGAGGCGACAATCCTCACCTACGGCGCCGTGCTCAACGATGTGCGCCTCGCTGGTCTCGACCGCCCGTTGACGCTCGGCTCACCGGACCTCGCCGCCTACGAGGGGCCGCTGGAGAGCTTTGGCTCTGTCATGGGGCCCGTCGTTAACCGGATCAGGGGCGCGCAGGCGATCATCGCCGGTCGCTCGCATGCGTTCGAGACGAATTTCGAGGGCAAGCATACGCTTCACTCCGGACGCACGGGAAGCCATAGGCAGGTTTGGGATATCGAGGCGCAATCCGGGTCGTCAGTGTCGCTCATCCTTCGGCTCGAAGACGGCGTCGGTGGCTTTCCGGGCCATCGCTGGGTGCGCGCCATCTACACCGTCGAAGGCGCCTCTCTCTCCCTCGAGATCACCGCGGAAAGCGACCGCCCCACGCTCTTCTCGTTTGCAAATCACAGCTACTGGGCGCTCGACGGACTGGGCTTCAAGGGCCACAACTTGCGCATTCCTGCCGGTCGCTACCTCGTGGCCGGAGATGACCTCCTGCCGACCGGAACGCTCAATCACGTGGATGGCACACCCTACGACGCACGGGCCGGACTGGAGCTAGCCGGTGACGCCTCGCAGTTCTTCGACCTGAATTACTGCTACTGCGAAGGCGACCGCGCGCTCCATGAAGTGGCGCAGCTGAGCGGCACGTCGGGGGTCAGCATGACCATGGAAACGACGGCCCCCGGCCTGCAGGTCTACGATTGTGGCACGATCGACGGCGCAGGCTTCGCCACCCATCATGGCGCCGCCTATGGCAGGTATTCCGGTCTCGCGCTCGAAGCGCAGCGCTGGCCGGGCGCCACGACGCACGCGCATTTTCCAAAGATCGCCTACCGCCCCGGAGAACGCTTTCACCAGCTCACACGCTGGAGCTTCGCCTCCTGAAATCCCGCTTACTTCGGGCGAAGTCCGGCGCTAGGCTCGCGACACCAGTTTCGCAGGAAAGCCGCACCCATGCGTGATCACGCCTTCACGAAGTCCCAGAATGCTCGGCACCTCTGGCATCCCATGGCCCATCCGGGGGACATGGCCGCCAATGCGCCGAAGATCATTGCGAGCGCGGATGGCTGTTGCATCACAGATATCGACGGACACAGCGTCGTTGACGCGGTGGGCGGTCTCTGGTGCGCAAATCTCGGCTACTCGAACGCGGCCGTCAAAGAGGCGATCGCGCGCCAACTCGATACCCTGCCCTACTACTCCGCCTTCGGCGGCACGACGAACCCGCCTGCCATCGAAGCGGCCCATGCGCTCTGCGCCTTCTTTGCCGAAGATGGCATGGCGCGGGCCTTCTTCACCGCGGGAGGCTCCGACAGCGTCGAGACGTCGCTCCGCCTCGCCCGGCAGTACCATCGGCTCAGAGGCCAGCCCACGCGGACGAAGTTCCTGAGCCTAAAGAAAGGCTATCACGGCACGCATTTCGGAGGCGCGTCGGTCAACGGGAACCCGCGCTTTCGCACGGCCTACGAACCGCTCCTGCCGGGCTGCTTTCATTTGCCCTCGCCCTACCCCTACGGGAACCCCTTCAACGAGACAGACCCCGCCCGGCTGGCCGAACTCGTGGCGCAAGCCTTCGAGGACGAGGTGGCATTCCAGGGCGCAGACACGATCGCCGCCTTCATCATGGAGCCGATCCAGGGCGCAGGTGGCGTGATCGTGCCCCATGAAAGCTTCATGCCCCGGATGCGCGAGATCTGCGACCGGCATGGGATCCTGATGATTGCCGACGAGGTGATCACGGGCTTTGGCAGGTCCGGCCACGCCTCGGGCTCACGGCACTGGGGCGTGAAGCCCGACATGATGTGCACGGCCAAGGGGATCACCTCAGCTTACTTTCCGGTGGGGGCATGTCTCGTCAGCGAGAAAGTCGCCGACGCCTTCGAGAGTGACCAGTCAGGCGAGGGCGCGATCTTCCATGGATACACCTATTCCGCGCATCCCGTGGGAGCGGCGGCGGTCGTGGCCTGCCTGGCCGAGACAGAGCGGCTGGACGTGGCAACGAATGCAGCAGCCCGCGGCAAGCAGCTCCATGACGGCGTCCGCAGGCTCATGGCGCGCCACGGGATCATCGGCGATGTCCGGGGAGGCCACGGTCTGATGACCGCGATCGAGGTCGTCAGTGACCCGCAGACCAAGGCGCCCATGGACGCGGCCACGATGAAGCGCATCTTCGACGCCACCTATGATGCAGGGACGATGGTACGCCTGAGCGGGCACAATTTCTTCATGTCGCCGCCGCTCGTTATCACGGAGGCCGAGATCGACCAGATCCTCGCGAGCCTCGAGGCCGGGTTCGCCGCGGCTTAGGCGCCGCGGCTGCCCCAGCCGCCTCCGCCCGGGGTCTCCATCCCGTAGACACTGTTTGCGGGGAGGTCGATTTCATCGTCGCCCTTTTGCGGAACGATCGAGCCATCCGGCAGCTCCGCCCAGTTGCGCCCCACCTGCCCCGACGCGCCGCCATCGCCGCCGAAGGGCGGCACGACCCGGTGACCGCAAAGCGTGGTGACCGTCACCGGCGCGAGAAAGCGGATCCGTCGCAAGCAACCCGCGCCGCCGCGCCACTTCCCTGCCCCGCCAGAGCCCTCTCGAATGCGCCATTCCTCGAGGCGCACGGGGAAGCGGTGCTCGAGGACCTCGGGGTCCGTTGCGAGCGTGTTCGTCATATGGGTCTGTACGGCGTCGCACCCGTCGAAGCCCGGGCCCGCGCCGGTGCCTCCGCAAATCGTCTCGTAGTTCTGGAAGTCGGCATTGCCCCAGACGAAGTTGTTCATCGTTGCCTGGCTGCCGGCGATGACACCGAGCGCGCCGAAGAGCGCGTTGCACGCCGCTTGGCTGACTTCCGTATTGCCCGCGATAACGGCGGCGCCCGGTGCAGGATTGAGCATGGAGCCCTCGGGCACGATGATCTCGATCGGGCGCAGGCAGCCCTCGTTGAGCGGGATATTCTTCTCAATGAGTGTGCGGAAACAGTAGAGGACGACCGCGCGTGTCACCGCGAGCGGCGCGTTGTAGTTCAGCGGGTGCTGGGCCGCGGTCCCGGTTAAATCGACGGTGGCGTTCCCGCTCTCCTCGTCGATGCTCACCGACACTTCGATCCGCTGCCCGCCGTCCATTGCGTAGCTGAACCGCCCACCCGGCAGGCCGCGGATCACCCCGCGCATGGTCTCCTCCGCGTTTTCCTGCACCCGGGCCATGTAGCGTGTCACGGAGGCCTCTCCGTGGCGCGCCACGAGCGCGAGGAGCTCCGCGCGACCGGTCTCGTTGGCTGCGACCTGGGCCTGCAGATCGGCGATGTTCTGATCAATCGCGCGACATGGGTAGCGCCCCGAGGCCAGCAGGGCGCGCATCTTGTCTTCAAGGAATGCACCCCGGCGGAGGAGCGGCTGCGCCGTGATGACGACGCCTTCTTCCTCGATGGTGGTGCTGTCCGGCGGCGCGGATCCCGGCGTGCGGCCACCGATATCGGCGTGGTGCCCGCGGGATCCGAGCCAATAGACGGCCCGGCCTCCGACGAAGACCGGCGTGACGACGGTGACGTCGGGCAGGTGCGTGCCGCCCGCGTGGGGCGCGTTCAGGACGAAGGCGTCCCCCTCCTCGGCATCGGGGAAGGCGGCCATGACCGTCTGCACGGCATGGGACATGGATCCGAGATGGACGGGCACGTGTGGCGCGTTGGCCACCAGCTCTCCTGCCCCATCGAAGATCGCGCAGGAAAAATCGAGGCGTTCCTTGATGTTCACGGACCACGCCGTGTTGGCCAGCGTGGCACCCATCTGATCAGCGACGGACATGAAGAGGTTTGACATGACTTCGAGCATCACCGGGCTCTCGGCGGGATCGTGACGCTCAGCAGCCGTATCGACGCGGGTCAGTATGAGATTGCCCTCCGCATCGAGCGCGGCCTGCCACCCGGGCTCGACAATGTTGGTTCCGGTGGGCTCCGTGATGATGGCCGGTCCGGGAATGGGCGTCTCGGGATCAAGGGCGGCGCGGTCGTAGAGCGGGGCCGTCTGCCAGCCCTCGGCGTAGAGTGGCACGGTGGCATGCGCTTTGCCGCGGCCCGTCTCAAAGCTCGTCTCCGGGCGCTCCCCGGTCGCCCCCACCGCCTCCGCGGCGACGAGCTCGATCTCGATCTTGCGTTCAGGAGAGGTGAAGCCGAAGCGGGCCCTGTGGGTGACTTCGAAGTCCCGCTGCATCTGCGATGCCTCCCCGAACGCCACCTCGAGGGATTGATGGGCGCCCTGGTATCGAAGATGCGCGCGCGGCAGCACCTCTTCACTGGAGGCGCCTTGCGCGCGGACTTCGGCTTTTGCAGCGGCGCTCAGTTCGGCGACCGCGTCCGCGGCCCCTGCATAGCCCTCTTCGAGGGACGCATCGACCTGCGCCTCCTTGATGACACGGATATCTGCGAGCCCCATGCCGTAGGCCGACAGCACGCCGGCGAGCGGATGGATCATGACCCGGCCCATGCCCAGCGCCTCGGCCACGAGACAGGCGTGCTGCCCTCCGGCCCCGCCAAAGCTCTGCAGCGTGTATCCCGACACATCGTGACCGCGCTCGACGCTGATCTTCTTGATGGCGTTGGCCATGTTGTCGACGGCGATGCGGAGAAAGCCCTGCGCGGCCTCCTCGACGGACATGCCCGCCTCTTCGGCGAGCGGCGTGAGCGCCGCGCGGGACGCCTCGAGATCGAGCCTTTCATCACCCTCCGCGCCAAAGACTGGCGGGAAATGGTCCGGATTGAGCTTGCCGAGGACGACGTTGCAGTCCGTGACAGTGGGCGGCCCTCCCCGGCGATAGGCCGCGGGGCCGGGATCGGCGCCTGCGCTCTCGGGGCCCACTTGGAAGCGGCCATCCCGGTAGCTGCAGATAGACCCGCCGCCTGCCGCAACCGTGTGGATATCCATCATGGGCGCACGCATGCGGACACCGGCCACCTCGGTTTCGAAGCTGCGCTCGTAGTGCCCTGCGAAGTGGCTCACATCCGTGGAAGTGCCCCCCATGTCGAAGCCGATCAGGCGGTCATGGCCCGCCGCGCGCCCGGTCTCGACCATCCCCACGATGCCGCCCGCGGGGCCGGAGAGGATTGCGTCCTTTCCCTGGAATTGGGCGGCATCCGCGAGGCCGCCATTCGACTGCATGAAGAGAAGCGCCTCGGTCGCGTGGCCGAGATCGAGCGCGCCGGAGACCTGATCCACGTATCGGCGCAGCTTTGGCGAAAGGTAGGCGTCGACGACCGTCGTGTCGCCGCGGGCCACGAGCTTGGACAGGCGCGAGGTGGCGTGGCTTGTCGAGATCTGTGTGAAGCCGATCTGGGCGGCGAGTTCGGCGACACGCGCCTCGTGCGCAGGGTTCACATGGGCGTGCATGAACGCGATGGCCACGGCGTGCAGGCCTGCGTCGTAGGCATCCTTCAGTGCGGTGCGCGCCGCGTCCTCGTCGAGCTCTCGCACGACTGCGCCCTCGGCATCGAGCCGCTCGGGCACCTCGGCCACCCGCTCCGACAAAGGCTTCGGGCGCCTGATCTCGAGCGCGAAAAGCTCGGGGCGGGTCTGATACCCTAGCGTGAGCAGGTCCCCGAACCCCTCGGTGATCATCAGGAGCACGGGGTCGCCCTTGCGCTCGAGCAAGGCATTGGTGGCCACCGTCGTGCCCATCTTCACTGCGCCGATGGTGCCGCTCGCAAGCGTCTCGGATCCCACCAGATCGCGGATCCCCTGCACAGCGGCATCCGCGTAGCGCTCCGGGTTCTCCGAGAGCAATTTATGCGACAGGAGCTGCCCGTCCGGGGACTTGGCGACGATATCGGTGAAGGTGCCGCCGCGGTCGATCCAGAACTCCCATTTCGCGGCCATGGCCTCTTCCTCCTCGACGGGCGCGCCCCGCGGGGCTACCTCGCGGTTCAATCACAGCCATCAAGGAGAGGCCATGCCTGCCGCGTTCCACCTCTTTCCCTACCTGAGCGACAATTACGGCGTGCTCGTGCGCGACGAGGCCACGGGGGCCTGCGCCTGCGTGGATGCTGGCGAGGAAGGCGCCGTCTTCGCAGCCTTGGAGGAGACCGGCTGGGAGCTCAGCGATCTCTGGATCACGCATTGGCACCACGATCACACCGATGGTCTCGCCGCGGTCAAGGGGCGCACGAGCTGCAAGGTCACCGGCCCCGCCTACAAAGGAGGCAAGAACTTCGATTTCGATCGAACCGTCTCGCATGGGGAGAGCTTCATGCTCGGTGACACGCGGGTGGAGGTGCTTCACACGCCGGGGCACACGAAGGACATGGTGAACTACTACCTGCCCGAGGACGGCGTTGTTTTCAGCGGTGACACGCTCTTTGCCATGGGCTGCGGGCGGGTGTTCGAGGGCACCCACGAGGAGATGTATCGCAGCATGGAAATCCTCCGCGGCATGCCCGTCGACACGGTCGTCTATGGCGGCCACGAATACACGGTGGCCAACGCACGCTTCGCGGTGACCGTGGACCCCGCGAACGCGGCGCTGAAGGCCCGCGCCGCGGAAGTGAATGCCCTGCGGGCCGAGGGAAAGCCGACCATGCCCACCACGATGGCCCTTGAGCTCGCGACGAACCCCTTCCTGCGATACGGGGATGCGGAGCTGCGCGCCCATCTCGGAATGGTGGGCGAGCCCGATGCGGCTGTTTTCTCGGAGCTTCGATCGCGGAAGGACGCGTTCTGAGCGGCTAGGGCACCACCACGATATTCCCGGTATGCCGCTTCTCGATGAAAGCGGCCTGTCCCGCGTGAAAGGCCTCGAGCGGGTAAGTCGCCGCGAGCATCGGCTTGACCTCACCTGCCTCGATGTAGCCCACAAGCCTTTGGAAGATCTCGGGAGGCACCGCCGTCGACCCGTGGAACGTCAGGTCCTTCAGGTAGAGCGTCCGCATGTCGAGCTCGACGATCGGGCCCGCGATGGCACCAGACGTCACGTAGCGCCCGCCGCGTGACAGCGCGTCGATGAGCATGCTGAAATATTGCCCCGCAACGATATCGGCCACGACGCTCACATCGCGCTGACCGATCGCGGCCTCGAGGGCACCGGGGAGATCGGCGGGCGCGCGCGGCAGGATGGCGTCGGGCCCACAAAGCGCGACATCCGCGTGCTTGGTTTCCGAGGCCAGCGCGACCACGCGGGCCCCACGCCTCTTGGCCAGCTGTATGAGCGCGCCGCCCACGCCTCCTGAGGCCCCGGTCACGAACACCGTGTCGCGGGCCGAGACCTCTGCGCGGGTCAGCATCCCTTCGGCAGTCGAGTAGGAGCAAGAGAATGTCGCGAGTTCCGCGTCGCTCAGGTCGCTCTCGACGGGCACGGCATTCCGGTGATGCGTCTTCGTATACTCGGCAAAGCCGCCATCCGCCTCGGACCCGAAATAGCCCATTTTGTCCCGGTTGAGCGGGTCGTCCCAGTCGCGCAGCCATGCATCCGTGATGACCCTGCGTCCGATGAGGCTTTTGTCCGCGCGTGCGCCCACGGCCACGACGTGGCCGCAGACATCCGCGCCCTGAATCCTCGGGAAGGCGACGCCAGCCCCACCCCACGTGTTATCCTCTGCGGCGTCGAGGCTCTCATAGGCCGCCCCGGTCGTGGCTTCGGTGACGCTCTTCGAGTACCAGCCCGCGCGCGTGTTCACGTCGGTATTGTTCATCCCGCAGGCCGCCACGCGGATCAGCACCTCCTCCGCGCCGATCTGGGGCACCGGCCACGCGGGCTCGAACTCCAGAGCCTCCGGCCCGCCGTGGCGCTTCAGCACCATGGCCCGCATCGTTTTGGGAATGGTCTCAGTCACGGGGCGCCTCCTCGTCCTTTGCTTCGGTACCGCGAAGAATTGCGCTGGAAAAGACGCGCGTCGCCCGGCACGGTGGCCGCGAGACGGAGGGACACATGAAAGCGCTGGTGATGCATGAGCTGAGCGGGCCGCTCACGCTCGAGGACGTGGCAGATCCCGCCTGCCCCGCGGACGGCGTGGTCATCGAGGTCACCGCCTGCGGGGTCTGCCGGTCGGACCATCACAGCTGGAGCGGGGGAGATCCCGTGATGCTTCCGCATATCATGGGCCATGAATTTGCCGGCGTGGTCGGGGAGGTGGGCCCGGATTGCGCGCTGAAGACCGGGCAGCGGGTGACGGCCCCCTTCATCCTGAGCTGTGGAGACTGCCCTGACTGCCGCGCGGGCCGCCCCACCATCTGCGACACCCAGTATTGCCCGGGCTTCCACGGCCCCGGCGCCTTCGCAGAGCGACTGGCCATCCGCGCAGCCGATTTCAACGCCGTGCCCTTGCCCGACGCGATCCCCTTCGATGTCGCCGCGGCCATGGGCTGCCGCGTGACGACCGCCTGGCGGGCCCTCGTGGATCGGGCGGCGCTCCAGCCGGGGGAGTGGATCGCGGTCCATGGCTGCGGCGGCGTTGGCCTCTGCGCCCTTCTCATCGCACGCGCCCTCGGGGCACGCACCATCGGGATCGATCCCTCGCCGGAGGCGCGCGCCCTCGCAAAATCCCTCGGCGCGGAGATTACGCTCGATGCCGGACAGGTGGGTGAACTCCTCGAGATCACTGGAGGCGGCGCCCATGTGGCGCTCGATGCCCTCGGGATCACCGCCACCTTCGACGCGTCGCTCCGCTCCCTGCGCAAGCTCGGACGGCACGTCCAGATCGGGATGCCCACGGGGCCCCATGCGACGGTGCCCCTGCCTCTTCTGGAGCTCGTCTATGCGCGCCAGCTGTCGATCCACGGCATGCGAGGTCTCGGCGCGGCAAGCTTTCCGCCGCTCCTCAAGCTCATCGAGGAGGGCCGCCTTGACCTCGGCCCGCTCATCGTGGACCACATCGCGCTAACGGACGTGGAAGGGATCTTCCATGCCATGACGGCCCACGCGACCGCGGGCATCAACGTCGTCACACGCTTCGATCGATAGGGAGGGCCGCATGGCCGTAAAGGAATTCTACCAGAACTACATCGACGGCCAGTGGGTCGACGGAGGCGATGGACGGATCGAAGTCACGAACCCCGGCACGGGCGTAAAGCTCACCACCCACGCCATGGCCGACGCGGCCGATGTCGCCCGCGCGGTGGCGGCCGCCAGGCGTGTCCATGAGAGCGGTGCCCTGACCATGGTGCGCCCAGTGGAACGGGGCCGCATGGTGCAGGCCATGGGCCGGTACATTCTCGAGCATCTCGACGAGGTGGCGGAGCTTCTGACCCTCGAACAGGGCAAACCGCTCTGGGAGGCCAAGCAGGAGATCCGAGGCACAGCCCGGTATTTCGAGTATTACGGCGGGCAGGCCGACACGGTGGAGGGGAAGTCGATCCCCCTCGGTCAGAAGTACTACGACTTTACCTCTTACGAGCCCTACGGCGTCTCCGCGCAGATCATCCCGTGGAACTACCCGGTGGAGATGGCCGCCCGATCCATCTCGGCAGCGCTCGCCACGGGAAACACGGTCGTCGTCAAGAGCTCTGAAATCTGCCCCTGCTCGTCCTACATCTACGCGGAGGCGGCCGAAGCCGCGGGCTTCCCGGCAGGCGCGGTGAACATCGTGTGCGGCTATGGCAACGTGGCCGGCGCGGCCCTGACATCCCATCCGGATGTGCGGCAGGTCGTCTTCACCGGCTCGGTCAAGACGGGCCAGACCATCGCCCGCGCTGCCGCCGATATCCTCGCGCCCTGCGTGCTCGAGCTCGGCGGCAAATCTGCCGGCATCGTCCATGCCGATGCCGATATCGACGGCTTCACCAACAATGTCCGCTGGGGAATCTACTTCAACTCGGGTCAGGTCTGCTCGGCGATGAGCCGGATCATCGTGCACGAGGACCGTCACGACGAGGTGGTCGAAAACATCTCCGCCATGGCCAAGGGGCTCTCCGTCGGTCCCGGCATCGAACGGCCCGAGTTCGGCGCCAATATGGGCGCGATGATTTCGCTCAAGCAGCGCGACCGTGCCGTGGGCCTCGTGGCGGGCGCGCAAAAGGCAGGCGCGCGCGTCGTCACCGGCGGGCGTCCGCTCAACAACGACGGCAGCTTCATGGAGCCCACGGTCCTCGCCGACGTCACGCCCGACATGGAGGTGGCCCAGGAGGAGATCTTCGGGCCGGTCGTGTCCGTCATGAAGTTCCGGACGCCCGAGGAAGCCATTCAGATCGCCAACGGCACGCCCTACGGTCTCGTGGGCGGCACCTTCACGAAGAATCTCGATCAGGCCATGCGCGATGCCCAGCAGCTTCGCGCCGGGCAGATCTACGTCAATGAATGGTTCGCCGGTGGCGTCGAGACCCCCTTCGGAGGCTACGGACAGTCGGGCTATGGTCGCGAAAAGGGCCGCGAGGCGCTTTTCAACTATGTGCAGACCAAAAATGTCGCGATTTCCATCGGTGGCGGCGCCGGGCGGAGCTGACGCAACCGAATCCATTTTGGGACTGTCGAAAAGTGTGTCATGCTGCAGCGCAGCGTGCACCTTTCGCGCGTGCAGAAGCAGGCGTCAGCCATGGAAGATGTCACAATCTACCTTTCCCCCGGGTTCAACCTGACAACGACGTTCCTGATGACGGACGGCTTCGCGGCGCTGAACGCGCTCGATACCGCCCCGCGCTACCGCCTCGTCTATGCATCAAAGGCTGGTGGACCGGTCAAAAGCGCCCAGGGCCCTGCTATCGAGACCGACGACGTCGACCTCATCAAGAGCAGCAGCGACATCGTGATCGTCTCAACGAGCCAGGAGCCAGAGGCCGCCACCGGCGCGCCCCTGGCCCGCCATCTCCGGTACTGGAGCCGCCAGGGGCGGCTCATCATCGGGCTTGAGAGCGCGGCCTTCGCCTTCGCCGATGGCGGGCTCCTCGAAGGGCCGGCGGCCATCGCTGCGGAATACCAGGGTGCCTTCAGCGCGGCCTATCCGCGCGAGACGCTCTCGAACACGCTCTACGATACCGCCGGTACCGTGCGCACATGCGTGGGCGGTGCCGCGGCACTCGACATGGTCCTCGCCCTCCTCGCCGAGCGCCACGCGCCCGATCTCGTGCGTGCCGTGCGAGACAGACTGGCCGCCCCGCCCCTGCGCGAGGGCAGCCAGGCCGTCACCGGCGGCTCGCAAACTCCCCTGGGAGAGGGCATGCCGAAGCCGCTCCTGTCGGCCATCGAGCACATGCGCGCCGCGCTCGATCAATCGCTCTCCGTTCCCGCGCTTGCGTCCGTCACGCAGCTCTCCCAGCGCCAGCTCGAGCGCCTCTTTCGGAGCCATACCGGCCGCTCACCCAACCAGTACTACCGCATGCTGCGCCTTGACCGGGCCCGGGAAATGGTGACGCGAAGTGCGCGGCCGATGCCCGAGATCGCGCGGGATTGCGGCTTCACGAGCCCGGTGCACTTCAGCCGCGCCTACAAGGAGCAATTTGGCCTCCCGCCCATGCGCGACCGCGTCCGCAGCCGCGTCGGTTGACCAGCGCGACCGATGGATTCGGGCGGGCGGGTCGAATTTCGGAGCGCAGCGGAGAAAGAGGTCCGTCCCGTCCGAAAAGATGAAGGGAAGTGGTGGCGTGGGGGAGACTTGAACTCCCGACCTCTCGATTATGAGTCGAGCGCTCTAACCAGCTGAGCTACCGCGCCATGGAGCGGCGGAATAGGCGGCGCGCCGTGCAGGGTCAAGTCGCAATTCACGCTTGCGGCACCCCTCCTGCCACGCTTTTACGTCTGCCATGGACTTTCTTGATCATCTGCGCGCCATCCTTGGCGCGCCTCACGTTCTGACTGGCCAAGACTGCGCCAAATGGGCCAGCGACTGGACAGGCAAATATCGTTGGGCTCCCTTGGCGGTCCTGCGTCCTGCCAACGCGGCAGAGCTCAGCACCGCCGTCTCGGCCTGCCACGCAGCAGGCGTCGCCATGGTCCCGGTGGGCGGCAATACCGGGCTTACCGGGGCGACCTCCGCCGATGGGGCGATCATGGTCTCGCTCGATCGCATGAACGCCATCCGCCGGATCTCCCCGGAGGCCCGCGTGGCCGTCGTCGAAGCGGGCGCCATCCTGCAGTCCATCCATGACGCCGCGGCCGTTCATTCTCTCGTCTTCCCCCTCACCTTCGGCGCACGGGGATCAGCCACCATCGGAGGGGCCCTCGCCACCAATGCGGGCGGCTCCAACGTGCTGCGCTACGGAAATACGCGCGAGCTCTGCCTGGGGCTCGAAGTGGTGATGCCCGACGGACGCATCATGGACCTCATGACAGAGCTCCGGAAGGACAACTCCGGATACGCGCTCCGGCAGCTCTTCGTGGGCGCGGAGGGCACGCTCGGCTTCATCACCGCGGCTGCGCTCAAGCTCTTCCCCGCGCCAAAGGTCAGCGTGACCGCCATGGCGGCCTTTGAGCGGTTGGAGGACACGCTCGGCCTCCTCAACGATCTGCAGGAGGCCACGGGGCAGGCCGTCGAGGCCTTCGAATACATGCCCCGACGCTACATCGAGCGCCACGTCGCACATACCGGAGCCGCCGAACCCTTCACTGCGGCCCATCCCGTGAACGTCCTCATCGAGGTGGCCTCGACCCGGGCGGACGACGCCGGAGACGGCGCAGACGGCGGCGAATCCGCCCTGCTCGACCTCGTCACCGGCCATCTTGCATCGGCCCTCGACAGGGGCGTTCTGTCAGACGCCGTCGTGGCGCAGAACGAGGCGCAGCGCCGGGCCATGTGGGCGCGCCGCGAGATGGCCGCGGAGCTCACGTTCACGGGCCAGCCCATCGTCGACACCGACATCGCCCTGCCACTTGACGCGGTGCCGAGCTTCCTGGCCGAGATCGGCCCGCGCCTCGCTCCGCTCGACGATCGCGCGGAGGATTTTGTCGTCTCCCACCTGGGCGACGGCAATCTTCATTACACGGTCTATCCAAGCCGCGACGACGCGGAGCTGAAGCAGGCCATGGTCGAAGCCATCGAAGATCTGACGCTGTCCCTTGGGGGATCGTTCTCGGCGGAACACGGGATCGGCCTGTCGAAGCTGGGCTCCATGGCACGCAGAAAGGATGCCGTGGCCCTCGATGCCATGCGCGCGCTCAAACAGTCCCTCGACCCGGAAAACCTGATGAACCCCGGCAAGGTGCTGCCCTGAGCGCGTGGCAGCCTGCGCGGGCACCAGTGCACAGGTCTCTTGGAGGCTCAGGCCGTCTCCCGCCAGTCGAAGAACCCGGGGGCCGCGCGACCAAGCAAGCTCTCGGCCAGAGTCGCGCCGAGATCCGTGCCTTGGTCGACGGAGCCTGAAATCTCGTCCGCGAGGCGCTCTGAGCCATCGGGGCGCAGGATCTCGCCTCGCAAGTGGATCCGAGTGCCATCGAGCTCCGCAAGCGCGGCGATGGGGGTCTCGCAGGAGCCGTCGAGCGTTTTGAGAAAGCTGCGCTCCGCAGCGAGCCGTTGCCCCGTCTCCCGGTCATGGATGGGTGCGAGCAGGTCAGCGATCTTCGCGTCATCCGCGCGCCGCTCGATGCCGATGGCGCCTTGCGCCACTGCCGGCAGCATGTCTTCCGGGGCAATGGGGCTCTTCCGGACATCCTCGAGCGCCAGCCGGCGCAGGCCGGCCATGGCGAGGAAGGTGCAGAGCGCCACACCGTCTTCCAGCTTCTTCAGGCGTGTCTGTACGTTGCCGCGAAACTCCACCACCTCGAGATCGCCCCGGTAACTCAGAAGCTGGGCCCGGCGGCGCAGCGAGGAGGATCCGACACGCGCGCCGCGCGGCAGATCGGCGAGGGAATGATCGCCCAGAGAGACGAACGCATCCCGCACGTCCTCGCGCGGCAGGTAGCAGTCGAGCACCAGCCCGTCTGGCTGCAAAGTCGGCATGTCCTTCATGGAGTGCACAGCGATGTCGATACGGCCAGCGAGGAGGTCATCCTCGATCTCCCGCGTGAAGAGCCCCTTGCCCCCGATCTCCTTGAGCGGTCTGTTGAGGATCTTGTCCCCGGTCGTCTTTATGACAACGATCTCAAAGGCTTCCTCCGGCAGCTCATGGGCCGCCATGAGCCGCGCACGCGTCTCATGGGCCTGCGCCAAGGCAAGGGGTGAGCCACGCGTGCCGATTTTGAGCGGGGATGCTGCGGACAAATCACTCATATCCCCTTCCTAATTGCGTCGCGAGAGACTGGCAAGTAGAGTGTCATCTGAAGTTGACACTTGCAAAAGGCCCGCCGCCCCATGAAAGACATGCGCATGACCGAGAAAACGATCCTCAAGGCGCTCGGGGGCGAGCGGCAGGCCACGCCGCCCATCTGGATGATGCGGCAGGCGGGCCGCTATCTCCCCGAGTATCGCGCCACGCGCGCGCAGGCCGGGGATTTTCTGTCCCTGTGCTACACGCCGGACCTCGCGGCGGAGGTGACCCTCCAGCCGATCCGGCGCTACGGCTTTGACGCCGCGATCCTCTTTGCCGATATTCTCCTGCTGCCACAGGCGCTTGGCGCGGATCTCTGGTTCGTGACGGGCGAAGGTCCGCGGCTCTCGACGATCACCGATGCCGCTGGCATGGCAGCGCTGAAGGGCAAGGATGATATCCATGAGCACCTCGCGCCGGTCTACGAGACGGTGCGGATCCTGTCGCGCGAACTGCCCGAGGAGACAACGCTCATTGGCTTTGCGGGCGCGCCATGGACGGTGGCGACGTACATGATTGCCGGCCGGGGGACGCCGGACCAAGCACCGGCCCATGCGCTGCGCGAGGGGGCGCCGGAGGTGTTCGACGCGCTCATGGCGCGGCTGACGGAGGGCACGATCGAGTATCTCTCAGCCCAGATCGACGCTGGCGCAGAGGTGGTGAAGCTCTTTGACAGCTGGGCCGGATCGCTCAAAGGCGAGGCTTTTCAGAAGTATGCATTGGAGCCTGCGCGGGTGATCACCCAGGCGCTCAAGGCGCGGCATCCCGGCATCCCGGTCATCGCCTTTCCGCGCGAGGCGGGCGACGGTTACGTGGGCTTTGCCAAGGCGACCGGGGCCGATTGCGTGGCCCTCGACAATTCCGTCTCGGCCGAGTGGGCCGCGCAGCACGTGCAGGTTGATGGATGCGTGCAGGGAAATCTCGCGTCTTCCCACATGGTGACGGGGGGCGAGGCGCTCGTGGACGAGACCCGCGCCATCGTGGAGGCTTTCCGCAATGGTCCGCATATCTTCAATCTCGGCCACGGCATCACGCCGGACGCGGACCCCGAGAATGTCGCGCTGATGATCGAGACCGTGCGCTCGGCGTAAACCAGTCCTGGGCGGCGATCTGCAGCAAAACGCGCGACGCAGCAGCCGGTCCCATTCGCACACGGAGACATGAAAAAGGGCCCCGCGGGGCCCCTCCTCGATCAGGCGGCCTCAGTGGCCTGCAGCGCATCGGGGGGCGGCGGTGCCGCGCGGAGCTTCAGCGTCCCCGGCCCCCATTCACGCACATCATTGCCCAGAACAGCCGTGCGCAGGGAGGTCATCCGCTCGCGGCGCTCGGTCTCCGGCATTTCAAGCGCGCGGAGGATCACCCGGTCGAGCGAGCGATGGGAGAACGGATTCGTCTCGAGTGCCGCGGGCAATTCCACGGCGGCCCCTGCGAACTCGGACAAGACGAGGACACCGTCGCCATCCACGCGGCTCGTGACGAACTCCTTGCAGACGAGGTTCATTCCGTCGGCCAGCGGCGTGATCCATGCCACGTCCGCCGCGCGGTAATAGGCCACGAGCTCCGCGAAGGGGATGGGCCGCGAAATGAGCGCCACGGGCTGCCACTCGAGCGTGCCGAAGCGGCCATTGATCCGGCCCGCCGTCGCTTCGATCTCGTTCTGGATTTCGGCATAGGCCGTCATGCCGCGATTGGCGCTGACCGAAACATGCATCAAGCGCAGCGTCCCGCGCAGATCCGGGTTCTGCTCCAGCACCCGTTCGAAGCTCTCGAGCTGCTGAACACCGCCCTTAGTGTAATCCGTGCGTCCGACGCTGAGAATGAGGCGTTGGCCGCCGAGATCCTCTTTGAGCCGCGCCAGCGCGCTGCCGGTCTCCTCGGAGCGAGCGTTCTCGTCGATGAAGGCGGTGTCGACGCCCACGGGCGTCACGCTTACGGCCACGGTGCGGGCCTCGCCCGTGATCAGCGTCGGCACGAAGCGTTCGGTGAGGGCCGTGCCCTCGTTGATCCACTTAGCCGGGACGCGCATGCGCTCGCTCACATCCACATCGAAGAGGGAGCGGGCGACACTCACGAAATTCGACGCGTAGCGCGGGATGTGAAAGCCCACGTCATCGCAGGCGAGAAGCGAGCCGATGATCTCCTTTCGCCACGGCAGTACGTTGAAGATGTCTGCCGAGGGGAAGGGTGTGTGGTGGAAGAACGCGATGCGCACATCCGGGCGCAGCTCGCGCAGGTAACCCGGCACCAGCCAGAGATTGTAGTCATGGACCCAGACGAGCGCGCCGGGCGCCGCTTCTTCGGCGGCGGCCTCGGCAAAGCGCCGGTTCACTTCCTGGAAGTTCGGCCAATCGACCGGGTCGTAATTGTAGCGTTCCTTGAACGCGTGAAGGATCGGCCAGAAAGCCTCCTTCGAGGTGACATGGTAGAATTCACGCACCTGCTCGGCCGTGAGCGGAAGGCGGGAGACTGTGTAGGCACCGTAGGCATCCTTGATCTCCACCTTCCGCTCAAAGTCCGGATTCTCGAGGTCTTCGGATTGCTTCCACGCAATCCAGGCCCCGTGATCCACACTGCCGAAAAAGCTCTTCAGCGTCGGGACGATCCCGTTTGGAGACTTGTTCTCCTTGAAGACGATCTTCCCGTTTTCCTCGACCTCCTCGTAAGGCTGCCGATGGTAGACGATGACGAGCTCTGACGACATGGGCGGCCTCCTTAGGCGGGTTTGAACATCTCTTTCTTGATGATGGCTTCGGCGATGCCCGCTACGCCGATCCCCTCGGCGATGTGAACATGCTCATGGCCCTCAAGCTCCTTGATGAGCGCGGGCTCGGAGCCGCCCACGGCCACGGCCGGCAGGCCGAGCGAGAGCATGGAAAGATCGTTCAGCGTGTCACCGGCGACCAGCACCCGTTCGTTGCGGATCCCGAGATGGGACAGGAGACGCAGTAGTGACGGACCTTTGGAGACATCCTTGGGCAGAACATCGAAGAATTTGTCGTCGGATACGAGCGCGTCGAGACCGAGATCGGCGACGATGTCGAGCGCTTTGCTGTCAAAGCGGCCCGGATCCATGTCGTAGCTCACGCGGAAGCGGAAGCCGGTACTCTGGAGCTTGAGGCCGCTCGTGTGATGCAACGCCGCTTGCACGCGGGCATTGGCTTCGTTCCATTTTTCTGAAATCTCCGCCTCGAGGGCATCAATCGGGCGCAGGTGAAAATCATCGCCCATCTCCGCGATCGTGGTGCCCACATCGGCCACGACGTAGTCGGGCTTCGGGACGCCGCGCTTGCGGACGAGATCATTGATGAAGCCCGGGTCCCGGCCGGTGACGAAAATGAGGCCCACGCGGGAGCGATTGCTCTCGATGAACTGGTAGAGCTTCTTGCGGTCTTCGTCGGTGCCACCGAGGAAGGTGCCGTCGAGATCGGTGGCGAGGACCAGATCCTTGTCGGCGATGGTGGCGGTTGCGGGGCTGTCGAATGTCTCGTGACGGGTCATGAGATCCTTTCTGCAAGTGTTGCTATGTCTTCGTTCGAGGCCGGGTGATTGAAGGCCACGTCCATGGCTTTCGGTTCGGCTTCGATCGGTCTGGCCCAGAGGGCCGCGAAAGCGGGGCCGAGCTCGGCCCCGTCATGGAGAATGGCGCGCACCGTTTCACAGATGGGCATGGCGACGCCGATGGAGCGGGCGAGGTCGGTCACGCTCTTGGCGTTCACTTCACCTTCGACAACGACGGGCCTCCCCTCGAAGCATTCCGCGCGCGGAATGCCCTGTCCTAACTGCTGACCGAGCGACATGTTCCGCGACGTGGGCGAAGAACATGTGAGCGCGAGGTCGCCGATGCCGCTGAGGCCGGTCACCGTCTCGCGCCGCCCGCCGAGTGCCTCGGCGAGGGATTTGAGCTCGTCGAGGCCGCGGGTGATGAGGGCCGCGCGGGTGTTTTCGGCAAATCCTGCGCCGGTCATCATCCCGCAGGCGATGGCGATGACGTTCTTGACGGCGCCGCCGATCTCCACGCCCACGAGATCGTCGGAGATATATGTGCGGAAGCTTTCGGTCGTGAGCGTGACGGCAAGGCGCGCAGCGGGGCTGTGCTGCGGCTTAAGGCGATCGGCGTAGGAGAAGGGAAACGCGCAGGTGGCGGCGGTGGGATGGCCCAGCGCTGTCTCCACCGCGAAGGTGGGCCCGGATACGCAGCCGATAGGATGGCCCGGCAGCTCTTCCTCGGCGACCTGTGTCATCAGAAGGCCGGTCTCCGCCTCGATGCCTTTGGCGCAGATGGCGATGGGGATGCCGGGGTCCGCGTATTCGGCCACTTGGCGAGAGACCGAGCGGATCGCGCGGGAGGGAACCACAATGAGGGCAGCCTCGGCACCGCTCAGCGCCGCGCGCATCTCGTGGACGCCGCGCAGCCGCGAGGGGAGTGCCACGCCGGGCAGGAAGGGTGTCGTGTGGTGAGCATTGATCTCGTCGATCACAGCCTCTTTCCGGCCCCAGATGCGCGTCTCGACTCCGGCATTGGCGAGCGTGGCGGCGAGGGCGGTGCCCCAGGAGCCCGCCCCGATCACGGCGACCCGCTCGTAGCGCGGTGCCTCCGACGGCAGATGTTGTTCCGGAAATGGCTGATGCCTCATGAATTCCCCTCAAGCGGCGACACCCCAAGGTGCCAGACTCAAATGTCGTGCGGTGTGATCCCTCACTTAATGCCGCATATGCAAAATGGGTTCCTTCGCCCGGAAATTTCTGCCCGCCCATTCTCCAAATGCTCAAAATTTGAGCGAAAAGCATGGTCTCTGGGCAAGCAGAATGTTTACCCGCGACATCCGAAGGTCGTTTTCGGAACTTTCAGGCTACTTGCCCTATTGTTGCAGTGCAGCGAGAAAAACGAGGAACACATGAGCATGAGCACCGACCACACCCGCACAGTTCGTACGGCCATCTTCCCCGTTGCCGGCATGGGCACACGCTTCCTTCCCGCTACAAAAGCGACCCCGAAGGAACTGCTCCCCGTGCTCGATACGCCGCTCATCCAATATGCTATCGACGAAGCCCGCGACGCGGGCATCGAGCGCATGATCTTCGTGAGCCATCCGGACAAAGCCTCCATCGAGCGTCACGTGATGGACGACGTGAAGCTCCGCCGCTCGCTGCGAGAGAAGGGCAAGGAGGCGCTCGCCGAGGAATTGAAGGATGCGGCGCTCTGCCCGCAGGACGACGACGTCATCTTCTGCATGCAACATGAGCCGCTGGGCCTCGGTCACGCCGTGCTACAGGCCGCCCCCCACGTGCTCGACGGCGCTGTGGCCGTACTCCTGCCCGACGATCTGATCCTCGGCACACCCGCTCTTGGAGAAATGGTGGCAGCCTACAAGGATTGCGCCGCTGGACACATGGTGGCGACCATGCAGGTGCCGCTCGAAGAAACGAAAAAATACGGCATCCTCGACGTATCGGGCCGCGATGGCCGCACGCTCACCGCGACGGGGATGGTGGAAAAACCAGACCCGACGAAGGCACCAAGCCGCGAGGCAGTCGTCGGGCGCTACGTGCTCGATGCCAGCATCTTCGACGCGCTGCGCAGCCAAGAGCCCGGCGCAGGCGGGGAAATCCAACTGACGGACGCGATTTCACGTGGGGCAGGCAGCCTCGGCCTCGCGGGCTACCAGTTCTCCGGGCTCCGCTTCGATTGCGGCTCCAAGGCTGGCATGCTCCGCGCGACGCTGCATCTCGCGGCCGATGATCCCGAACTGTCTCCCGTGCTCGCGGAGCTATCTCCGGCGGCGATCGCAGCGGAGTAACGCGTCTCTGAGTAACAGAAAAAGCCCCGGGTGAGCGCTGGCTCACGCCCGGGGCTTTTTCATGCCCACTTCGCGAGGGGCGGCAGGCTCATCAGGACGGCATTCGCATCATGCCCTGTCTCTAGGCCGAACTTGGTGCCTCGGTCGTAGACGAGATTATACTCGGCATAGAGCCCGCGGTGGACGAGCTGCGCGTCCTTGTCGGCCTCTGTCCACGGCTGATCGCGGTGCTTTTCGACCTGCGGCAGATAGGCAGGAAGAAACGCGCGACCGACATCCTGCGTCAGCGCGAAATCCGCCTCCCAATCGCCAGTGTTGCGATCATCGAAGAAGATCCCGCCCACGCCCCGGGCGCGCTTTCGGTGGGGGACGTAGAAATACTCGTCCGCCCAGGCTTTGTATTCGTCGTAGATGTCGGCGCCGTGCGGGTCGCAATGGGCCTTCAGCACGCGGTGGAAATCGGCGGTGTCCTCGTCGTACTCGATGCACGGGTTGAGATCAGAGCCGCCCCCGAACCACCAAGCATGGGGGGTCCAGAACATGCGCGTGTTCATGTGAACGCTCGGCGTGTGCGGGTTCTGCATGTGCGCCACGAGCGAGATGCCGGAGGCCCAGAAGCGCGGGTCTTCGGCCATGCCGGGAATGCCCTTTCGCGCGGCCATGGCGGCCTGCGCGCGTGCCCCCAGCGTGCCGTAGACGGTAGAGACGTTGACGCCGACCTTCTCGAAGACGCGCCCGCCGCGCATCACGCTCATGAGGCCGCCACCCGCATCCGAGCCATCCTCGGCGGTACGGGAGGTCTCCGTGACCTCGAAGCGGCCCGCGGGCCGATCCGCGAAAGGGCCAGTCTCCTGCGTGTCTTCCAGCGCCTCGAAGGCGGCGACGATATCGTCGCGCAGCCGGCGAAACCAGGCGGCGGCTTTGACTTTGCGGTCGTCAAACATCTCGGTCATGGTCGTGTCTCCCTGCGCTGACAGTTACCAGAGCCTCTCTGGCCTCGCCAGCCCCGCGCCGCCTTGATCCAGAACAAGAAATCGGCGTGCTGGGTGAGTGTCCCGGTCAGTGGGCCGGGACGGAGACCGGGTCGATGAGGGTGCGCCCGCCATCGACCGTGATGATCTGGCCGGTCATGAAGCCCGACCCGTCGGAGGCGAGGAACTGCACCGCTTCGGCCACTTCCCGCGCGGAGGCGATGCGCGAGAGCGGCGTCACCTCGCGGATGGTATCCCCGTAATCCTTGTGCTCGGCCATCTTCTCTTCAAGGAAGGACGACATGACCGAGCCGAAGGCCACGGCGTTGACCCGGATGCGGTGATCGGCGAGGGCCACGGCGAGCGAACGTGTCATCTGGTCGAGCGCGGCGGTGGAGACGGAAAAGGCGAGAAGCTCCGGCTGCGTGAAGCGGGCGGCGATAGAGCTGAGGTTGACGATGGAGCCGATATTCCCGTCCTTGTCCTCGCCCTGCTTGATCATCCGCTTGGCCACCTGCTGGCTCAGCCGCAGCGAGGACATGAGATTCTGCTCGAGGCAGAGCGCCATGCTTTCGTCATCGGGGTCCGTGGGGTCCGACGGGATCACCTGGCGCGCGGCGTTGACGAGGATGTTGACCTCGTCGAAGGCGTCGAGCGTGGCCGAGACGAGATTGGCGACGGTGAGCTTTTCCCTCAGGTCGCCGGCGTAGAGCTGCGCCGTGGAGGTGTCGGACACGAGATCGCCGATCTGCTCCTTGAGGGCGTCTTCGTCCATGTCCGCGAACATGACATTGGCGCCGGCATCGAGGAAATGCTGCCCGATGGCGAGACCGACGCCGTGGGCGGCCCCGGTCACGATGGCGGTTTTACCCGCTATGGAGAATGACATGGCTGTCCCGAATCTGGCTTGTCGAGCGACCTTAGCGCTTCGGTCGGGTGGCTTGGAAGAGCTTGAAGCCCTCGGTGCCGGGGGGACCGGCGAGTTCCGTCACGTGACCGAAGTGGCGCGCGAGGGTCTCCTCGTAGGGGAGGTGGCGGTTGGCGACCATCCAGAGTGTGCCGCCGGGCAAGAGGCTCCGCGCGGCGGTGGCGATGAAGGCCTGGCCCAGTTCGGGCGTGCCCTTGCGGCCGGCGTGGAAGGGCGGGTTCATGATGACATGCTGCGCCTTCTCAGGGGCCTGCCAGCGCGTGGCATCGGCCCAATGGGGCGTGGTGTTTTGGGTATTGGCCTCCGCGCAGGCGAGCGCCGTGGCGTCCGCCTCCACCATGTCGATAGCGTCGGCACCCCTGGCCTCGGCCACCGCCGAGAGATAGCCCCAGCCCGCGCCGAGATCGATGACACGGCCCGAGAGCCGCTCCGGCATCACCTCGGCCAGCGCGTAGGAGCCCGGGTCAATCCCGTCGGCGGAGAAGACGCCAGGCGCCAGCGTGAAGCCGTAGGCGTCCGGCGGGACGTAGAGCCAATCGGCGAAGGACTCCGCGCTTCCGGTCATCCAGAAGAGGCGGCCATGGGCCTTCGTCACGCTGCCCTCCACTTCGGCCCGCTCCCGGCACGCGCGCCAGAGGCTGTCGACGCCGTCGGTCTTCTGCCCGTCCACGAGCACGCGCGGCGCGAGCACGAAGGAGGTGGCGATGAGATCGCGCGCGAGGTCCTTCGAACGGGGCAGGACGACGAGGACGGCGGCGTAGTCGGCGTGGGCCTCGGGGTTCACCGCATGGGTCGCGCCGAACTGCTCCGCCACGCGAATATCCGGCGTCTCGATGACGCAACCCGGCAGCGCGGAGAGATCGGTGTCGAGCGCGGGATGGCGCACAAGAACGGGCCCGGCGAGCCCGAGCCCCTCGTCCAGCGCGAGGCCAAGCCTCACGCTATTCTTTTTCCATGGTGCATTGCAGCGGGTGCTGGTGACGGCGGGCAAAATCCATCACTTGGGCCACCTTCGTCTCCGCGATCTCGTGCGAGAAGACGCCCACGACCGCCACGCCCTTCTTGTGGACCGTGAGCATCAGCTCGAACGCCTGGGAATGGGTCATCCCGAAAAACCGCTCGAGCACCATGACTACGAATTCCATGGGCGTGTAATCATCGTTGAGGATCAGCACCTTGTAGAGCGGCGGCTTCTTCGTCTTCGTGCGGGTCTCAAGCACGACACCGGCATCACCATCCTCGGCGTCGTCGGCTGCGGCTTTCCACTGGTCGATCATGCGGGTCACGAAGACATCCTCTGCGGCTCGGCCCTGTTATATAAGGCCGCGCGCTGGCATGGAAAGATCAAACGGCGACCGGCCCGAGAAGGAAACGGATTTTGGTGAAACGCAGCCTCACGACGCTGGCCTTCGATGCCGACGATACGCTCTGGCACAACGAGACGTTCTTTCAACTTACACAGGAGCGGGTGGAGGGGCTGCTCTCCCCCTATTGCGACCGCGTCACGCTCCATACTCGTATGCTGGAGACCGAGCGGCGCAACCTCGGACGCTACGGCTACGGGGTAAAAGGCTTCACGCTCTCGATGATCGAGGTCGCCATCGAGGTGAGCGAGGGCCGCGTGCCCGCCTCTGTCATCTCCGAGATCATCGAGGGTGGGCGCGACCTCCTCGCCCATCCGGTCGAACTTCTGCCCGGCGTCGCAGACACGCTGGAGGCGGTGGCAGGCTCTTATCACCTCATGCTCATCACCAAGGGCGACCTCTTGCACCAGGAGGAGAAACTCGCCGCCTCCGGGCTCGGCGATCTCTTCAATGCTGTCCATGTCGTCTCGGAAAAGGACACGGGCACCTACCGGCGCTGTCTCGGGGACCGGGCGGAGGCCACCATGATGGTGGGCAATTCCATGCGCTCCGACATCCTGCCCGCGCTCGCTGCCGGGGCCTTTGCCACGCATATCCCCTTCGAGATCGAATGGGCGCTCGAAGCCGCCGATGCGCCCGCCGATCACCCGCGGTTTCACACCGTGGAGGCCATAGAGCGGCTGCCGGAGCTCCTGACACAATTTGGCTGAATGCCCGCCACAAAGCCGCCACGATCGGACATCTGGGGGCAAAGCGCCGCCGCGACCCCAGATATCACGCGAAACGCCCTGAAATTGCCACAATTCAGGCACGAATTTCAGTTCTGCCAATGGAGTCCGTGTGTTAGGCTCCTCGCAAAGGTGATTGGCACGCGGGACAACCTGCGGCCCCGAGGCAGATAGAGGCAGTGACGTGATAAAGCGTCTTTTTCAGGCAGCCCGCATCGGGCTCATGTGCATTTGTATCATTTACGCGGGTCAGTCCCTGGCGGCACCCTACGCCGCCATGGTGATCGATGCCCGCTCAGGCGAGGTTCTTCACTCACGGAACGCCGATACCCGGCTCCACCCCGCCTCCCTGACGAAAATGATGACGCTCTACATCGCGTTCCAGGCAGTGGAGCGCGGCGAGATCACGCTCGACACGCCGGTGACGATCTCGCGGAAGGCCGCGGCGGAGCCGCCGTCGAAGCTCGGGCTGCGCTCGGGCTCGAAAATCCGGCTGCGCTATCTCATCCGCGCCTCCGCGATCAAAAGCGCCAATGATGCCGCCACGGCCATCGGAGAGGCGATCTCCGGCTCCGAGGCGGCCTTTGCCCGGCGCATGAATGCCACGGCTAAGGCCATGGGCATGACGCGCACCACCTTCAAGAACGCGCACGGCCTCACGGAAAACGGGCACCTGAGCACGGCGCGGGACATGACGACGTTGGGCCGCCACGTGCTCTATGACTATCCGCAATACTACAATCTCTTCTCGCGGCGCTCGACCCATGCCGGGATTGCCGAGGTCTACAACACCAATCGCCGCCTCCTGAACGCCTATCGCGGCGCCGACGGGATCAAGACGGGCTACACACGGGCCGCCGGATTCAATCTCGTGGCCTCCGCCGAGCGCGGGCAGGAGCGCGTGATCGCCACGGTCTTCGGCGGCCGCTCCACGGCCACGCGCAACGCGCGGGTGGCGGAACTCCTCGACATGGGCTTTGACCGCGCGCCCACGCGCGTGGCGCTCCGAAAGCCCGTGCTGCAGGCCATCCCTGGCGGCACCGGAGGCAAGACCGTGCGAATCCAGACCGCTGTCCGCAAGAGCCTGCGCCCACAGCTCCGCCCGGGCTCCTCGGAGCCCGCTGCGCCGGTGCTCAAGGTGGCAAAGGCTGACATCCTTGAAGCGCTGGAGACGGCCACGGAGAATGCGCCAGCCGAGAGCGGATCCGACGTGGCGGTGGCGAGCTCCATCCTGCCGCGCAAGCGCCCGGCGGAGATCGCCGCAGCGGCGGCCGAGCCCGAGATCGTCACGCGCGCCTCCACCTCCGGCGGCAAGCAGTGGGGCATCAATGTGGGGCGCTATCCGTCCCGCTTCGCAGCGGAACGCGCGCTCCTCCAGATCGCGCTGGCGGAGATGGCCACGCTCGACGGGACACTGCGCAAGGTCGTACGGCACAATGCGGGCTTTGACGCGAATTTCGCGGGCATGACGCGCGACAGCGCCGACATCGCCTGCCGTCGTTTGCAGGCCCGAGGCACGCAATGCTTCATGATGGGCCCGGGCTGAGCCACCGAGAGCCACAATTTTTTGCAAAAATTCGCGGCGCTGCCCTGCGACCGGGGCATGCGGGTCAGGCGACCTCGTCGCTCAGTTCGAATGCCGCGGAGATGAGCGCACGCGTGTAATCCGTGCGCGGCGCGTCGAAGATCTGATCGACCGTCCCAGCCTCGACCACGTCCCCGTCCTTCAACACCATAACCTTGTGGCTCAATGCGCGCACGACCTTCAGGTCATGGCTGATGAAGAGATAGGCGAGCCCGTAGCGCTCCTGGAGGCCGCGGAGGAGATCCACGATCTGGCTCTGCACGGTCATGTCGAGGGCGGAGGTGGGCTCATCGAGGATGACGAGCTTGGGCCGCAGGATCATCGCACGGGCCACGGCGATGCGCTGGCGCTGGCCACCGGAGAATTCATGGGGGTAGCGGTCCATGGAGGCCGGGTCTATCCCCACTTCCTCGAGGATCGCGGCCACCATGTCTCGCGGGCGCTGTCCCTTTTCCACGCCGTGGACGCCGAGGCCTTCGGCCACGATCTCGGCCACCGACATGCGCGGCGAGAGGGAGCCGAACGGGTCCTGGAAAACGATCTGCATGTCCTTCCTGAGCGGGCGCATCTGCCGGGGCCTGAGGCCCTGGATGTCGCGCCCGAGGAAGCTGATGCGATGCTCGGACCCGATGAGGCGCATGATGGCGAGCGCGAGCGTCGTCTTGCCGGAGCCGCTCTCGCCGACGATCCCCACCGTCTCGCCCGCACGGACCGAAAGCGTGGCGTCGTTTACCGCCTTCACGTAGCCCACCGTGCGCTTGAGGAAACCACGCTGGATGGGAAACCAGATCTTCAGGTTCTCGGTTTCCGCCACGACCGGGGCCTCGCTCTGCACCGGCGCGGGCTGGCCCGTGGGCTCTGCGTTCAGGAGCTTCTGGGTGTAGGGGTGCTCGGGCGCGTCGAAGACATCCGCCGTGCGCCCGGCCTCCACGATGAGCCCGTCCTTCATCACGCAGACCCGGTCGGCGAACCGGCGCACGATCGTGAGGTCGTGGGTGATAAAGAGCATGGAGAGGCCCTCGGAGCGCTTGAGCTCGGCGAGGAGCTCGAGGATCTGCGCCTGGATCGTGACGTCGAGCGCCGTTGTGGGCTCGTCCGCGATGAGGAGCTCGGGCCCGTTGGCCAGCGCCATGGCGATCATCACGCGCTGCCGCTGCCCGCCCGACAGCTGGTGCGGATAGGCCGTGAGGCGGCTCTCGGCGTCCCGGATGCCCACCTTGTTCAGCAGGTCAAGCACCCGCGCCCTCGCCTCTTCTCCCTGCACGCCCTGGTGCAGCGCGAGGCTCTCGGTGAGCTGCTTTTCGAGCGTGTGGAGCGGGTTGAGCGAGGTCATCGGCTCCTGGAAGATGAAGCTGATGTCGTTGCCGCGGATGCGCATGAGCTCGCGCTCGCTCATCCCCACGAGCTCTTCGCCGCTGTAGCGCACTGAGCCCGCCACGCGGGCGTTGGAACCCAGAAGGGAGACGGTGGAGAGTGCGGTGACGGATTTGCCGGACCCGCTCTCGCCCACGAGTGCGACGGTTTCGCCCTTCTCGATCTTGAAGCTGACACCTTTGACCGCCTCAGAGGACCCAAAAGCAACCTGGAGGTTGGAGACTTCGAGGACGGAGGTCATGACGTGTGCCTCGGCGCGCATGGGTCGTGCCCGACCTCGGGGGGGCATGCGATGTCGGTCTGAAGCGCCTGTCCCGCGTCAAATCCCAGGCCGATTCTAACCGCGATACCTGCGGATGCCCTCCCAGGGGGGAGGTCGGGCATGGCGCATGCGCGCCGGAGCGATGCGGGCGTCGTCACTCTGCGGCTTCCTTGCGGGCGGGTTGGACCACCGGGTCGGTCTCGGTCACCGCGCCGCCGGCCACGAAGACCTTACGGGGATCGAACGCGTCTCGCACGCCCTCGAAGATGAAGACGAGGAGCGAGAGCATGATCGCGAAGGTGAAAAAGGCCGTGAAGCCGAGCCACGGCGCCTGCAGGTTCTGTTTGGCCTGGAGCGTGAGCTCCCCCAAAGACGGTGCAGACGAGGGCAGGCCGAAGCCGAGGAAATCGAGCGAGGCCAATGCGCCGATCGTGCCCGTCACGATGAAGGGCAGCAGCGTGAGCGTGGCTACCATGGCATTCGGCAGCATGTGGCGGAACATGATCGTCCAGTTCGAGACGCCCAGCGCCTGCGCCGCGCGGACATATTCGAAGTTCCGCGCGCGCAGGAATTCCGCCCGGACCACGCCCGTCAACGCGGGCCAGCCGAAGAAGATACTGAGTATGACGAGGAGCCAGAAACTTCGCCCCAAGATCGCGAAGAGGATGATAATGATGTAGAGCGATGGCACCGCCGAGAAGATCTCGAGGAAGCGCTGGAAACCGAGGTCGATCCAGCCGCCGAAATAGCCCTGCACCGCCCCAGCTATGATGCCGATGATGGAGGCCGCCGTGGTCACCATGATCGTGAAGACAATAGAAAGCCTGAAGCCGTAGATCACCCGCGCGAGCACGTCGCGCTTGGTGTCGTCGGTGCCGAGCAGGTTCTGCCCGTTGGGCGGCAGCGGCGCGGCACCGGGGCGGTCGACGGAATTGTCGAAGGAATTGCGGATGGGTGGCCAGATCGTCCAGCCCTCCACGAAGTCCGGATGGCTGTAGGCATCGCCCTCGATAAGCTCGATCGTGCCCAGCGGGTCGTCGAAGCAATCATCGGCCACCCCGCCCGACTGGATGAGGCACTGCACCTCCGGGTCGCGGTAAACCGCCTCGGTCGCGAAGTCTCCGCCGTAGCTTTGCTCGCTGTGGAACGAGAAGATGGGCGTCCGGTACTCGCCACGATAGTTCACGAGGATGGGTTTGTCGTTGGCCAGAAACTCCGCGAAAAGCGAGAGCGTGAAGAGGACCATGAAGATGACGAGCGACCAGTAGGCCCGCTTGTTGGCGCGGAAGTTCTGCCAGCGACGTCGGTTGATTGGAGACAGCGCCATGGTCAGCCCCTCCTCTCGAAGTCGATGCGGGGATCCACGAGGACATACATGAGATCGCTGAGGATGCCGACGACGAGACCCACGAGCCCGAAGGCGAAAAGCGTGCCGAAGATAACCGGGTAGTCGCGTTCCAGCGCCGCCTCGAAGCCGAGGCGCCCCAGCCCGTCGAGCGAGAAGAGCACCTCGATGATGAGCGAGGACCCGAAGAAGATCCCGATGAAGAGCGCCGGGAAGCCCGAGATAACGATGAGCATCGCGTTGCGGAAGACGTGACCGTAGAGCACGCGCTTTTCCGACAGGCCCTTGGCCTTGGCGGTAATCACGTATTGCTTGTTGATCTCGTCGAGGAAGGAGTTCTTCGTGAGCAGTGTGAGCGTGGCAAAGCCCGCGATGGAGGACGCCACGACTGGCAGCGTGATGTGCCAGAAATAATCGGCCACCTTGCCCAGCGCGCTCAGCTCCTCGAAATTGTCCGAGGTCAGTCCTCGGAGCGGGAAGATCTGGAGATACGAGCCCCCCGCGAAGAGCACGATGAGAAGCACCGCGAAGAGGAAACCGGGGATCGCGTAGCCCACGATGATGGCGACGGACGTCCAGGTATCGAAGCTCGAGCCGTCATGGACAGCCTTGCGGATGCCCATGGGGATCGACACGAGGTAGATCAGCACGGTGGACCAGAGCCCGAGCGAGATCGAGACGGGGAGCTTCTCGGCCACGAGGGCCATGACCTCGATATCGCGGAAGTAGCTCTCCCCGAAATCGAGGCGGATGTAGTTGCCCATCATGAGCAGGAAGCGCTCGAAGGGCGGCTTGTCGAGGCCGAATTCGCGCTCGAGCTCCTCGATGAATTCCTGCGGCAGGCCGCGAGAGCCGGCATATTCGCTCTCAGCGCCGGCATCGATCGGGTCGTCGTTGCCGGTGAAGCCCGCGAGCACATCCCCCTCTCCCTCAAGCTGCGCGAGGACCTGCTCCACTGGCCCGCCGGGCACGAATTGCACGAGGGCGAAGTTGATGAGCATCACGCCGAACAGCGTGGGGATCACCAGGAGCAGACGTCGGAGGATATAGGCGGACATGGGTCTCTAGAGCGCGCCGGCGTCGCGGAGGGCTTGCGCCTTCTCGGCGTCGTACCACCAGAAATCGAGCTGTCCGAGGGCCAGCGGCGGAAGCGGATCCGGGCGGCCGTACTGATCCCAATAGGCGACCCAGTGCTCGGTGTTCTGCCATTGCGGCACGTTGAACCTGATGGAGCGCAGGACGCGGTCGAGGGCGCGCACGGCGGTCTGGAGTTCCTCGGTCGTCTCGGCGGCCACCACGAGTTCGATGATGCGGTCCACGGCAGGATCGTCGACGCCCGCGAGGTTGCGGGAGCTTTCGTTTTTCAGCTCGCCAGCGAACCACTGGCGCAGGCCCGTAGAGGGCTCGTAACCCAGTGACCAGCCCATGGTCGTGATGTCGAAATCATAGACCCGCGTGCGCTCCTGCTCCTGGGCGGGGTCGACGCGCTCGAGCTTGGCGTCGATGCCGATATTGCGGAGGTTCTCGACGTAGGGGTTGATGATGCGGTCGAAGCTGGGCGAGCTCTCGAGGAAGACCATCTCGAGGACCTCGCCATCCTTCTCGCGGAGCCCGGTGGAGGGGTTCACCATCCAGCCGGCCTCGTCGAGAAGCGCCTGGGCCGCGCCGGCATTCCTGCGGTCGAACTGGCGCGCGCCGGACGCCGGCGGAATGATGGGCTCCTCTGTGATGAGGGCGGCGTCGATCAGGCCCTCCTCGGCGAGGGGCTCGAGGATCGCACGCTCGGCCGCGTTGGGCAGACCGGTGGCCTGGTTCTCGGAGAATTCCCAGAAGCTCGACGGGCGCTCGTAGAGGCCGAAGAAGAGCGACTCGTTGGACCAGTTGAAGTTGAACATGAGGCGCACGGCCTCGCGCACACGCACATCCTGAAATTTCTCGCGGCGCAGGTTCATGATGAAGGACTGGTTGCGGCCGAGAGAGCCGTCGGGCAGCGCCTCGCGCACGACGAAGCCGTCCTCGAGGGCCGGAAACTCGTAGCCCGTGGCCCAGAGACGGGAGGTATTCTCCGTCCGGAAGGTATAGGCGCCGGCCTTGAAGGCCTCGAAGGCCGCGGTCGAATCCCCGAAATACTCCACGCGGATCTGGTCGAAGTTCTGCCGCCCGCGGTTGATGTTGAGATCGTTGCCCCAGTAATCCGGGTTCCGCGCGTAGATGATCTGGCGGGAGAAATCGAAGCTTTCGAGCACGTAGGCGCCAGTGCCCGGATGCGGCGCGTTGCGCGTGGCATCGATGGTGGTCTCGTTCTCTTCGTACCAGGCCTGGGACATGGGAAAGAAGATGCCCGCCGTCTCGATACGGTCGCGGATGGGGCTCTCGGGGTTGAAGTTGACCTTGAGCCGGTGGGTATCGAGCGCCTCGACGTCCTCGAAGAACGCGCCGAAGGCCGCGCGGAACGAGGGGATGCCGTTCGTCAGAAGCTCGTTGAACGAAAACACGTAGTCATCGGCCGTCACTGGCGTGCCGTCCGAGAACGTCACTTCCGGTCGAAGGTTGAAGATCACCCACTCCTGGCTCTCCGGGTATTCGAGCGTCTCGCAGAGGAAGCAGTAGGTGGAGGTGGCATCATCGGCGAAGGTGGTCAGCAAGCTTTCGTCGCCGATCCCGGACAGGGCCGCGTTGTTGCCCTTGCGCGTGTAGGGATTGAAGCTGTCGAAGGTGCCTTGAGCCCAGATGCTGATCTCGCCACCCTTGGGCGCATCGGGATTGACGTAGCTCAGATGCGAGAAATCGGGGTCGGGATAGGCCAGATCCCCGAAGAAGCTGTAGCCATGGGAGATCGTGACCTCCTCATGGCCCTCGGCGCGCACGAGCCCGGCCGCAGCGATGAGACCCAGCCCCAGAAGCCCCGCTTTCAGCCATGGCCCACGGACCTCTTCCCGGTGTTTGGCAATGGCTCTGGGGCGGCGGGGCGGCTGGCGCATGGGTGACATCCTCTTTCGCGGTCCAAGGCGTTCGCGACACAAAATAACGTAATTGTAGCGATGTCGAATACAAAGCGCCCCGGCGGGGCGCTGATACGTTTGTGACCGCCCATTTACCGGGCGGTGATCTCAAACGGGTCGGCGTTAGCCGCCGATGGTCTCAAGGTAGGCGATCAGATTGGCCCGATCCGCAGGCTTCGGAAGCCCGGAGAAGCTCATGGACGTGCCCGGCGCGAAGCCCTTCGGGTTCTCCAGGAAGGCCCAGAGGTTTTCAGCGGTCCAGACCGTGCCGTTCTGGGTCAGGTTGCCGGAATAGCCGAAGCCGTCCACCACGGCGATATCGCGGCCCACCACGGCATAAAGATGCGGGCCCGTGCCGTTCTCGCCGGCGGCGAGCTGGTGGCAGGCGCGGCACTTGTTGAAGACCTTCTCACCCTTGGCCGCATCGGCGGAGGCGAGCATTTCCGCGACCGACGGGCCTTCTTCTACGACCTCGCCCTCACCGCTTTCAGGCACCTCGATCGAGTAGGCCTGTTCGTGGTGATGGCCATGCCCACCCATGTGAAAGATCTCCTCCGCCGCCCAGGCGCCCAGGAGAAAGACAAGGAGCGATCCGCACAGGGCAGCCGTCGCCTTGGTCATGGTCATCGTGTCGAGCATGTCGCATTCCGTGGTGTACAATGGTGCCCCGGGTCTATCGCCTTTGCGCCGCACGCGGCAAGGTGTAGAGCCCGCGACCAAACGCCCTGATGCCGTTGACCGCAAGGAAAGGAAGGCTAGCGCCATGGTTGCCGCGCCCGATAAACACATCGCCTTCCAGGGGGAACTCGGGGCCTACGGGCACCAGGCCTGCCTGACCGTCCGGCCCGGTCACACCCCCCTGCCCTGCGCCACGTTCGAGGATGTCATCGAGGCGGTGAAATCCGGCGCGGCTCAGCTCGCCATCGTGCCGGTGGAGAACTCCACCTATGGCCGCGTGGCCGATATCCACCGGCTCCTGCCCGAGAGCGGGCTCCACATCATCGCCGAGACCTTCGTGCGGGTGGAGATCAGCCTACTCGGCGTGCCGGGCGCGTCCATTGCAGACGTGCGGGAGGCCCACGGGCATCTTGTCATCCTGCCGCAATGCTCGGACTTCCTGAAGGCCAACGGGATCGCGCCGCGCATCGCCTCCGACAATGCCCGCGCGGCCATGGAGGTGGCCGAGCGCGGCGACCCCGCGCAGGCCGCGCTCGCCTCGTCGCTCGCGGGAGAGATCTACGGCCTCGCACCCCTGGCCGAGCGGATCGAGAACGACGCCAACAACACCACGCGGTTCCTCCTCATGGCGCCCTATGCCGACATGACCCGGCGCGCCGAACGGATGATCACCACCTTCGTCTTCCAGGTCCGCAATATCCCCGCCGCTCTCTACAAGGCCATGGGCGGCTTCGCCACGGCGGGCGTGAACATGACGAAGCTCGAAAGCTACATGGTGGGCGGGCATTTCACGGCGACGCAATTCTACGCCGACGTGGAGGGACATCCGGGCGATGACAACGTCAAGCTCGCGCTGGAGGAGCTCGGCTTCTTCACCGACATGCTCGAAGTCCTGGGCACCTATCCCGCCGATCCCCGCCGGGATCGCTAGGAGAGCGCGGCGCGCGCCTCCGCCTCGGCGTGGCTCCGTTCGAGCCCGCGGGCGTAATCGGCCACGGCCGTCTCGAACCGTTTGGAAATCGTGGATTTCGCCAGCTTGAGCGACTGTACGAAGAGCCGCGCAGAAAGGTTGTTGGGCGTGAGATCGAGCCCCACGATCATGCGCGTCTTTCGCGGGGTGAGCGCCACGAGCGAGACCGTAAAATCACCCTTCAATCCGCCGGAGATGGAGGTGACGCCGATCAGGCTCGGCGCGTCGAACTCGGTGACCCGGGCGGTGAGGTCGCGCTCGCGGCCGCGAAACTGGAATCGCGCCTCCCAGGTGGAGCCCTTGCCGGGGCCGCTTTCGGGATCGGTGCGGGAAATGTCGGCGCCGCGCCGGAGCACCCGTCGCTCGAAGACCTCGAAATCGCTCACCGCGCGAAACATCGCGGCGATGGGGAGGGCCACGTCCTCTCTGCTCGAAAGTTTCATCTCTGCCTCGTCTCATTGGCTGCGCTCTGCGGCGTCGTTTCGGCGGGCATACTACGCTCAATCGAGCCTGTCAGCCACCCAGCGCGCGATCAGGAAGTGCGCGATGGCGCCTTTGCGGGCGCCCGTGATCTCCGGGTGACGGCCCGCCATGGCCTCCACCATCTCCTCCCGAGTGACCCAGCGCGCCTCCTCGATTTCCTCCGGGTCGATGGTGATCTCCTCGGAGGTCGCCTCGGCGATGCAGCCGAACATGAGCGAGGCCGGAAAGGGCCAGGGCTGGCTCGCGAGGTAGCCCACCTCGCCGATCTCTACGCGTGTCTCTTCGAAGACTTCGCGGCGCACCGCCGCCTCGAGCGTCTCGCCAGGCTCCACGAAGCCCGCCAGCAGCGAAAACATCCCCTCGGGCCAGCCCGGCGAGCGCCCCACGAGCACGGAATTGCCGCGCAGCACCAGCATGATGACCACGGGATCGGTGCGCGGGAAATGATGCGCGCCGCAGGCCGGGCAAAGCCGCTGCCAACCATGCTGTGCCATGTCCGAGCGCGCGCCACAGCGGGCGCAGAAGCCGTGAGTACGGTGCCATTCGAAAAGGCCGCGCGCCGTGGCCGCGAGCTCCGCGTCTCGGGCGCTCAGCTTGGTCATGGCCATGCGCAGCTCCGTGAAGGCCCCCTCGGGCAGCTCGGGATGCCGTTGGAGCGAGGGGTCCGAGAAGCCGGTGAGCGCGGACGCATCGACGCCGTCAGGCTCCCAGGCGGAGATGTCGATCGCCTCGATGAGCGTGCCATCCTCTTCGCGCCCGAGCAGGATCGGCGCCGGGGCATGGCGGCGCAGCGCGTGCGCGGCGTCCACGCGCACGAGACGCCCGTCCTCGCCCAGCGCCGGTTTGCCGCGCCAGAGCACGATGGCGCGGCCCGGAGGCAGCTCCGGCACGCCCCGGAGCTCGGCCGCGCGGTCAAGCCCCGACCCGCCGAATGTCACTGCTTCTGCATCGCGCATGACTGTCTCCTTCGCGTCGTTCGCGGCCACCTAGCGCGCCCGTCCCCCCGTGCCCAGCGCCTTGCATCCCAAAGGGGAGGCGATTACATCACCGCTCGAGAGGTTGGTGCGGGCGTGCGCCTCGCCAACCCGGTCAGGTCCGGAAGGAAGCAGCCGTAACGAGCCCCGTACGGGTCGTGTCCAATCTCTCACCCAGCCACTCCCCATGACCAAGAGCGTCCAGTCCGACACCTTTGGGCAGGAGCAGAGCACCGCTGTCCCCCATCATCGCCACGCGCACACCGCCCGACGCCGCGCCGTGTGGAGGCCCCGTGCGCGCGGGTCGGCGGGCGGGGGTGGGCGGGTGGGACGCCCGACGGCCCGCGCGTCCCCAAGCTGACAAAAGCGCGCCAGCCCCTACCTTCCCAGGTATGGCGGATAGCGAAAACAAGACCATCCTCGCCGAGGAGCGCACCGATTGGGCCGAGGATCGCACCGTTCTCGCCATGGAACGCACCTTCAACAGCTCCAACGGGTTCGGCCTCGGCGCGGTGGGCGTCGCGCTCGGCCTGCGCGCGGTCTTCTCGGCCACGGAGCCCACCTGGGCCGCCAAGGCCGTCGCGAGCCTCTTTCTCACGCTCGCGCTCTTCGTCTTCGTTGTCGCCTGGCGGCAGGCCTGCAAGACCCGCGAGAGCTTCTCCACGCAGGACGCCGCCGCCCATGGCCGACGCTCCTTCACGGCGATCACGTCGCTTCTCGTCCTCGCGACGCTGGCAACAGGCGCCGTTCTCTGGAGCCTCTAGCGCGGGACAGCTCCCGCGCAGGTCCCATCGTCTCAGTCGCCCTTCCGCGTGAGTGACAGGAAGACTTCCTCGAGATGGGGCTCCTCGGTCGTTACATCAGCGGCGCGGATGCCTGCATGGGCCAGCGCCTCGAAGATGTCTGCGACCTCCACAGCGCTCCGCTGCCAGGAGAGATGGAGCGCCCCCTCCTTCACCTCACCACGCACCCCCGAGGGCAGCGTGGGCACGGCGGAGATGCCTTTCCCCCGCACCACCATGGACTTCGTGTCGAGCCGCCCGAGCAGGGCCTCTGTGCTGTCCTGCGCGATCACGCTGCCGTCGCCGACGATAGCGATCTCGTCGCACATCTCCTCGGCTTCCTCGAGGTAATGCGTGGTCAGGATGATCGTCGTGCCCTCTTCGGCGTTGAGACGGCGGATATTGCCCCAGAGCATCTGGCGCAGTTCCACGTCTACACCCGCCGTGGGCTCGTCGAGTACGAGAATATGGGGCCGGTGGACAAGCGCCTTGCCCAGGAGGAGCCGGCGCCGCATCCCGCCCGAGAGCGAGCGCGCATAGGCGTCTGCCTTGGCGGAGAGCCCCACCATCTCGAGGATCTCCTCGGTCCGGCGCTCCCGCCGAGGCACGCCATAGAGCCCGGCCTGCACGTCGAGCGAGCCGCGCGGGGTGAAGAAGGCGTCGAGATTGAGCTCCTGGGGCATGACGCCGATGGCTGCTCGTGATTGCCGCGGGTTGCGGTCCTGGTCGAAGCCCCAGATCCGCACTTCGCCCGCGGTCTTCGTCACGAGGCCCGCGAGGATGTTGATCAGCGTGGATTTGCCAGCCCCGTTAGGCCCGAGTAGCCCGAAGACCGATCCCGCCGGGATCTTGAGGTCCACGCCCTTCAGCGCTTCCTTCGCCGGGTCCTGCCCGGAGGCGGCATAAGTCTTGCGCAAGCCCTTAATCTCGATCGCGTGGCGCGGTGCGGCCGCGGCAGGAGAGAGATGGGCGTCGGCGGCGGTGAGGGGGCCTTTATCCATAGCGCGCATCTAGCCCCGGCCCGGCGGCTCGGCAAGCGGAGGGCTCAGCCACACACAGGATGCTCGGACGCTAGAGGCAGCCGCCGCGCAGGCGGCGTGGGCGCTCACACCCGGGCCAGCCCCTCGAGGTCGCCCATGGAGCTCCCCGCCGCGCGGGAGGCATCGGCGATGGCCTCCGCCAGCGATTTGATCTCAGCGGCGATGACGGAAAAGCCGCGCCCGGCATCACCCACCCGCGCGGCCTCCACGGCGGCGTTGAGCGAGATCAGGCGCACCGAGCGGCTGATCCCGTCGATCCGGGCCATGGCCTCCCGCGCCTGGTGCGCGGCCCCCACGGAGCTTGCGGCCCGCGCGGCATTCACCTCCTCGAGGTCGGCCTCCATCTGCAGGAGAAGCGCGGTGTAGCGATCTCCGAAGAGCGCACCGGCTCGGTCGGTGACATCGAGCAGGTAGTCGATGACCGCGCCGGGCACGTCCCCCTCGGAGAGCCCGAGCGCCGCGTCGAGCGTGCCGTGGAAGGCCGCCACGCGCTCCGCGAGCCCATCGGAGCGCGCCACGTGCCCTCGCGACCAGTCCACCGCCTCGTCCTCGAACCCGTCGACCGGGCCGCGCCCCACCATGGCCCCATGGGCGAGCTCGGCCCGCGCCCGGGCCACGGCGGCGGCGCGCGCGTAATGCGCCCGCTCGTCTGCCGTGCGCCCATGGGCCGCCAGCATCGCGAAAAAGCCGATGCGCCCGCCCTGGAATCGGTACTCCGCCACGAGGGCGAGCACCTTGAGCCGCGCGACATGCTGCGCCAGGGAAAGAAGGCCGGACATGGCGCCTTGTTGGCGCGCGGGGGCTAATATCTGGTGAACGCTGGCCCGGCGCGGCCGATAATTCCCGCGTCGTCCCGAGGCGGGCTGAGACGTTGAGCACGGGCGGGGCTGGCCTACCATGGCCCGCAATGGCAGAACACACCGCAAGCGAGAAGAAGGGACCCGATCCATGGCATTCGGCAAAGGCCACCACCTGCATCTGATCGACGGCTCCGCCTTCATCTTCCGCGCGTTCCACGCGCTGCCCCCGCTCACCCGGAAATCGGACGGGCTGCCAGTGGGCGCGGTGCAGGGCTTCTGCGACATGCTGCGCCGCTACATCGCCGCCAATACCGGCGCCGACGCGCCCACCCATTGCGCCGTCGTCTTCGACAAGGGCTCCCACACCTTTCGCAACGACATGTACGATCAGTACAAGGCCAACCGGGACGAGATGCCCGAGGACCTGCGCCCGCAGATCCCGCTCACCCGCGAGGCCACCGTGGCCTTCAACATCGCCTGTCTGGAGCAGGAGGGCTACGAGGCCGACGACATCATCGCCACGCTGGCCGTGAAGGCGCGGGACGCGGGCGGGCGTGTCACCATCATTTCGTCGGACAAGGACCTCATGCAGCTCGTGGGCGGCGGCGTCGAGATGCTCGATGCCATGAAGAACAAGCGCATCGACCGCGAAGGCGTCGAGGAGAAGTTCGGCGTGGGGCCCGAGCGCGTCGTGGACGTGCAGGCCCTGGCGGGCGATAGCGTCGACAACGTGCCCGGCGCGCCGGGGATCGGGATCAAGACCGCGGCCCTCCTCATCAACGAGTTCGGCTCGCTCGAGGAGCTTCTCGACCGCGCCGAGGAGATCAAGCAGCCCAAGCGCCGCGAGACGCTGATCGAGCACCGCGCGCAGATCGAGCTCTCGAAAAAGCTCGTGCAGCTCGATTGCGACATGGAGCTCGACTACGAGATCGACAGTCTCGAGGTGAAGGAGCCCGAAGCCGAGGCACTCATGGAGTTCCTCGCGCGCATGGAGTTCCGCACGCTCTCACGCCGCATGTCCGAGGCGCTGGGCGTGGAGGCCCCCACGATCCCCGAGCCCGCGACGGCCGAGGATGAGACCCCCGCCGAGCAGGTCCCCATCGACCCCGACGCCTACGAGACCGTGCGTGACTTGGAAGCGCTGGAGGCCTGGATCGCGCAGGTCTACGAGCGGGGCTATGTGGCGGTGGATACAGAGACGACGGCCTTGAATGAGATGCGTGCGGATCTCGTGGGCATCTGCCTCTGCGTGGAGCCGGGCCGCGCCTGTTACGTGCCGCTTACGCACAAGGAGGGCGGGGACGATCTCTTTGGCAGCGACGCGCTGGCCGAGGGGCAGATTGATTTCGACGCGGCGCTCGAGGCGCTCAAGCCCATGCTCGAGGACGCCGCCATCGTGAAGATCGGGCAGAACATGAAGTACGACGCGAAGATCTTCGCAAAGTACGGCGTCGCGCTTGCGCCCATCGATGACACGATGCTGATGAGCTACGTGCTTAATGCCGGACACCACAATCATGGGATGGACACGCTCGCCGAGCGCTACCTCGGGCACCAGCCGATCCCGATCAAGACGCTGCTGGGTTCCGGCAAGAACATGAAGACCTTCGATCAGGTGCCCATCGAGGAGGCCACGCGCTATGCCGCCGAGGACGCCGACGTCACGCTGCGCCTCTGGCAGGAGTTCAAGCCGAAGCTGCACCGCAGCCGCGTCACAACCGTCTACGAAACGCTGGAGCGCCCGCTCGTTCCGGTGCTGGCGGAGATGGAGCAGACGGGCGTGAAAGTGGACCGCGACACGCTGAGCCGAATGTCGAACGCGTTCAGCCAGAAGATGGCCGCGCTCGAGGACGAGATCCACGAGCTCGCAGGTGAGAAATTCAACGTGGGCTCCCCCGCGCAGCTGGGCGAAATCCTCTTCGACAAGATGAGCCTGCCGGGTGGCAAGAAGGGCAAGACCGGGAAGTATTCCACTGGCGCGGATATCCTCGAGGACCTCGCCACCGAACATGACCTGCCAGGCCGCGTGCTCGACTGGCGGCAGCTCTCGAAGCTGAAATCGACCTACACCGACGCGCTCCAGGAGCACATCCACCCCGATACGGGCCGCGTGCACACGTCCTATTCCATCGCGGGCGCCAATACCGGGCGGCTCGCTTCCACCGATCCCAACCTGCAGAACATCCCGATCCGCACGGAGGAGGGCCGCAGGATCCGCGAGGCCTTCGTCGCCGAGGACGGCAAGACGCTGGTGGCGCTCGACTATTCCCAGATTGAGCTCCGCATCCTCGCCCATATCGCGGATATCCCGGCCCTGAAGAAAGCGTTCGAGGAAGGCATCGATATCCACGCCATGACGGCCTCCGAGATGTTCGACGTGCCCCTCGACGAGATGACGCCGGAGGTGCGCAGGCAGGCCAAGGCGATCAATTTCGGGGTGATCTACGGCATCTCGGGCTTCGGCCTCGCGCGGAACCTGCGCATTCCGCGGGACGAGGCCCAGGGCTTCATCGACCGCTATTTCGAGCGCTTCCCGGGCATCAAGCAGTACATGGCCGACACGACGGCCTTCGCGAAGGAGCACATGCGGGTCGAGACGCTTTTCGGCCGCCGCATCCACACGCCCGAGATCAACGCCAAGGGGCCCACGGCGGGCTTTGCCAAGCGCGCCGCGATCAATGCGCCGATCCAGGGCACGGCCGCAGACATCATCCGCCGCGCCATGGTCCGCATGCCCGACGCCATCGAAAAGCTGCCCGCGAAGATGCTGCTCCAGGTCCACGACGAACTGCTCTTCGAGGTGGAGGACGGCGCGGTGGACGATCTGATCGGTGTGGCGCGCGATGTGATGGAGAACGCCGCCATGCCCGCGGTGAAGATCGACGTGCCGCTGGTCGTCGATGCCGGGCGGGGCGCGAACTGGGCCGAGGCGCATTGAGCCAAGCCTCCGCGCCCCTCAGCGCCCCGGGCCGGCCGAGGATGCCTCCGGCGGCCCTCCGGGGGAGGTACGGGGCACAAAGAAGGCCCGTGCCCCGCGCCGATCGGGGCTTGCGCCGACGGCGGAAGGCGGTAGGGGAGCGCCATGACACGACGCATCGTACTTTCCTCCGATCACGCGGCCATCGACCTCCGCCAGGCCGTGGCGCGGCATTGCGAGGCGCGCGGCTATGACGTGCGCGATATCGGGCCCGAAACGCCCGAGAGCACGCATTATCCCGTGCACGGCAAGGCAGCGGCGGAGCGCGTCGCCTCCGGTGGCGCGGATCTCGGGATCATCCTCTGCGGCACCGGTCAGGGCATCATGATGGCCGCCAACAAGGTGCCGGGCATCCGGTGTGGGGTCTGCGCCGACACGTTCTCGGCGGCCATGATCCGGGCCCACAACGATGCCAACATGCTCAGCCTCGGCGCGCGGGTGGTGGGCGAAGGGCTCGCGCTCGCGATCGTGGATGCCTTTCTTGACACTGCCTTCGAGGGTGGGCGCCACGCCACCCGAGTGGACATGATCGAGGCCGAGACCACGGGCTCGTGAGCGCCTTGGGCCTTGGCAAGTCGGGCCCTACCCCCAGCTAAGACACATGATCTCTCGTCGCGCTTTCCTTGCCGGTTCCGCCGCCGCCCTCGCGGCCCCTGCCCCGCTCCGGGCGCAGGACCTGTCCGCGGCCATCGCTGAACTGCCGCAGCTTCACTCCCTCCAGGTTCGGGTCGGTGACACGCTCGCCTTTGCCGCCGCGCCGCGTGGCCCGGGGCTCGCGCGGCCAGCCAACATCAAGTCGGTCTCCAAGAGCATCGTGGCGCTCCTTCTCGGCGCGGCCATCGCCCGCGGCGAAATCGAGAGCGTGACGATGCCGCTCTCGGAAGTGGCACCTGGCCTTCTCTCCGGAGCAACGGCGGGGGCGGGCGCGATCACGCTCGAGGACCTCGTGACGCTGCGCGCCGGGCTCGAGCGGACATCGGGGGCGAATTACGGCGGCTGGGTGAGCTCTCCCAACTGGGTGCGGGACGCGCTGTCGCGCCCCTTCGTGGCATCGCCGGGCGGCCCGCTCCTCTACTCCACGGGCTCCACCCACGTGCTGGGCGCCGCACTCGCGGAAGCCACGGGCCGCTCCCTCCTGGCGCAGGCCCGGCAGCGGCTTGGCGGGCCGCTCGGCATCGAGATCCCGCCCTGGACGCGCGCGCCGGAGGGCTACTACCTCGGCGGCAACGAGATGGCGCTCCGCCCCACCGCCATGCTCGAAATCGCCACGCTCCTGCGCGATGGCGGCCGCCATGGCGGCGCGGAGGTGATCCCCGAGCGCTGGATCGCGGCCTCGCTCGAGCCGCGCACGCACTCGCGCTGGTCGGGGCTGGGCTATGGCTACGGCTGGTTCCTCTCCCGCTCGGGCTGGGCCCTGGGGCGCGGCTATGGCGGGCAGATCATCGCCGCGGACCGCCGCGCGGGCCTCGCTGTGGCGCTCACCTCGGACCCCACGCGCCCGGCACGCTCCGGCGGGTATTTCAGTGACATCATGGCCCTTCTCGACGGCCCCGTGCGCGCCCTCGCGTGATTGCGTCTTAAACAGCGGGCGCGCCTACGCTAGACAGACGTGGGCGGGGCGTTTTGCAGGGACGAAACATGCGTTTTGTGATTTTTCTTGCCGCCCTCTGGGCCGGGTCGGCTGCTGCGGAAACCGGCCCCCGCATCCAGCTTCTGGGCGATTCGATGATGGCCACCCACGTGCTCACCGGCCGCGCGGTGCCCAACTGGGTGGAGCGCAGATTGGGCGAGGACGTCGATAACAACGCGCTCACCGGCGCGATGATGCGCGGGATCAGCCGGCAATACGAGCCCGGTGCCCACGACTGGGTGGTGCTCAATGGCGGTGGCAACGATCTGTGGCTCGGCTGCGGCTGCGATGGATGCGGCGAGCGGATGTCGCGCGTGATCACGCCCGAGGGCGATGCGGGGATCCTGCCGGAGCTCGTGGCCCGCATAAGGGACGATGGCGCGCGCGTGCTGTATGTGGGCTACCTGCGCTCGCCGGGCTTCGGCTCGCCCATCGAGCATTGCCGGGATGAGGGCGATGAGATGGAGCGCCGCGTGGAGCTCATGGCGCGCGGCATGGACGGGGTTTGGCTCCTGTCGAACCGGACGCTCGTGCCCTCGGGCGACCGGAGCTTTCACGCATTGGACCGCATTCACCCCTCGGTCAAGGGATCAAGGGCCATCGCGGAGCGGATCGTGAGCGTGATCGAGCAGGTCGAGGCGCGCTGATCGATGAGGCTGGCGCCGACGGGAGCGGGTCGCCGTGGCCCCTCGCGAACGGGGGCGCGAAAGGCGGCGTGACCGCAGCGCCGGGGAGCGAGAGCACGCGATGATCGTCCTCTTCAACAAGCCCATGAACGTGCTGAGCCAGTTCACCGACGAGGGCCGCTGGCCCGGTCTCGCGCGCTTCATCGACCAGCCGGGCGTGTACGCCGCGGGGCGGCTCGACCGGGACAGCGAGGGGCTCCTCGTGCTCACCGATGACGGGCGGCTGCAGGCGCGCGTCGCGTCGCCGAAGTTCAAGCTTCCCAAGACCTACCTCGTGCAGGTGGAGGGGGTGCCGGACGACGCTGCGCTGGCCGCTCTGCGCAAGGGCGTGACACTCAAGGACGGGGCCACCCGCCCGGCCAAGGCCGATCCAATCGCGCCCCCCGCGCTTTGGCCCCGCGACCCGCCCGTGCGGGTGCGGAAGTCCGTGCCTGACAGCTGGCTCCGGCTCACGATCCGGGAGGGCAAAAACCGGCAGGTGCGGCGCATGACGGCAGCGGTTGGGCATCCGACGCTGCGTCTGGTGCGGGTGGCTATTGGGCCCTGGCGGATCGGCGCGTTACAACCCGGGGAGTGGATCACGACGACGGAGCGCCCCTGATGCCGATCAAGCTGGAGACCGAGGACGGCATCGCCACAGTCACGCTGTCACGTCCGGAAAAAAAGAACGCCATGAGCCTCGAGCTGCTGGAGGCCCTCGTGTCGACCTGCGCGGCGCTCGAGGCGCAGCCGGGGCTCCGGGCCGTGATCCTCACGGGCGCGGGCGGCGTCTTCTCGGCGGGGATCGACTTGGCCGTCATGGGGCAGATGGCAGCCGATCCGGCGAAGCTCTCGCAGATGCTGGCCACGCGGGACGCGGAGGGGGCCAATGCCTTCCAGGCTCCCATGCTCTGCTGGACGCGGCTTCCCGTGCCGGTGATCGCCGCGGTCGAGGGGCTCTGCTTCGGCGCGGGGCTCCAGCTCGCGCTCGGCGCCGACATTCGCATCGTGCACCCGGACACGCGGCTCTCGATCATGGAGGCGAAATGGGGCCTCGTCCCCGACATGGGGATCACGGCAACGCTGCCCCGGCTCCTGCGCGCCGACGCGGCCAAGGTGCTGATGATGACGGGGCGTGTGATGTCCGGCCGGGAGGCGGAGCGCCACGGGCTCGTCACCGAGCTGAGCGAGGCGCCACGCGCGCGGGCAGAGGCACTGGCAGCAGAGATCGCAGCGCGGTCGCCCGACGCGGTCGCGGCCTCGAAGCGTCTCGTCGAGGAGGCCTGGACCGGCGGGCCCGAGGCCCTCGCCCTCGAGGCCCAGCTTCAGGGCGCGCTCATCGGGACGCCGAACCAGATGGAGGCCGTGGCCGCCAATATCCAGAAAAGGCCGCCGCGCTTTGGCTGAGCTCGAAAGCGTGGAGGTGCGAAGCCGCGCCGATCTCCGGGCCTGGCTCGCGGATCATCACGCGCGCGGGGACGGCGTCTGGCTCGTCTTTTGGAAGAAGCACACCGACCATTATACGCCCATCGGCGATCTCATCTCCGAGCTCCTGTGCTGGGGCTGGGTGGACGCCGTCACACGCGGCGTCGACGTCGACCGCTCGTCGGTGCGCGTGGCCCCGAGGCGCGCCACGAGCGCGTGGTCGGCGGTGAACAAGGCGAAGGTGGAGGAGGCGCGCGCGGCGGGGCTCATGACCCCGGCGGGAGAGGCCGCGATCGCGCGGGCGCAAGAGAACGGCATGTGGAGTTTTCTCGATGATGTGGAGCGCCTTGAGGTGCCCACCGATCTGGCCGAAGCGCTCGACGCAGCCGGAACCGCGCGCGCGGTGTGGGAGGCCTATCCCCGCAGCGTGAAACGCGGGATGCTCGAATTCATCAAGACCGCCAAGAAGCCCGAGACGCGGGCCAATCGGATCGCCGCGCTCGCGGAGGATGCGGCAGCGGGCCTCCGACCTCGCAATTTTCGCTGATCCCGCGGCGGAGCGCAAAAAGTCTTCGAAGACTTTTTCCAAGACTTTTCCCAAAAGTCTTTGGACCCTATGGCGCCAACGGACCCGCTGTCAGAAGCTCTTTCGGGCCTTGAGCGCCGCGGAGATGGTGCCGTCATCGAGATAGTCGAGTTCGCCGCCCACGGGCACCCCCTGCGCGAGGCTCGTGACCGTGACGCCGGGCAGCTCGCTTGCGATGTAATGCGCAGTCGTCTGGCCGTCGACCGTGGCGGGGAGCGCGAGGATCACCTCGGTCACCGCCTCCTCCGGGATACGCGCCATGAGGCGCGGGATGCGCAGCTCCTCGGGGCCCACCGCGTCGAGCGCCGAGAGCGTCCCGCCGAGGACATGGTAGCGCCCGCGAAACACGCCCGCGCGCTCCATCGCCCAGAGATCGGCCACGTCCTCGACCACGCAGATCTCTCCGGTGGCGCGCTTGGGCGAGGTGCAGATGGCGCAGCGGTCGGAGGTGGTGATGTTGCCGCAATTCAGGCATTCCCGCGCGCTCCGCGCCACATCCGCCATGGCCTCCGCGAGGGGCCCGAGGAGCTGCCCGCGCTTCTTCACGAGATGGAGCGCCGCGCGCCGCGCAGAGCGGGGCCCGAGGCCCGGCAAGCGGGCCATCAGCTCGATGAGCGTCTCGAGGGAGGAGATATCGTCGGCCATTAGGTGCCGCTCCGTCCGACCTCAGAAGGGCAGCTTCATGTCCGCCGGCAGGCCCATCTCCTGGGTGAGCTTCGACATCTCGTCCTGGCTCTTCTGCTGGGCCTTGGCCTGCGCCTCCTTGATGGCGGCGAGGATGAGGTCTTCGACCACTTCCTTTTCGTTGGGATCGAAGATCGAGGGGTCGATATCGAGGCCCGTGAGCTCGCCCTTGGCCGTGGCCGTGGCCTTCACGAGGCCCGCGCCGCTTTCACCCACGACCGTGAGCGTGGCGAGGCTCTCCTGGAGCTCGGCCATCTTCGACTGCATCTCCTGCGCCTTCTTCATCATCCCGGCCATGTCGCCGAGGCCGCCTAGTCCCTTGAGCATGTGAGGTCTCCTTTTGGCTTAGATGCGGCCATGGGCGCGGCAATGCAACCAATGGCTCGGATTGTGGCGGCGGGAGCGACGGGCCGCCATGGCGCGCATCCCGCTGTATCCGGGGTCACGGGACGGCGCGGCTAGTCCTCGTCGAACGGGTCCCATTCGTCTTCAACGGCCTGCAACGCCTCGCCTTCGGCTTCCGCGGCGATGGCCTCGGGCGTGCGGATGTCGATGATCTTTGCGCCGGGAAAGGCCTCGAAAACGGCCTGGACCATGGGATGGGCACGGGCCGCGTCCTCGAGACGGATCCGCTCGGCGTTCAGTGTCTCCTTGAGCGTAGGAGCCGCGCCGCCATCCTCCACGATCACCGCCCAGCGATTGCCCGTCCAGCTCTGGAGCCGGGCGCCAAGGCGCTGTGCGAGGTCCGGCGTCGCCTCCTCCGAGGGGGTGAAGGTGATGCGGCCGGGGGCGTAGGAGACGAGGCGAATGCCCGCCTCCACGTCCACGAGGAGCTTGCCGTCGCGGTGGGTGCGAATGAGTTCGACCACGTCTTCGAAGCGCGCGTACCGTTCGAGGCCCGGTGCCGGGGCCGCCGCGAGCGCCGTCGCCGCGCCCGAGGGCTGCGCCACGGCGCGCGGGGCATCGGCGCGTGGTGTATCGGCAGGCATGCCGTGTCCCGGGCCTGGCCCGGAACCTCCGTCATGAGGCCCAGCGGGCGCGGAAGGCATCGGTGGCGGTGCGGGAGTGTCCTTGAGCTTCCGCACCAGGTCGTCCGGCGCGGGCAGCTCGGCCACGTGGGTCAGACGGATGATCGCCATCTCCGCAGCCATCATGGCATTGGGGCTGCGCCCCACCTCGTCGAGCGCCGTGAGCAGCATCTGCCATTGCCGCGTGAGCACGCGCATGGGCAGCGCCTCGGCCATGGCCTGCCCCCGCGCGCGCTCGTCGGGGCCGATGGTCGGGTCCTCGGCGGCGTCTGGCGTGATCTTCACCACGCTGATCCAGTGCGTGATCTCGGCCAGATCGCGCAGGACGGCCATGGGATCTGCCCCGTCGGCGTATTGGCCCGAGAGCTCGGCGAGCGCGCCCGCGGCATCGCCTTTCATGATCATGTCGAAGAGATCGAGCACCCTTCCCCGGTCCGCGAGGCCGAGCATCGCGCGGACCTGCTCGGCGGTCGTCTCGCCGGCGCCGTGGGAGATCGCCTGATCGAGGAGCGACTGCGCGTCCCGCGCGGAGCCCTCGGCGGCGCGGGTGATAAGCGCCAGCGCATCCTCGGCGATCTGGGCGCCCTCGGCCTTGGCGATGCGGGCAAGCATCGAGACCATGTCTTCGGGCTCGATGCGGCGCAGGTCAAAGCGCTGGCAGCGCGACAGCACCGTAACCGGGACCTTCCTGATCTCGGTCGTGGCGAAGATGAACTTCACGTGGGCGGGGGGCTCTTCCAGCGTCTTCAGGAGCGCGTTGAACGCGCCCGTCGACAGCATGTGCACCTCGTCGATGATGTAGACCTTGTAGCGCGCTGAGGCGGCCCGGTAATGCACGCTGTCGATGATCTCGCGGATATTGGCCACGCCGGTATTGGAGGCCGCGTCCATCTCGAGGACGTCGACATGCCGCCCTTCCATGATCGCCGTGCAGTGCTCGCACGCCCCGCAGGGCTCCGTTGTGGGCCCGCCGTTCCCGTCGGGCCCGATGCAGTTCATGCCCTTGGCGATGATCCGCGCGGTGGTGGTTTTGCCCGTGCCCCGAATGCCTGTCATGATGAAGGCCTGCGCGATCCGGTCGGCCTCGAAGGCGTTCTTCAGCGTGCGCACCATCGCGTCCTGCCCCACGAGGTCGGCGAAGGTTTCGGGCCGGTACTTCCGGGCGAGCACCTGGTAGGCTTGTTCGGTCATGGGGGTTCCTCTGGCAGCGGGGCCAGACTAATCGCGCCGTTGTGGAGCGTCCAGCGATCGGCTACCTTTTCGGGCAAGGCCCCTGGGCAGGCCGCCGGTCCGTGGAAAGCTCGCGCCGCCCGATACGACGGAAGATACATAGCGGATGGACCCGCGCTCCTTCAGTGAACGGACCTTGGAGCGGATTGCGGAGGACACCCGATGAACGATCTGTCGCTCGATGGCCTGAAACGTGAGGCCAAGCTCTTACACAAATCCTACGACGCCAATGACCGGCAGGCCCGGCTTCAGGTGGCGCAATGGCTGGGGCAGAAATCCCCGCTGAAGCACGCGGATTTTCTCCACGCCGTGGCGCTCGAGCGCGGCTTTGAGAGCTGGCCGAAGCTGAAGGTGGCTGTTGAGGCCCGTGGCCTGGGGCGCGCTGCAGCGCAGGAGCGGCTCAAGCGCGCGCTCTTTTTCGGGCAGAAAGGCTGGATCGAGCGGCTCCTGGCGGATGCGCCCGACCTCGTGGAGGGGCATTTCGCGCTGGCCTGCGCGACCTACGATCTCGACGCGGTGGAGCGCGCGCTCGGCGAGGATGCGAGCCTCGCCGTGGCGCAGCACGGGCCGCGGCGCGCCATGTGTCACCTGTGCTTTTCGCAGTGGGGGCGGCTTGGCTTCGGCGACCCGGCGGACGCCGTTCGCGTGGCGCAGATGCTCGTGGCGGCGGACGCGGATGTGAATGACGCGTTCACGGCGGGCGGCGACGAACCCTACACCCTGCCCGCGCTCTACGGCGCGATCGATCACGCCAGAAACCTCGATCTCGCGCGGTGGCTCCTCGAGCACGGCGCCGATCCGAACGACAACGAATCGCTCTACCACGCCACAGAGCAGCGCGATCTCGCGGCGCTCGAACTGCTGCTCGCCTTTGGCGCGCGGCCCGAGGGCACCAACGCGCCCTACCGGGCGATGGATTTTGACGATGTGCGGGCCGTCGAGCTGCTGCTCGATAGCGGCTGGGACGTCAACGAAGGCATTTCTCACCATCCGAGCGGCCCCGCGGCGGTGGGACTGTCGGCACTGCACCACGCGGCCCAGCGGCTCTGTGGTGCCCCGATGTTCGAGCTCCTCGTGGCGCGCGGGGCCGATCTCGACGCGCGGCGCAACGGGCTTGGGGCCTACGCGGTGGCGCGGCTTTACGGCAACGAGGCGGGCGCGGAGGCGCTGGCCCGGCTCGGCGCGCCCACGGACATGCCCGAGATGCTCGAGCGGCTCCTGACGGGCGACGGGCCCATCGACCCCGCGCGCCTGCCCGACGAGGCGCGGAGCCTTGCCGCCGACCTCGCGGGCTTCACCGACCAGCTCCCGAGGCTCAAGGCATTCTTCGCGGCGGGGCTCGAATGGGACCGGCCCGACCGGATGGGCATGACCCCCGTCCAAGGCGCGGGCTGGTGGGGGCTGCCGGAGAACATGGCCTTTTTCCTCGAGATGAAGCCGGATCTGAGCCACATCAACGGCTATGGCGGGACGCTCCTGTCGACGATCATCCATGGCTCGGAGAACGCGCCGCAGGTGGACAATCAGGACCACGTGGCCTGCCTCGAGATGGCGCTCCGGGCGGGCGTGGCGTTGCCCGAACCGGCGATCCGACATGCGGGGCGTGACGATGTTCTGGCCTGCCTTGAGGCCTGGGCCGAGGCGCATCCCGGGCAGGTCGTGGCCCACGGGATCGCCTGAGCGCTAGCGCGCGGGCTGCAGCATCCGACCCAAGTTGCGGCCCGCGACCACGTGCACATGGAGATGCGGCACTTCCTGGATCGCGTCCTCGCCGGCATTTGACAGAAGCCGGTAGCCAGCGCCGCCCGATCCGGGCTCGACGCCCAGCGCCTCGGTCACTGCCCGGATAGTGCGGGTGAAGTCTATGATTTCCGCGTCGGAGGCTTCGGCGGCAAAGTGATCGTAATTCACGTAGCCCCCCTTGGGGATGACGAGCACGTGCTCCGGCGCCAGCGGATTGATGTCGCGGAAGGCGAGCGAGTGATCGGTCTCAAGCACCGTGGTATTCGGGATCTCACCCCGCAGGATCTTGGCGAAGATATTCTCGGGGTCGTAGGCGTAGGGCATGAGTATCGTCTCCTTCCGGGGCACCTTTCCCCAGGGTGGGACGGGCCACAACGCCTTTCTGAGCGGCGCAGGGCCCCTCGCACGCCTCTATTCGGCCGCGGGTCCTCCGGAGCGCCTCAGCCCGACGTCTTGCTCTTGTCCTGCGCGGCCTTGGCGGCCATGAGCCCTGCGGCCGTCACGCCGGCACCAATGAGCGCGCCGTTGATGAACGCGCCGGTCACCACCTGCCCGGCCAGACCGAGCATCTTGAGCTTCACCATCGTCTTTAAAACCATCCTGTCCTCCATGGAGTGCTACGGACACCGACATAGCGGGCACTCCGGCGGGACCAGCGCTCAATCCACGAAGAGGTAATCCGTCGCAGCCACCGCGCCCGCCTTGTCGGGCGGCAGATCGAGGAACGCGCCGAGCGGAACGGCCATCTGCTCCGGCGTCTCGCCCTCGCTGATGCGGTGGTAGTGCTTGAAGCCCGCATCGCGCAGCCGCTCGTGCTCGAAGACCACGTCACGCCGGATCGTGGGCAAAAGCCGCTCGATCGTCTCGGGCGGAGAACGGTCCCCCGCGAGGCCCACGCGGGCGGCATGGCCGAGCAGGTATTCGTCAGTGAAGACGCAGGCGACCTCGAGGATCTTCGTCTTCGAGCGGTCATGCTCGAAATCCATCATCAGATCGAAGCTCGACGGATCGAGGCAGATGAGCAGCCGGTCCGTCTCGTAGTAATCGAAGAGCATCCCCATGAGCGCGCGCCGGTGGCGCGTGCGTTTCTCCAGGGTGGACTGGATCCCGCCGAGGTCGGGCAGGCGCGTGTCCTCCTCGTGGAAGAGGTACTCGATGACGGGCAGGTTCGTCTCCTGCTTGATGCGCGCGATGAGCCGCTTGGCCACGTGCCACTTCTTACAGACGACGATCATGAGCTCCCGGTCGCGCCCGAGGCTCGCGGCCTGCTCCCAGAAGCGCGGCGCGAAGCGTCGTCCCTCGCGGCCCCGCCCGGTGAGGAACTCGAAGAGCTGCTTGCCCTCGTTGGAGATGTCAAAGCGCACGCCCTTGGCCGCGTAGAGCCGCCCCAGCCGCGTCTTGAGCTCCTTGGCATGGGGGCTGATCTTGCGCGCGAAGAGCGCGTCCTGGCTCAGAAGCAGGTCGTACTGATCGTTGTAGAAGGTCAGCGGCATCCCGTAATCGGTGAACATCTTGAACGTGGGCGAGCGCTCCTCGATCTCCGCGCTGGGCACGAGATGGCGCACCAGCGTCTGGAAGAAGGTCTCGTCGGGGATCCACGTGGTGGCAAAGAAGCGCATCACGTCCCGGCGCGTCTTCGCGAAGTCGAGAACCTTCTCCACCGTGGTCCGCCGCAAGCACCACCATTGCGAGCCGATCATCATCTGGATGTCGCTGGGGACCTCCCGCGTCAGCCCCGCCCATTTCTGGAAGTGGTAGGACCAGTAAAAGCGCTTCTTCTGCTGCCGCTCGTTGAAGACATGCCGGTAGATCAGCCGATCTTCCTTCATGCCGGTCTTGATCCAGTCGGAGGTGAAGAAATCGAAGCTCTCGATGTAGTCGACGTCGCGCGCATCGAGGAACGCATGGGCGTATTCAGCGCTTTTCGTGGGCATGCAATCGCCGGAGAGCATGTAGAAGTGCGTGGCCTGCGGGAAGGCGTCCACCGCCGCCTCGAGCGCGTTGAGCGATGCGCGCACGAGCGACCATTCTCCCCACCCGCATTTCACGCGGCGCTTGGCGAATGTCACCCGGGGGTTCTCGCCCAGGGCCTCGCGGATCAGAGCACAATCGGCGGTATTCGCGCTCCTGTCGAAATGGATCGACACGGCATCCCCCACCGCCGTCAGGCGGCGCGCCTGCTCGATCACGGACTTCGGGTCCTTATGGCAGAGCAAGATGTAGGCGATCTTTGCCATGGATGGATGGGGCTCCGGTGCTGCCTGTGACCTCTTGTGAGGTTTTAGCCAAAGCTAAGTGAACGACCGTTGAATAAACAGCTTTTGTTTGCGATTCATTGCGTAACAAAAGCCGACGACCTGAGCGAGGCGGAGCATATGGGCTTTCCAGGCACCTGGATGACAGAGAGCGAAAGCGTGGTGTACCGCGTGGTGCCCAAATGCGCCTGCTCGACCATCGGCCAGATCATGTTCTATTCGGATCACGGGACGTTCTTTGACGGCGATATCCACGATGCCACCGCGGGCCTACACAAGTGGGCCATCGAAAAGAGCCAGCCGCTCATCACCGCCAATGTCGAGGGGCACAAAAGCTACGCCTTCACCTGCGTGCGCAATCCCTACACCCGCATCCTGAGCTCATTCTTCGACAAGATCTGCGGCATCCAGAGGAACGGCAAGCGCTACCGGGGCAACCTCGTGCCGCTGCTCATCCAGAAATACGGGATCGAGGTGGGCGCGCCGGAGGACGATTTCGAATTCGACCAGATCAAGAGCTTCCGCCGCTTCCTGCTCTTCGCGCGCGACACGATCCGCTGGCGGCGTCCCATGGAGCCCGACATCCACTGGTCGGCCATGTCCGGCCACATCTCGACATTCATCGTCAATGGCGGGCGCTACGACAAGATTTTCTGGACGGAGCAGTTCAACGACGGGATGCAGGACGTCCTGAAATCGATCAAGACGCCGAAAAAGATCAAGCTCAAGGACGTGCCGCGCTTCAACGAGAGCGAGGGCCACGGCCCCAAGCGCGCCTTCCCGGTGGAAGACTACTTTGATGATCTGTCCATGCATCTCGTCTACGAGATCTACAAAAAGGACTTCGAGCTCTTCCGCTACGATTTCGAGAACCCGGCCAACAAGATGCCCACGGGCGAGATCGATCTCGAAGAAGTCCACGCCAAGCTCGGCGACTGAGCGCCTCGGACGGATTCGGGCGGGCGGGTCGAATTTCGAAGCGCAGCGGAGAAAGAGGTCCGTCCCGCACGGATCACGCCGACTGTCGCGCACGTCCCCGTCTGCCTGCGCTTGTCGTGCCCTGCCCGCCGTTTTATCAAGGGCGCTGCTCACGAAAGGCGCGGCCATGATCGTTCTCCTCCTCGGCTCCGGGCCGAGCGCGCTCTCCGCCCGGGCCTGGCCTCGCACTCCGTGGGAAAGGGTTGTCGCGATCAACAATGCCTGGCGCGTGCGCGCGGATTGGGATGACCTCGTGTTCCCGCGGGACTTCCCCGAGGACAAAAAGCCCGACCAGCCAACAGGCCGCCTGATCGACGAGACCACCTTCGTTCCCGCTCAGAACACCCATGGGGGCTTTCTCTTCGGCGGGGCCACCATGGCCTTCACCGCCACCTACTGGGCGCTCCACGCCTTGCGGCCGCGCATCATCGCCGTGCTGGGCTGCGACATGGTCTATCCCGCCACCGGGCAGACCCATTTCTACGGGCAAGGCCGCCCTGACCCCTTGCGCCGCGACGCCTCGCTGAGGTCGCTCGAGGCCAAGTCGGCCCGCGCACAGTGGCACGCCGCGCGGCAGGGCTGCCGCCTTCTCAACCTGAGTTCGGGCCCGTCTCGCCTCACATACCCGCGCGCCACGCCGGGGGACCTCGACGCCGTCCCGGTCCTCGATGCTTCACCCGCCGCACAGGCCGAGGCCGCGGAGGCGGCGCTCGGCTACGAGACACCCACCGGGTTCTTTGATCACATCACGCCGGATCTGGACGCGCTCGACGCCATCGATGCCCTCTGGCTCCGCACGGTTGGGCACGCCATCGACCGCCCCGCGGCGCGGTCGGCCTGAGCGGAGACCGCGACGGCCCGCGGGGCCGCCATGGCGCGTGTCAGATCCCGTGGGCGACGAAGAGCTGGCGCAGGTCGGCCTCCGGGCGGGGGCCCATATGGCTGATAACCTCGGCGGCGGCCACGCAGCCCATGCGCCCCGCCGCGGCGAGCGACTGGCCCGTCACGAGACCGTTGAGAAAGCCCGCCGCGAACTGATCGCCCGCGCCGGTGGCATCCACCGGCGTTACCGTCTTCACCGGCACATCCACGCGCTCCGCGCCCCGCTGGATCGCCACGCCGCGCCCCGATCGCGTGCAGACCACGAGCTCGCAATCATCCGCGGCCGCCGCGAGGGCCGCATCCACGTCCGTCACCTCGTAGAGCGACAAGAGCTCCGCCTCGTTGCCGATGACGTAGTCGAGCGCGCCCGCCACGAGGGTCCGGAAATCCGCGCGGTGACGCTCGACGCAGAACGGATCCGAGAGCGTGATGCCGGCCTTGCCCCCGGCCCCCCGGGTCCGCTCGGCCGCCGCGTAGAACGCGGCCTTCCCGGGATCCTTGTCGAAGAGGTAGCCCTCGAAGAAGAGGTAGGCGCAATCCTCGAAGACGCCGTCGGGCAGGTGCTCGGGCCCCACCTCCGCTGAGATCCCGAGATAGGTATTCATGGAGCGCTCGCCGTCCGGCGACACGAAGATCATCGAATGCGAGGTGGGCAGTCCCGCGCCCGCCACCGGCGCATTTGGAAAATCCGTGCCCTGCTCGGCCATGGCCGTGGCGTAGGTCCGGCCGAGGCTGTCATCGGCCACGCGGCCCACGAAGGCGGTCTTCAACCCAAGCGATCCGAGCCCCGCGATGGTATTGGCCACAGAGCCCCCGGGCGTCTCGGTGCGCTCGCCCATGGCGGCATAGAGCACCTGCGCCCGCGCCTGCTCGACAAGTTGCATGATCCCTTTCTCGATGCCCATGTGATCGAGGAAGGCGTCGGAGGCCGGGGCGATCACGTCGGAGACGGCATTGCCCATCCCCACCACGTCATAGGTCTTCGTCACGCACAGCTCTCCTTGCAGCCCACCAGATCCGAGATCACGCAATCCTCGCAGCGAGGTTTGCGCGCGGTGCAGATATACCGGCCATGGAGGATAAGCCAGTGATGGGCGTGGCGCTGGAAGTCGACTGGAACGTTGTCCTCGATGGCGCGCTCCACGGCCACGACATCCTTGCCCGGCGCAATGCCCGTGCGATTGCCCACGCGGAAGATATGCGTGTCCACCGCCTGCGCGGGGTGGCCCCACCACATGTTGAGCACCACGTTGGCGGTCTTGCGCCCCACGCCGGGCAGGCTCTCGAGCGCCGCGCGGCTGTTGGGGACCTCGCCGCCATACTCCTCCACGAGGATCCGGGAGAGCTTGATGACGTTCTTGGCCTTGTTGCGGAAAAGACCGATCGTCTTGATGTGCTCGATGACGCCCTCTTCCCCCAGCGCGAGCATCTTTTCGGGCGTGTCGGCGACCTTGAAGAGCGTGGCTGTGGCCTTGTTGACGCCCTTGTCGGTGGCCTGCGCCGAAAGCGCGACGGCAACGACGAGCGTGAATGCGTTCACATGGTCGAGCTCGCCGCGCGGCTCGGGCTCGGCGGCCGCGAAGCGCGCAAAGATCGCGCGCATGACGGGATAGCTCAGTTGTTTTGCGGGCTTGGCCATGGCCGTGTCACCTAGCGCGCCGTTGCCGGGCGCGCCAGATCAGAAGGCGAAGCTGCGGATCACCTGCACGGAAAGGCCGAAGGCATCCTCTTCCTCGACGATGGGGCTGTCGGCGGCATCGCCTACGAACCGGTCCCACGTGGCCGTGCCGCGCAGGGCCCAGTCGGAATTGAAATCGTAGGTGATCGCGGCCTCGATGCCCGCGCTCACAAGCCCGCTGTCGGGCTCGAACTCCGTGAAGGCGGAAGCCGCTTCTTCCGCCGCCGTCACGCCAAAGTAGGTCTGCGCGTAGTCCTCCGAGCCCCAAAGAGCACGGGGGCCCACCGTGAGGGTCACGTCGTTGGCCGGGCGCAGGATCGCGTCCGCGCCCACTTCCGCCACGAGGCTTTCATGGCCCACGACGCCGTAGCGCAGGTCCGCAAAGGCCTGGAACGCTTCGCCGCGGAAGCCCACACCGCCGCCGAGCTCCACGCTCAGATCGATGTCTTCGAGCCCCGTGAGTTCGGAATTGTCGTCGGCGCTGCGCTCCCCGATGAAGCGGAAGGACCCGCGCGGAAAGAAACCGAAGGTCTCCACATTCGGGTCCTGGTTCCCGAATTCCAGCGTCCCGAGACGCAGGTATTGCGGGCTGAAGGAGCCCGTGGGCCCCACGCTGTAATCCTCGGAGCCGAAGTAATCCTGCTGCACCTGCGCGCCGACCCCCAAGGAGAAGGCGAGCGACGTCTCCGCTTGCGCACTCGCAGCGCAGAGGGCTCCGGCCCCCATGGCAAAGAGAAACGTCTTGGCAGTCATTCGCGGCGCTCCAGGTCGGCGTAGTGAAATCCATACATAGGTTCTTGCCAAAGAAAACCACATCTTATGCACGTTCTCGTGCTTGGCCGCCCACTGAGGCTCAAAGGACATGATCCTAGCGAAAATGCGGCGCTCTTCCGCCGAGGCGGATGCCGCGCCGCAGCGCTTGGCCCTTCCGCGGGGGCCGGACTACGCCCAGGGGGCTCGCGCACCTCATTGTGTGGCCCCATTCCGCGCCCACGCCGTTTCGTCAAGAATCGGGTCGCAGGCGCGCTGCGCAAGTCTTAGCGTCCTAGGCCATGACAGATGCGAGCCCCACCATGGACCACAGCTATCACTACCACATCATCGGTCGCGCAATCTCGGCCATCGATGCTGCCGATGCCCCGATCAAGCTCGAGGCGCTGGCCCGCGAGGCCGGGCTCTCGCCCGAGCACTTCCAGCGCACGTTCACCGCCTGGGCCGGCGTCTCGCCCAAGCGCTTCCAGCAATACCTGACGCTGGGCCACGCCAAATCGCTTCTGAAAGAACGGTTCACCACGCTTGAGACGGCCCATGCCGTGGGGCTCTCGGGGACGTCCCGGCTCCACGATCTATTCCTGCGTTGGGAGGCGATGAGCCCCGGCGACTTCGCCCGCGGGGGCGCCGCACAGGTCATTTCCTATGGCTGGTTCGACACGCCCTTCGGCGACGCGCTGGCCATGGGGACGGAGCGCGGCCTCTGCGGTCTCGCTTTCGCGGAGGAATGCGGGCGCGCGGAGGCCATGGCCGACATGCGGAGCCGCTGGCCCGAGGCGCGCTATATTGAGGCGCCGGATGTTCTCGCGGCCGACATTGCCGCGGCCTTCGGGACGGGCGCCGCCGGGGCCGGGCGCGAGGCGCGTCTTCTCCTCGTGGGGCGCCCGCTTCAGATCAAGGTCTGGGAAGCGCTCATGCGCATCCCCTCCGGACAGGTCACGACCTACAGCGAGATCGCGCAGGCCGTGGGCGCGCCCAAGGCCACCCGCGCCGTGGGCACCGCCGTGGGGCGCAATCCGATCAGCTACCTCATCCCCTGCCACCGGGCGCTGCGCAAATCCGGCGGGCTGGGCGGATATCATTGGGGTCTGCCGGTGAAGCGCACGATTCTCGCCTACGAGGCGGCAAGGTCCGAGGCGCAGGAAACCGCCGCCTGATCGTGCTCCGACGGGCTAAGAGGAGCTTGTTATTGCATAACGCGGGCTCTCCTCCACATAACGGGGCGAGTCAGGCCCCGGCCTCGGCACGCATTTGTCCATCAAAGAGACCCTCCATGCCAAAAGCACCCATGTTCATCGCCGCCCTTTCGCTCACTGCGCTGGCGGCCTGCACAGACCCGGCCACCTTCGACCCCGCCGCCCCCGATCAGAACCGCACGCAGCAGGGCGCGCTCGCCGGCGCCGTGACCGGCGCCATCCTCGGCGCGGCGACCTCCGACAACGAGGCGCGCGGCGCGATCATCGGGGCCGCCGTTGGCGCGGGCGCGGGCGCTGTCATCGGCCAGCAGGTGGACAGACAGGAGGCCGCTCTCAGGCAGCAGCTCTCCGGTCAGGTCGTGGTGATCCGCCAGGGCAACCAGCTCATCGTGCGCATGCCCCAGGACATTCTCTTCGACAGCGGCAGCGCCACGCTGCGCCCGGATCTGCAGGGAGACATCCGCAGCCTCGCGGCCAACCTCCAGCGCTTCCCCGACAGCACCGTGACCGTCATCGGCCACACCGACAGCGACGGCACCGCCGAGTTCAACCAGGCCCTTTCGGAGCGCCGCGCGGCCTCCGTGGCCGGTATCCTCCAGCAGAACGGCGTGGCGGGCTTCCGGATCAACTCGCTGGGTCGCGGCGAAAGCCAGCCCATCGCCGACAACCTCACGCCCGAGGGCAAGCGGCAGAACCGCCGGGTCGATATCGTCATCAACCCGACCGCGTGAACTTGCACGCTCCGGCGCCGCGTCCGATACTCGGCGCCGGAGTGACGCCATGCCTTTCGAAAAGATCCAGTCCGAGCGCCTGAGCGCCGCCGTTGTCACGCAGATCGAGCTCTTGATCCTGCGCGGCATCCTGCGGCCGGGAGAGCGGCTTCCGGCGGAGCGCGACCTTGCCGACAGGCTGGGGGTTTCGCGGCCGTCGCTCCGGGAGGCCATCGCGAGCCTCGCGGAGGACGGGCTCGTGGAGAGCCGCGCGGGGGCCGGGGTCTTTGTCGCCGACGTCCTCACGCCCGCTTTCTCTCCCGCCCTCGTGCGCCTCTTCGAGCGCCACGACGAGGCTGTCTTCGACTACCTGTCCTTCCGCCGTGATCTCGAGGGGCTGGCTGCCGAACGCGCGGCCCGCCGCGCCTCGGAAACGGACCTCGCCGTGATCGCGGAGGTCATGGACAAGATGGAAGTCGCGCACAAGAAGCGCAGCGGCGCGGACGAGGCGGCGCTCGATGCCGAGTTCCACCTCGCGATCATCGAGGCTTCGCACAACACCGTCATGCTGCACATGATGCGCTCCATGTTCGGGCTGCTCCGCGAAGGGGTGTTTTACAACCGGAAGATCATGTTCGCCCAGCGCACCACGCGCACGAAGCTTCTCACCCAGCACCGCGCCATCAACGCGGCACTGCAGGAGCGTGATGCAGCCCGGGCGCGGAAAGCGGTCGAAGACCACCTCGCCTATGTCGAAAGCTGCCTGCGCGATCACCGGCTGGCACTCCGCCACGAGACCATCGCGCGCCAGCGGCTCGAGCACGAAAAGACGCGCTGACGCCCCCCGCACAAAAGAAAGGCCCTCCCCCGCGGCGCGAGGAAGGGCCTTTTGAATTCATGCTCAGCGCGCTCAGTGGAGCTTCGCCTCCACCTCCGCGATGCCTGCGTCGATGAACTTGTTGGCCTCGGCGGCAGAGAGCCCCTTGGCCATGATGTCGCCCGCGGCAGCGACGGCGACAGCGATGGCGCGGTCCCGGACCTCTTTCACGGCTGCGGCCTCGGCAGAGGCGATCTGCTCTTCAGCGGCGGCGAGGCGCCGCTCCACGGAACGCGAGATGTCGGCCTTGGCCTGCTCTGCGGCCGCTTCGGCCTCCTCGCGCGCATTGGCGACGATGTCATCGGCCTGGTTCTGCACATCTTTCTGCTTGCGCTCATAGGATGCGAGCAGCGCCTGCGCCTCCTCGCGGAGCGCGCGGGCCTCGTCGAGCTCGGACTTGATGCCCGCGGCGCGGTCATCGAGCATCTTCATCAGGAGCTTCGGCACGCCGAAGTAGACGAGAACGCCGATAAAGACGAAGAACGAGATCGCGACGACGAAGTCACTGTTCCCGAGAGACCAGAACCGGGCGGTGAAGGGGTTCTTCTCCGAATAGGCGAGGGCCGGGCTCGCAGCGACCATGGCGGCGAGGATCAGAAGCTTGCGCATGGCTTTATCCTTTCATCCGGTCGTCGATAGCAGCGCTCACGGCCTTCTCGTCGGCCTTGCCGCCCAGGGCCGAGACGATCTCGCCCGCGGTGTCGCGTGCAACCTCGGCGATGCTCTCAACGGCGCTTTCACGGATGGCGGCGATGGCCTTCTCGCTTTCCGCCGTGCGGGCCGCGATCTCGGCATCGGCCTTCTCGAGCTCCTTATCGAGCTGCGCCTGAATGTCTGCCTTGGTCTTGGCGGCGATCTTCTGCGCTTCCGAGCGCGCATCGGCGAGGGCCTTGTTGTAGGCCTCTTCGGCGTCGGCGGCGCGGGATTTCAACTCCTCCGCCGCGGCGATGTCGTTGGTGATCGTCCCGGCACGTTCGGCCAAGACGCCCCCGATCCGCGGCAACGCCACGCGCGCCAGGATGAAGTAGATCACGACGAGCGTCACCACGAGCCAAAGGATCTGGTTCGGGAACGTCGAGAAATCGAGTTGCGGCATGCCCGGGCTGCTTGCTGCGCCCTCTGCCGCGGTGGCTTCGTCAGCCATGCTGTCCTCCTAGCAGGATGAGGTCACCCCGACACCCTACATCGAGGGGCCGGGGCAGCTCAAAGGACGGAGTATCAGACGGCGAACATCAGGAGCAGAGCGACGAGGAACGAGAAGATCCCGAGCGCTTCTGCGAATGCGATGCCGATGAAGAGCGTTGCGGTCTGGCCGCCGGCGGCGGACGGGTTGCGCAGGGCGCCGGCGAGGAAGTTGCCGGCCACGTGGCCCACACCGATGGCAGCTGCGCCCGAGCCGATGGCTGCGAGGCCTGCGCCGATGAATTGACCCATTTGTGCGATATCGCCTTCCATGTCCTTATCTCCTTGAGCTTGGAAGTCCTTGGCGGGCTGTCCGCCGTTAATCGTAGGGTGCGCGAGCCGCGCACCGAACCTTAGTGATGCGGGTGCAGTGCGTCCTTGAGATACACGCAGGTGAGAATGGTGAAGACGTAGGCCTGGATGGCCGATACCAGCACCTCGAGCCCGTAGACCGCCGTCACGGCGATCACTGAAACCGGTGCGAATGCGATGCCCGCCGCGGCAAAGCCCGCGAACACCTTCAGGACCGCGTGACCGGCCATCATGTTGCCGGCCAAACGAATGGAGTGGCTCACCGGGCGCACGAAGTAAGAGATGATCTCGATGATCGCGAGCACCGGGCGCAGCGGCAGCGGTGCGGCCGAGACCCAGAAGAGGCTGAGAAAGCCCGCGCCATTCTTGACGAAGCCCACGATGGTGACCGTCAGAAAGACGCCGAGCGCGAGGACGGCCGTGACCGCGATGTGCGAGGTGGTCGTGAAGCTCATCGGGATGAGCCCGAGGAAGTTCGCGAAGAAGATGAAAACGAAGAGCGTCATGATGTAGGGAAAGAACTTCACAGCGTCCTTGCCCGCCACATCGACGACCATGTTGTGCACGAAGCCGTAAAAGAGCTCGGCGACAGACTGTGCGCGGCTCGGGATCACGGCGCGGCCCCGCGTGGCCACCACGAAGGTCAGCACCGTCGCCACCACCGCCAGCGCCATCCAGAGCGTGACGTTGGTGATGGTGAACATGCCGATGCCACCGTCGCCCGCGCCGAAGAGCGACTTCACCTCGAACTGATCCATGGGCTTGATCGAGAGACCACCGCCCTCCGTGCCGTCAGCCATCCGCGTTCTCCTTGGCAGCCTCGGCCGCCTGCTTCTCCTGGACCTCCTTGGCAGTGCGCATCATCACGTTGATGCCCGCCGCAAGGCCAAACAATATGAACAGGATAAGGAAGATCGGCGTAGTGCCGAAGAGGCTGTCCAGCCCGATCCCAATCCCGAAACCGACGACGATGCCCGCCACCAGCTCGATCACCATGCGCCAGGCCACATTGGCCATCGTATAGTGCTCGTCTCCGCGGGGCGGCTCGGCCTCGTGACGCGCTTTGGCGGCTGCGAGGCGCGCCTCCAGCTCAGCCATGCGCTTTTCGTCGCTCACCGGAGCCTCCTGCGGAACTCGCGGAGGTGGTATGCAACGGGGCTGGTGAAGTCAATTGCGGGTGACGGGCCGGGGAGACGCCGGCAAGTTACGGAAATAAAACAGATTATTCGAGCCATTGATCACGATCGGCCACGCCTCACCGCCGGAGGTCCGGCGCGGAAGATTCAACCAATCAGTTGAGGATCGGGGCCCGGAGCTTGATCCGACCGCCCGCGCCGGGCTACGCCGCCCCATGGCCAGTCTCGATACCGTCTTCGCTGCCCTCGCCGATCCCACGCGCCGCGCGATCCTCCAGATGCTCTTGGAGGACGACATGGCCGTCACCGACGTGGCCGAGCCCTTCGAGATGTCGCTGGCCGCCATTTCCAAGCATCTAGGCGTCCTAACCGCCGCGGGCCTCGTCAGCCAGGAAAAGCGGGGCCGGGTGAAGTGGTGCAAGCTCGAGCCGGACGCGCTGCGCGACGCATCCGTGTGGATGCAGAGCTTTGGCCAGTTCGAGGCGGTCAATCTGGAGGCCTTCGAGGCCTTCCTCGCCCGCGAATTGCCGGACGCCCCCGCCGAAAGCTAGGAGCGGGGGCCCGCTCCGAGGCCCTCGAGATCCTCTCGTCCATCCGACGGCGGGGCGGCCTCGCTCTTGAGGAGCATGAGGAGCGCGGTGGCCGTCAGGACCACGCCGCCCAGCACGAGCGGCGCGGGCACGTCGCCCACCAATGCGATCTGCCAGAGGATGACCCAGCTCGGCGTGAGGTAGGTGTAGGCCATGACCTTCGCCGACGGGAGGCGCAGCGTCGCGTATTGCAGGAGCACGAAGGTCGCCGCGCTGGCGGCGATGGCGGTGTAGAGGATCGTGATCCAGACGATCGATGGCAGCGCGCCCCACTCGGCCGAGAGGATCTCCGGCGCGCCAAAGAGGCCGAGGAGAAGACCGCCGGCGAGGAGCGTGCCGAAGGAAAAGGCGATGGGGTTCTCGCCGCGGTTCAACCGCGCGACCATGGGCGTGTAGACCGCGTGCGCCAGGCACCCAAAGAAGTAGATCGCCTCGCCTCGGCCGATCTCGAAGGCAAGCAGCGCGGCCAGATCCGCGCGAAAAATAACCCAGAGCGCGCCCGCTGCCCCGAGCGCCAGAGCCAGCGCCATGCGGCCCGTCGTCCGCTGCCGGAGCAGCACCCAACCGAAGCCCGCCGCCATCAGCGGCGTTAGCGTGAAGACCGCCGCCGCCGAGACGGGAGGCGCCGTCTTCAGGCCCTCGAACATGAGGTAGAAATAGGCCGAGAAGAGCGCGCCGAGCACGAGGTAGCGCCAAGGCGCCGCGCCATCGCCCGGCCGGAACGCGCCCGTGGCGAGACCGAGCACTCCGATGACGGCGGCGGCGATGACGAAGCGCACGGCGTTTAGCGCCGCGGGATCGAGAAGGTTCGCGGCCTGCGCGCCCAGCGCGAATGAGCCCGCTACGAGCGCCGAAAAGGCCAGCATCGCGAGGTGGCCGCAGTGCGCCTCGCTCATGCCTCCCAGCTCTTGGCCGCCTCCTTGAGAAACGCGAGGAAGCTCTGGACCTTTGCGGTGCGGTGCAGGTCCACATGGGTGACGAGCCAGAGCGGTGCGCTCCATTCCGGGCGCGGCGGGGTGACCATGGTAAGATTGCTGTAGCGCTCGGCCACCTTCACCGGCAGGAAGCCGATCCCCGCCCCCGCCACGACGCCGTCCTCGTTGGAGCGGTTGTCTGCAGTGCGGTAGACGATGTTTTCCATGGGCACGTGATCGCGCAGCCACATGTTGAAGGGCGCGCGCGTCTCCTGGTCGTGGCCTACGAAGAAGTGGTCCTTGAACTCGCTTTCATCCTTCGGGAGGCCGTGCCGCTCCTTGTAGAAATCGGCAGCGTAGAGCGCGAGGCCCTGGCGCACGAAGGGCTGCACGACATTGTCGGGCTGATCGGGCGCCGCCCCCGCGCGGATAGCGACGTGGGCCTCTCCGTATTCCAGCCGGAAGAGCCGGTCGCCGGTGAGGTAGCGCACGGTGAGCTCAGGATGCTCTTCGCGGAAGGCCGCGAGCACCGGGGCGAGCATGGGCGAGAAGGTGGCCAGCGAGGTCACCACGAGCTCGCCCGTGACGGACGCGCCGCGGCCCTTCAGACGGCCGGCGAGCTGGGCGAATTGGTCATCGGTGGTTTGCGCGACGAGGAGGAGGTCATTGCCGGCCTCCGTGGCCGTGTAACCCCGCGCGTGCCGCTGGAAGAGCTTCACGCCGAGCTTGCCTTCGAGCGCGTCGATATGGCGGATGACGGTGGCGTGGTGGACGCCCAGAACCTCCGCCGCGCCGCTCACCGTCCCCAGCCGCGCCACCTGGAAGGCGGTGCGCACTTCGTCCCAATTATCCATGGAAGCCTCATGTGCAAATCCTCACATGAGAGGTCTATATTCGCAGATTGCGTGCGCGACAAGAGGGAGCAAATATCGCGCATCCCGGGGCGCATCGCCCTGCCGACCAAGGACACACCGACATGGCACAGACCATCCTCCGCATCGACGCCTCCGCCCGCAAGGAAGGCTCCGTGACCCGCGACCTCACCGAGAAGGTCACGGCCCGCCTCGGCGCCGAGCGCGTCATCACCCGCGACCTCAGCGACGGGATCGACCTCCTCGACGAAGGCTGGCTCGCGGCCAACTGGACCGCGCCGAACGAGCGCAGCGCCGCGCAGAAAGCCGCGCTCGCGGGTTCGGACACGCTCATCGAAGAACTTATGGCGGCCGACACGCTCGTCATCGGCGCACCGATCTACAATTTCGGCATCCCCGCCGCTCTGAAGGCCTGGATCGACCAGGTGGCGCGCGCCGGCATCACCTTCAAATACACCGACACCGGACCGCAAGGCCTCCTCGAGGGCAAGCGCGCCATAATCGTCACCGCCTCGGGCGGCACGAAGGTCGGCTCCGAGATCGATTTCGCCACGGGTTACCTCAAGTTCGCCCTGGGCTTCATCGGGATCACCGACGTGGAGCTCGTCGCCGCCGACCAGATGGCGCTCGATGCTGAGGCGAGCCTGAAATCGGCCAATGATCGGGTGGAGGCGCTTGCGGCGTAACACGCTTCAGGCCCCCGTGAGGGCGCTGTCACAAAGCTGGAACCTTCGACAGCGCTCCCCACATCCGTAACAACAGACACGCAGTCCGCGGGATCGACCCTCCCAACGCAGGACGCAAACCAGACAGCCCGCGGCGCGCCCTCCCTCCGCCGCGGGCTGTCGCTTTTTCAGCGCGCTGCCTTATGTCCGCTCCCATGCTGAGACCGACCCGACTGGCGCTGACGGCGCTCCTCTCCCTCGCCTTCCTCTACTATGGCCTGCGCAAACTCACGGGCGATCCGCGGGACGTGATGCTCTATGCCGAGCTCGGCTTCGGGCAGTGGATCCGCTTCGTGACGGGCTCCGTGGAGACGTTCGGCGCGCTGGCGCTCTGGCCTGCGCTCACGGCCCGCTGGGCGGCGCTGGTGCTGACGGGCACGATGGTGACCGGGCTCTCCGCGATCACGACCTTCACGAGCTTGCCCTTCGCCCACCTCATCCTTCTGCTCATCGCCACGCTTGTGCTCAGCGCGCTGCACTGGGTCCCGCGCCTGAGGTGAGGGTGGAACCGGGGCTCTGCCCCGGACCCCGAGGTACGGTGCACAAAGAAGGCGGGCCCGCGCGCCCGACGTCTTGCGGCTCGGCCCCGATCGTTGCCTGACCGGGCGGGCGCGGCGCTTGACGCGGGGCACGCCTTGGGCCATACGCGCCGCCAATTCCGGAGAGTTGTGTGCTTTCCGGTCCTCAGGCTCCGGCCAGGATCGCCCCCCACCAGCGAGTTTCGCCCGTGGGGGCCGTTCTGCATTGGGCCTTTGGAATTCGCCGCCGAGGGCTCACATAGGGCCCAGACGCATCATCACGGAGGGCTGCGCCCATGTTCGAGAATCTGTCAGACCGCCTCTCTGGCGTCTTCGACCGGCTGACGAAGCAGGGCGCACTGAGCGAGGACGACGTCAAGACCGCGCTCCGCGAGGTGCGGGTGGCTCTGCTCGAAGCGGATGTGTCGCTCACCGTGGCGCGGGACTTCGTGAAGGCTGTTCAGGAGAAGGCCACCGGGCAGGCCGTGACGAAATCGGTCACGCCGGGCCAGCAGGTCGTCAAGATCGTCCATGACGAGCTGGTCCACGTCCTTGCAGGCGAAGGAGAGCCTGGGTCGCTCAAGATCGATAACCCGCCCGCGCCGCTCCTCATGGTGGGCCTCCAGGGCGGCGGTAAGACGACGACGACGGCGAAGCTCGCCAAACGGCTGAGCGAGCGCGAAGGCAAGCGCGTGCTCATGGCCTCGCTCGACGTTAACCGCCCGGCGGCCATGGATCAGCTCGCGATCCTGGGCACCCAAATCGGGGTCGACACGCTGCCCATCGTGAAGGGACAGGACCCCGTCGCCATCGCCAAGCGCGCCAAGCAGCAGGCCGCGATGGGGGGCTATGACGTCTACATGCTCGACACAGCGGGCAGGCTTTCGATCGACGAAGAGCTGATGACGCAGGTGGAGCAGGTCCGCGACGTGGCCACCCCGCGCGAAACCATCCTCGTCGTCGACGGCCTCACCGGCCAGGACGCCGTGAACACCGCGCAGAACTTCGACGACCGCATCGGCATCACCGGCGTCGTGCTGACGCGGATGGATGGCGACGGGCGCGGCGGTGCGGCCCTTTCCATGCGCGCGGTTACGGGCAAGCCCATCAAGTTCGTCGGCCTCGGCGAAAAGATGGACGCGCTCGAGACCTTCGAGCCCGAGCGCATCGCGGGCCGCATCCTCGGCATGGGCGACATCGTCTCTCTCGTGGAGAAGGCGCAGGAAGTCGTCGAGCAGGAACAGGCCGAGCGCATGATGAAGCGCTTCCAGAAGGGCCAGTTCAACATGAACGACCTCAAGATGCAGCTCGAGCAGATGATGAAGATGGGCGGTATGGAGGGCATGATGTCCATGATGCCCGGCGTCGGAAAGATGAAGGGGCAGATGGCCGAGGCCGGCATCGACGACAAGATGCTCAAGCGGCAGGTCGCCCTCATCCAGTCCATGACGAAGAAGGAGCGCGCCAATCCGCAGCTCCTCCAGGCGTCCCGCAAGAAGCGCATCGCCAAGGGCGCGGGGCTCGAAGTGCAGGAGCTCAACCGCCTCCTCAAGCAGCACCGCCAGATGTCGGACATGATGAAGAAGCTCGGCCGCAAGGGCGGCAAGGGCCTCATGAAGCAGCTCGGCGGCATGTTCGGCATGAAGGGCGGACCGTCGGAGGCGGAGATCGCCGCCGCGCAGGCGCAGATGGGCAAGATGGGCGCGATGCCCCGTGGCACCGGTGCGGGCGGTCTGCCCGGCCTTGGCGGGCCCGCCCTGCCCCCGGGTCTCAGCGGGTTCGGGAAGAAGAAGTGACGGCGACGCATGCCCTCCCCGTCCCGGGCTTGACCCGGGACCTCGCTCTTTCAGGTGAGCGTGAGGCCCTGTGTCTAGCCCCGGGTCAAGCGCGGCGCGGAATGATCGCATGACCAAGTTCTTCATCGAAACCGAGCGCCTGATCCTGCGCAAGCCCGATGGCAGCGAACTGTCCGCCGTGCAGGACTTCTACGAGACCGATCGCAGCCGCTTCGTCGGCGGCCCGGCGCCGCGTCCCGACAGCTGGCGCAAGGCGGCGATGTTCTTCGGCCATTGGAACCTCCGGGGCTACGGGCTCTTTACCGTCATTCGCAAGGACCAGGACCGCGCGATCGGCCTCATCGGCCCGTGGTATCCCGAAGGATGGGCCGACCATGAGATCGGCTGGCACATCTGGCGCGCCGAGGATGAAGGCCATGGCTTTGCCACCGAGGCTGGACGCGCCGCGCTCGGCTGGGCGCGGGACACACTCGGCTGGACGCGCGTGGTCAGCTACATCGCGGAGGGCAATGCCGCCTCCATCGCCGTTGCGGAACGCATGGGCGCACGGCTCGATCCCGCGGCCGCGCATCCCTCCACCGGGCCCTGCCTCGTCTACATGCACCCGGAGGCGGCGGCATGATCCCGACCCTCCAGACCGAACGGCTCACGCTCACCGCGCCCGGCGCACGCCACTTCGCGCCGCTTGCCGACTTCTACGCGGATGACCGGTCGTCCTTCGTGGGGGGTCCTCTGACTGCGGAGCGGAGCTGGCGCGTGCTGGCCGCCGAGATCGGCCACTGGACGCTGCGCGGCTATGGCCGCTTCGCGGTTGAGCTGACCGAAACAGGCGAGATGGTGGGCCTGGTCGGCCCGTGGAACCCCCATGGCTGGCCCGAGCCCGAGCTCGGCTGGGACCTGATGAACGGCCATGAGGGCAAGGGCTACGCCACCGAGGCCGCCCTGGCCACGCGCAACTGGGCCTACGGGACGCTCGGCTGGAGCACCGTCATCAGCCTCGTGGCCGAGGGCAATGGCCCGTCCGCAGCGCTGGCGCGACGGATGGGATGCACCCAGGAGGGGCCGTTCACCCACGAGGTCTACGGCACCATGAACATCTGGCGCCACCCGGGGCCGGAGGCGCTGGCATGACGTTGCCTCACGAGCTCCCGGCCACCGGGCCCTCCGTGGTGTTGGCGGACGCCATGCAGGCCCTCGTACCTGTTCTCACGACGGAGCGCCTGACGTTGCGCGCGCCTCGGATCGAAGACTTCGCGGCCTATGCGCGGATCGCCGAACAGCCCTCGGCACGCTTCATCTACGGCGAGATCCCCAGTCGTGACCACGCCTGGGCAGATTTTGGCCAGCTCGTCGCGACGTGGATCCTGCGCGGCCACGGCATCTGGACGGTCGAAGCGGAAGGTGAGGTCCAGGGCTTCGTCCTCATCGGCTTCGAGCCGGGCGATGACGAACCAGAGCTTGGCTTCATGTTCCTGCCGGAGGCCGAGGGCAAAAGCATTGCCTTCGAGGCCGCCACAGCCGCGCGCGACTACGCCTTCAGCGCGCTCGGGCTCAGGACGCTGGTTTCCTATATCGACCACGAGAACACGCGCTCCATCGCGCTGGCCACCCGCCTGGGCGGCACCCGCGACACGGATGCGGAGAAAGCCGACGACACCGTCACCTACCGCTACATCAAGGAGGAGGCCCGGTCATGAGCGATGCCGAGAAAGCCGCCCAGATCCTCAAGGGCCACCGCGAGTCGATCGACCGCCTCGACGCGATCCTCGTCTACACGCTGGGCGAGCGGTTCAAGCACACCCAGGCCGTGGGCGTGCTCAAGGCCCAGCACGACCTTCCCCCGTCCGATCCCGCGCGCGAAGACGCGCAGATCGCACGGCTCGAAGATTTGGCGAAGCGCGCGGATCTCGATCCCGAATTCGCCAAGAAGTTCCTGAACTTCATCATCGCTGAAGTCATTCAGCACCACAAAACACACCAAGACAGAACCTGAAGGAAATCACACCATGGCCATGAAAATTCGTCTCGCCCGCGGCGGCACCAAGAAGCGCCCGTTCTACCGCATCGTCGCCGCCGACAGTCGCATGCCCCGCGACGGCCGCTTCATCGAAAAGCTCGGCACCTACAATCCGCTCCTCCCGAAGGACAGCGAGGACCGCGTGAAGATGGACATGGAGCGCGTGGAGTACTGGCTCGGCAAGGGCGCGCAGCCCACCGACCGGATCGCCCGCATGCTCGAGGCCGCCGGCGCCCGCGACAAGACGGAGCGCAACAATCCGCAGAAAGCCAAGCCCGGCAAGAAAGCCCAGGAGCGCGCCGAGGAGAAGGCCGCAAAGGCTGCAGCAGCCGCTGAAGCCGCCGCAGCACCGGCTGAGGAAGCCCCCGCCGAGGAGGCACCGGCCGCAGAGGCAGCGGCAGAGGAGTAAGCACCCCATGCTGCGGCTCATCCGGTCGGCGATCCTGGTCAGCGTGGCCTTCGGCGCGGGGCTCACCTACGAGCGCGCCGAGGCCCGCGAGACCTGTGCCGTGGAAGCGGATTGGGGGCCCTGGCTCACCTGCGCCGCGCGGGAGATGCTCGAAGAGGTGATCCAATGACCGAAGACAGGGTCTGCGTGGGCGCGATCGCCGGCGCCTTTGGCGTGAGCGGCGAAGTGCGGCTCAAAAGCTTCTGCGCGGACCCGCTGGCGTTGGGCGATTACGGCGCGTTGAGCGATGAGGCGGGTGCGCGGCGCTTCACCGTCCAGATCGACCGTGCGGTCGATAAGGGCCTCATCGGTCGCCTCTCCGGGGTCCGCTCCAAAGAGGACGCCGATGCGCTCAAGGGCACGCGGCTCTATGCGGAGCGCGCCGCCCTGCCCCAGCTGCCGGATGACGAGTACTACTACTCCGACCTCATCGGGCTTGCCGTCGTCGATCCCGGCGGCGGCACGCTCGGCACCGTGAAGGCCGTGCTCAACCACGGGGCCACGGACATCCTCGAGGTGAAGCTGCCCGGCTCCTCGGAGACGGTGCTCCTGCCCTTCACGCAGGAGGCCGTGCCCACGGTGGATCTCGGGGCACAGCGGATCGTGGCGGACCCGCCCGAGGGCGTCTTCTGATGGCGCTCTCCCACGGGCGCAAATCCATCCGCGCCACTGCAGAGCCTCGCGCGCTCATGGAGCGCGAAGAGATCGCGGGCGCCTGGACCGCGCGGGTCATCACGCTCTTTCCCGAGACCTTTCCCGGCGTTCTCGGGGCCTCGCTCACCGGCAAGGCGCTCAAGGAGGGCCGCTGGCAGCTCCACACCACCGATCTCCGGCTCTTCGGCGAGGGCAAGCACCGGAACGTGGACGACAAGCCCGCGGGCGGCGGCGCGGGCATGGTGCTGCGCGCCGATATCGTGGGCCGCGCGGTGGAGGCCGCCGCGGGGCCGGGCCCGATCCTCTACATGTCGCCCCGGGGCGCGCCGTTCAGCCAGGCCATGGCCCGCGACCTCGCCGCCGGTCCCGGCTGTACTGTTCTCTGCGGCCGCTTCGAGGGCGTCGATGAGCGCGCGATCGCACATTACGGGATGCAGGAAGTGTCCATCGGCGATTACGTCCTCACCGGCGGCGAACTCGCCGCGCAGGTCCTGCTCGACGCCTGCATCCGCCTCCTGCCGGGCGTCCTCGGTAACGAAGCGTCCACCGAGGAGGAAAGCCACAGCGCGGGCCTCCTCGAGCATCCGCACTTCACCCGCCCCGCCGAGTGGCAGGGCCGCACGATCCCCGACGTGCTGACCTGCGGCGACCACGGCAAGGTCGCGGCCTGGCGACGGGAGCAGAGCGAGGCGCTGACCAAGGCGCGCCGCCCCGACCTCTGGGACAAGCTGCACCGCAAGGAGTGAGGGGCCAGCCCCTCACACTCCCCGGAGTATTTGGAGCCAGTGGAAGAAGGGATCTGTTCCGCCTTCCATTGGCCCAAAATACTCCCCCCGGAGGGCCGCCAGAGGCATCCCGCCCTTGCCACGCGCGACCGCGCTCCGTATAGCAGCCACATCGCGGCGCCGGGGTGACTCGGCGCTTCGGTCGTTTGCGGGGACGTGCCGCGCAGCAAAGAACAAACTCATCCGCGGGCAAACCGCGTCGTCACATGGAAAGGAGAGGCCAGATGGACCTCATCGCAACCCTCGAGGCGGAACAAGTCGCCGCCCTCGGGAAAGACATCCCAGACTTCAAGGCGGGCGATACCGTGCGCGTCGGTTACAAGGTGACCGAAGGCACCCGGACCCGCGTCCAGAATTACGAAGGTGTGTGCATCGCGCGCAAGAACGGCGAGGGCATCGCCGGCTCCTTCACGGTGCGCAAGATCTCCTTCGGCGAAGGCGTGGAGCGCGTCTTCCCGCTGCACTCCACCAACATCGATAGCATCACCGTCGTGCGCCGCGGCCGCGTCCGCCGTGCCAAGCTCTATTACCTGCGCTCGCGTCGCGGCAAGTCCGCCCGGATCGCGGAAGACACCACCTACAAGCCGAAGAAAGCGTAAGTCAGATGAAAAAAGATACCCATCCCGACTACCACTTCATCGACGTCAAGATGACGAACGGCGACATCGTGAAGATGCGCTCCACCTGGGGCAAGGACGGCGACCAGATCTCGCTCGACATCGACCCTTCCGTGCATCCGGCCTGGACCGGCGGCAATGCCAAGCTCATGGATACCGGCGGCCGCGTCTCGAAGTTCAAGAAGAAGTACGAAGGGCTCGGCTTCTAAACGACGCCCTGCAGAATTCGAAAAGGCGGCCTCTTTGGCCGCCTTTTTTGTGCCTCACCCTTTGCGACCGGCCTGCGGCGCCGTGCTCAGAGCCAGGTGGCCGGCGCGTAACGGTAGGCTCCGCCCTCGGCGCGAATGCGCCCGAAGCCCGGGAAATGCACGTGACTTCCCGCGATGAGCATCTGGTCGGCGGCGGCCATGTCGAAGACGCGGCGTCGGCTCTCGGCAGCGAGCGCGGGGTCGGTGTCGAAGCCGAAGCCGGTGTCGGGCAGCACGGTATGCACATCCGCGGAATGCAGCGTATCGGCCACCATGAGCACCTGCGCGTCCCCGCCATCGATCATGAGAAGGCCGTGGCCCATCGTGTGACCTGGAGACACCATGAGGGTGATGCCGGGAGCGACCTCGGCCCCGTCGGCCACCTGCGTGAGACGGTCGCCATAGGCCCCGATGACCCCGGCGGCGAGATCGAAGAGGCCCTGCGCCTCCGCCGGGGCCGCCGCGCGCATGGACGCGTCCGACCAGAAGGCGACTTCGGCTTCTGAGACGATGACCTCCGCCTGCGAGAAGGCCGCGCCGCCCTCGCCGAGGAGGCCGCCCACGTGATCGGGATGCATGTGGGTGACGAGCACGGTGTCGATATCCGCCTCACCCAGCCCCATCGCCGCGAGCGCGGCCCCCATGCGGCCGAAGCCGGGGCCGAGCACGTCTAGCGCGCCCATCCCCGCATCGATCAGGATCGTGCGGTCGTCCGATTGCAGCAGATAGGCGTTCACTGGCGCGGGCAGCAGGTCGCCCAGGCCGGCCGCGGCGGCGGCTGCGTCGATGGCGGCGTCATCTCCGAAGAAGAAGCCCCGACCGAGCGGCGCCACGCCATCGAGAAGCGCGGTGATGCGGTAGCTGCCCAGGGGCATGTCGTAGAGCGCGGGCTGCGCGGGCGCGGCATGGCCCGCGGCATTGGCGCTGGCCACGTGGACGAAGCCCGCCAGCGGCGAGGTCGCGGCGAGCGTGCCGAATTGGCGTCGGGTGAGGGTCATGGGCTGGGTCCTTTCAGGTCGTAAAGAGGCTCACGCGGGATCCTTGAGGAGCGCGGTGGCACAAAAGCCGAGGAAATCGGCGGATGCGAGGGCCAGGTGGCTGGCCTCGTCCACGACGGCGCCGCTCGTCCAGGCCGTCTTGGTCAGGGGCTGCATGACGAGGAAGTTCTTGAGCTTCACGTAGGCGGCATGGGGATGGTCTTCGTACTCGGCATAGCCCTTTGGCATGCGGGTGAGCGAGGCGGACATGTCGAGGGCGAGGTCGTGGGCGGCGAGGCTGTCGAGCATGGACTGGAAGCGCTTGGGATCGCCGACGATCCGGTCGCGGATGAGGCCGAGCTTGGCGGTGGGAAACTGATAGAAGCCCGTGGCCATGAAGCCGCCGCTGGAATCGAGATGCAGGTAGAGGATGCCTGCCATCTCGGACTTGGTGCCGGTGGGCGTGAGCAGGCCCGAGACATTGGTCTTGTAGGGGCTCTTGTCCTTGGAAAAGCGAATGTCCCTGTTCTGCCGGAACATGGTCTTCTTCGAGCCGATGAGCGGGGAAATCGAGCCTTCGAGGCGCGCTGTCACCGCCTCGAGTATGCCTGCGAAGGGCACGCGGAGCGCGGCCTCGAACTCGGCCTTGTTGGCATCGTACCAGTCCTTGGAATTGTGCGCCTCCAGACCGGCAAGGAGATCGAAGGCGGCCTTCGGCAGCGCGTGATCGGTCATTCTCGGCCCTCCCTTGAAGAGGAGGTGGCGCAGGGCTGACAAAAGTCACGGCAAGGACCATGCGCCCGCGCGCAGAAATCCGGCAACACCGGGCAAAGACGGCGATTGTGCCCCTTTCCTCCACCAGAGCCACAACATATGGTCCCCCTAACCCGCAAGCAGAAGGTCGAACCCCGTGGCGCACATCATCGTTGTCGGCAATGAAAAGGGCGGTTCGGGCAAGTCGACGACCTCCATGCACGTGGCGACCGCGCTCGCGCGGATGGGGCACGGTGTCGGCGTGATCGACCTCGATCTGCGCCAGAAGAGCCTCGGACGCTACACCGAGAACCGCCGGACCTACTGCGCGCGGGAAGGGCTTTCGCTGCCCACGCCGCGCTACGCCCCGCTGCCGGAGATCGACCCCGCCACCGTGCCCGAGGGCGAGAATGTCTTCGATCACCGGCTGGCGGGGGCGGTGGCCCTCCTCGAGGAGGATAGCGATTTCATCCTGATCGACTGCCCGGGCTCTCATACCCGGCTGAGCCAGGTGGCGCATTCGTTGGCCGACACGCTCGTGACCCCGCTCAACGACAGCTTCGTTGATTTCGATCTCCTCGCGAAGGTGGACCCGGACGGGCAGCAGATCCTCGGCCCGTCCGTTTATTCCGAGATGGTCTGGCAGGCGCGGCAGCTGCGCGCGCAGGCGGGCCTCGAGCCGATCGACTGGGTCGTCGTGCGTAACCGCCTCGGTGCGCAGCAGATGCTCAACAAGGAGAAGATGGGCGCGGCACTCGACAAGCTCGCGCGGCGCATCGGCTTTCGCCATGTGCCGGGCTTCTCGGAGCGTGTGATCTTCCGCGAGCTCTTCCCGCGCGGGCTGACGCTGCTTGATCTGCGCGACGTGGGCGTGGCGCGGCTCAATATCTCCAACGTGGCCGCGCGGCAGGAGGTACGCGATCTCGTGAAGGCGCTCAATCTGCCGGACGTGACGGTGGACTTCTAGCTGGCCGCGGCGGCGGTCTGCGCGTGTTTCCAGCCCTCGGCGGCCTCCCATGGATGTACGGAGAGCGCGGCGGCACCCTTGGCCCCGTGGGTCAGCACGGCACACATGGCCTCGCCCACCTGGGCATCGAGGAGCCCGGCGGCGCGCAGCACGTCGACATGGACGAACACGTCCTCTTCGGTGCCGAAAACATTGAGAAATCCGTAGCCCTTCGCCTTGTCGAACCACTTGAGCCGGGCGGGCAGGAGTTCGGCGCTCGGGTCCACGTCGTTTGGAACAGCGTCACCGCCGCTTTCGACCGCGGAGGTCACCTCGAGGAGCTCTATGGCCTGAAAGCCCTTGGCCGTTGATCCCACCGACAGGGTCACACCATCGCCGGCGGCCACCGAGGGCCTCCCAGATTTCCTCACTACATTCACGTGCAGGAGCACGTCCTGTGCTACGTCCTCGGCAATTACAAAACCAAATCCCTTGGCAAGATCGAACCATTTTACAACGCCACGGACGATGCGCTCATCCGTCTGTTCCACTTGAGGAAGCCCCTTTACGCTTGCTTCCCAGTCCCGTGCTCAGAAGGGTGCGCCTGACCTTACGTTAAGTCAACGATCACTGATTGAACGCGGGATTGTTGCTCAATTTATAGGTAAGCGCTCAACCCTAGCGGGAATGACGTCGAGCGAAACGCGTCTCACGCAACTCAGCCGCGTGGCCGCTTCAGCGTGTCATTTTCAGGAGAAGTGGCGGACTGGGGAGGATTCGAACCCCCGACCCCTTGATTCGTAGTCAAGTACTCTATCCAACTGAGCTACCAGTCCGTGAGGCGGCGGGATACGCGTCGCCCCCGTCATTTGCAACCCCATTCTTGGCCAGTTTCACCCCCGTTAGGGTGATCTCCTGCGCGGCCTCCGCCTTGGGCAGGCAGATGGAGAAAACGGTGCCTTCGGGGCCCGTCTTTTCGAGTTTGAGCTCCCCGCCGTGGCCGCGGATGAGCTCGGCGGCGATGGCGAGGCCGAGCCCGGATCCGCCCTTGCGCGCTCCCCCGGCGAAGGGGGTGAAGAGCTTCTCCTGTGCCTTCGGCGGCAGGCCCGGGCCATCATCGCTCACACGGATCCACCAGTATTCCTCGTCCTCGCAGGCGCTCAGCGTGATCATGCCAGGCTGACCCACCTGCTCCAGCGCCTGCCGGGCATTGCGCGACAGGTTTCCGATGACACGGTAGAGCTGCTCGGGATCGGCCCGGAGCATCATGCCCTGCGGGATATCGGCCACGAAGGCCACCTCGCTCTGAGCGGCGAGCCGCTCGCTCTCCATCAGGTCCTCGACCAAGGGCTCGAGCCCGAAACGGGCGAGCTTGGGCGGCGCCTCGTCGGCCTTGCCGAAGGTCAGCGTCGCCTCGCAGAGGCTCACCGCTCGCGAGATGGAATTCACGAGCTTGGGCGCGAGCCGCTTCACCAGCGGGTCCTCGGATGTCTCGATGCGGTCAGTGAAGAGCTGGGCAGAGGTCAGGATGTTGCGCAGGTCGTGATTGACCTTGGCCACCGCCTCGCCGAGCTGGGCCAGCCGGTCCTTCTGCTTGAGCGAGCTCGTCAGGTCGGTCTGAAGCTGCAGGAGCGCGTCCTCGGCTTGGCGCAGTTCGCGCACGCCCGCGCCCGGCGTGATGATGTTGCGCGCATCCTCGGGCGCGCGAGAATAGCGGCGCATGGCCGAAACGACGCCCTTGATCGGCACCACGAGGAGCCGCTGCACCGCCACGAAGAGCAGCACCGCCGTGAAGATCGAGATCGCCGCCGAAAGCGCCAGGATCGTGAGCCCATAATTGATCATCGCGGAGCGCAGCTCCTGCGTGCCCATGGTGATCTCGATGAGGAGGCCCGCCTCCTGCGTGGGGTTCCCGATGACGCGGATCACCCGCTCTTCGGTGTCAAAGAGGCAAATGAAGGCATCGCGGATGAGCTCCCACGCGCCTGGGTCGCGGATGTCGTAGGTGGCATAGATCGGCTGGATGACGGGCGAGGAGAGCACGAGCTGGCGGGCCTCGTCGCGCCGGAGCACGACGTTGTAGACGCCGGCATTCTCCAGAAGCTCGGTCTCGAGATTGGGGGTGATGGTGTCTTCCGCCAAGAGGACGAGCGACGCGATCTGCGATCGCTCGATCCTTTGCAGCAGGAAATCCTCGCGAAACCTCGCGATCGAGGGGACGAAGATGAACACCTCTGCCAACATCACGAAGATGATGGTCAGGATCAGGAAGCGTCCTGAAAGGGTGTTCACCGTCGCTGTCTCCCGTCAGGGCAGCCACTTCTGCACGAAGCGCACCACTGTCTTTACCTTGTCGCTCCCGAAGAGCTTTGGGGAGAAATAGGCACTCGCGGCCCGTTTGTTAATCTCCGAAAGCGTCGGGTAAGGCAGGACGGTGTTCGAAATTGCCGTCATTTTCAGGTTGTTGCCAATGGCCATGGCCCACATTGCGATGAGTTCGCCCGCCTGCTTGCCGACGATGGAGGCCCCCACGGGCCGGCCCTTAACGACCATGACCTTGATGAGGCCGTCGCCCGCGTTTTCGGCCACGGCGCGGTCGTTCTCGCCCGTCTCGCAGCGCGCGACGAAGACGTTCATCTTGCCGTACTTCTTGATCGCCTGCGCCTCGGTGAGGCCCACCTGCGCGATCTCTGGGTCCGTGTAGGTGGCCCAGGGGATGTGGTCGGTCTTGGCCTTTGCCGGCAGGCCGAGGACGGCGGAGCGCACGACGATGCCCGCGTGGTAGCCCGCCAAGTGGGTGAACTGCAGCCCGCCCGCGGCATCGCCGATGGCATAGACCTTTTTGTTGGTGACCGAGCGGAGATCGGCCCCCACCTTCACGCCGCGCCGATCGTAGGTGACGCCCGCGGCTTCGAGGTTGAGCTTGTCGACATTGACCTTGCGGCCCACGGCCACGAGGAGATGCGTGCCCGTGACGTCGCCCTGCGAGGTCTTGACGGTGACGGATCCCGTGGCGTTCGTGACCTCCTCGGCGGCGGCGCCTTCCATGATCTCGATGCCTTCGCTGCGCATCTTCCTAAGCGCGATCTCCGCGATCTCCGGGTCGTCCTTGCCCAGCGCCTTGCCCGCCTCGATGACGGTGACTTGGCAGCCGAGCCGGCGATGGGCTTGCGCCATTTCGAGCCCGATGGGCCCCGCGCCAATGATCACGAGGTGCTCGGGCTTCTCGCGGAGATCGAAAATGTTCTCGTTCGTGTAGTGCTCCACCGTGTCGAGCCCGGGGATCGGGGGCACGAGGGGGCCGGAGCCCGTGGAGACGATGATCCGGCGCGCCGTGATCTCGTAGGGGCCCGCCTCCACGCTGTCCTTGCCGGTGAAGCGGCCGTATTCGCGGATCACCTGCACGCCGAAGCCTTCGAAGCGCTCCTGGCTGTCCATCGGGGCGATCTCCGCGATCGTGGCGGCCACGTGATCCTTGGCGGCGGGGTAGGAGACCTCGGCCATCACCGGGCTCACGCCGAAGGGCTTGCCGGTTTCCATGGCGTGGGCCTGCTTGCCGGCGGCCAGCAGCGCCTTGGAGGGCACGCAGCCGTAATTCAGGCAGTCGCCGCCCATCTTGTGGCCTTCGAGCAGGATGACCTTGGCGCCCATCTGCGCGGCACCGGCCGCGACGGAGAGTCCGCCGGAGCCTGCGCCGATGATGAGGAGGTCGGCGGTGAGTTTCTCTTTCTTGGCCTGGGGAGCGGTGGCGGTGGCGGTGTCGATCTTGGATTGGTCGGTCATGGGTCGGGGTCCTGACGAAAGGATTTCAAGGGAATGGCGGTGGACGTGGCCCGCGGCTCAGAGGGATTTCTTGCCGCGCACGGCCTTCACGATGATCGGGAGGACGGCGAGCGCCGCGAGCCCGAGGAGCGGCCCGAGGATGGGCCAGGTGAAGATGATGCCGAGATCGGGCGTTTCACCGCGGGCGAAGACATCAGAGAGCCCCGCGCCGATGGAGGTGTAGACCACCGCGCCCGGCAGGATGCCGAAGAACGTGCCGACGACGTATTTCCAGAGCGGCACGCCCACGACGGAGAGCGCGAGGTTGGACACGAAGAAGGGGAAGATCGGCAGGAGGCGCACGAGGAAGAGCGTCTCCCACTGGTTCTCGTCGATGCCCGCCTTGATGCGGCCCATGACGCCCTTCGATTCGGCCAGCTTCTTTTCGGCGGCCTCGCCGAAGCCGTAGCGCGCGGCCATGAAGGTCGCCGTCGCGCCGAGCGTGGCCGCGATCATGTTGAAGAGGGTGCCCGGGAAGAGCGCGAAGAGAAAGCCGCCGGTGATGGAGGCGATGGCCGCGCCCGGCAGGGCAAAGGCGATGATGGCCGCGTAGGCCAGGATGAAGATCAGCGTGAGCAGGAAGAAATTCTCGTCCCGGAAGGCGAGCAGCGCCTCGCGGTTGTCGCGCAGTGTCTCGAAGCTGAGATACTCTCCGAGGAAGGTCACGCCGAGCACGGCGACGATGGCGATGATGGCGAGGGGGGCGAAGCGCTTGAGCTTGGACTTGGGCGCCGCGGCGTCTGTGTGGGTCGTGTCGGTCATGGTCGGGGCCTTTTCGGATGCGAGGCGCGGGTCGGGCGCCGGGAGGGGGTGTGATCGGGTGGGTTCGTTGGTCGGCTGGGTATGCCTTGGTATGCGTCTGTTGAGACTGAAGTGCGTTAATGCGGCTGAGAAACCTACCCCTCTCACGGGCCGTTGACCCCCTCCCTCCGAATGTTACAGGAATCACGGCCCACCGTCGCCCTTGCCATGCGGTTTGTTGCAAAAGGCGGCCGCCGGGCCCGGCGACATCCGTTTGACAGGCCTCCGGCTTGACGCTATTGCGCGGGCTTCAGCTACCCGGCTGCACCCGGGGTGCCAGCTCTGGTGCCTTGCGCGGCGCAGCCTGCCAACGGAGACGAAGAGATGAAGCGGACGTTTCAACCCTCGAACCTGGTGCGCAAGCGCCGCCACGGCTTCCGCGCCCGCATGGCCACGAAGGCCGGCCGCAAGGTGCTCAACGCCCGCCGCGCGCGCGGCCGGAAGTCGCTCAGCGCCTGATCCGACACGCCTCGGCGGCGTCATGGAGGCCCTGCGGATGCGGGGCCTTTGTCATGTCTGACATCCGGACTCTCAAGCAACGCGCGGACTTCCTGCGCGCGGCGAAGGCGCGACACACGCGGAGCCCGAGCTTCGTGATCCAGGGACGCGCCCGCGGCGCAGGCGAAGCGCCCGAGGAGGGCGCCGCGATCCGCGTCGGCTTCACCTGTTCCAAGAAGGTCGGCAACGCCGTGGCGCGCAACCGCGCCAAGCGCCGCCTGCGCGAGGCCGCGCGCGCGGTCCTGCCTGAGGCGGGACAGCCGGGATGGGACTACGTGCTCATCGGTCTGAGCGGGCGGACCGATGCCCGTCCCTGGCCGGCGCTGCTTAATGATCTGCGCCGCGCCCTCGCCACGCTGCACAACCCGCCGAGCTGAGCGCCAAAAGGCTTTTGCGAAAAGCCTTGGAAAGAGTTTTGCGAAAACTCTTCTGCGCTCGAGGCGCCATTGCAGCGCCGTGGCGAGGGGATATCATGGGGAGATGTCGCCGCTCGCTGCGCTCATCGCGCTTCCCATCCGCTTCTACCGCCTCGTGCTCTCGCCGTGGCTCGGGCTCGAATGCCGGTTTCATCCCACGTGTTCGGCCTATGCCCTCGAGGCGCTCGAGACTCATGGCGCGATCAAAGGCAGCTGGCTGGCGATGAAGCGCATCGCGCGCTGCCACCCCTGGGGCGGCTCCGGGATCGACAACGTTCCGCCGAAATAGCCCGGACCGCAGAAATGTCTTGGTCGACTGGCGGGGGGCTGCTACTGCCTCCCCACGGCCACGCCAGCACGAAAGGAGGCGACCATGACAAAATTTGCATTTCTCCTCCGCGGCGCGAGCCCGTCCTGGCGTAATCCCGGCGTGCGCTGCACCTAGGATCCGCCCCCGCCTCTCCCGCTGAAGCGATTGCCAGCGTCGAGGGGCCCTTCACCCACCATCGGAACCGGTAGCGCGCAGGCCCCTGCTCCCGCCACCATTCCCATTTGCAAAAAGGAACCGCCCCGTGTCCCGTGGGCGGGCATTGCCATGACACGTTTGGAAGATCTCTCTCCTGCCGCCCTCCTCGAGGCCGCCATCAAAGCAAACGGCCCCTGGGCCGTGCTGCGCGCGCTCCTGGCCACCCGGCGCCGCCGCGTCCGGGTGCCGCGCATCCTCCCGGCAGATCAGCTGCCGAACCATCTCCGGCGGGATGTGGGCCTCCCGGCCCGCGAGCCGCCGCCGCGGCCGCCGGATCTGATGCGGTAGGTCCATGGCTCCGCGCCCGGCCCCGAGGGCGCGGTGCGGAGCCTCACTCCTTCTCGAAGGTGATCGTCACCGCGCCGATATCGACGCCGAAACGCTTCATGTAGGCGATGTTGAGGAGCCGGTCCTCGCTCAGGAGCCACATCCAGTCGTCGAAGCTCACCGTCAGCGTCTCCACGGAGCCGTCCGCGGCCGGGATCGGCAGGTCGATCGTATAACGCCAGTTGAAGACGTCACCGCGCTCCTCGCCCGTGGCCACACCCTCGACGCCCGGCGCGGTGCCTTCCCATGTTTCGGGCCCCGTCTTCACGAGTGACCAGATGCGCTGCTCTGTGGCGCCGTCCTCATAGACGAAATCTTCCACCAGGGTGAGCGTCTCGCCATCCCAGCTCCCCTCGATGACGACCTCGAAGCGCCGCCGCACCGTCCCGAAGACATCCTGGAACTGGCCATAGGCCACGAGCCGCCCGTCGAAGAACTCCTCGAGATTGAGCTCCCGGTCCGAGAGCTTGGGATCATCGAGGCTCGGCTTGCCGGTGCAGGCAGCGAGGAGGACGGCGGCGCAGAGGAGGATGTATCGCATGTCCCTCTTACGCAGCGCGCGCCCCATTGGATTGCGCAGCGCGCTCTGGCATAGCGATGACATGCTCGACGACGCCAACGAGATCCACGCGCTCTTTCACGGGGCCCCGAAGACCACGGAGTTCAAGAAGCTCCGGAAGCGGATCGTGCGCGACACGCGCGAGGCGATCGAGCAGTACGGGATGGTGGAACGCGGCGCGCGCTGGCTTGTCTGCCTCTCCGGCGGCAAGGACAGCTACACGCTGCTGGCCGCCCTCACGGAGCTGCAATGGCGCGGGCTTCTGCCGGTGGACATCCTGGCCTGCAATCTCGACCAGGGGCAGCCGGGCTTCCCGGCGACGGTGCTGCCGGAGTTCCTCGAGAAGATGGGCGTGCCGCACCGGATCGAATACCAGGACACCTATTCCATCGTCATGGACAAGGTCCCCGCCGGGCGCACCTATTGCGCGCTTTGCTCTCGGCTCCGGCGCGGCAATCTCTACCGCATCGCGCGCGAGGAAGGGTGTTCGGCGGTCGTGCTCGGCCATCACCGCGACGACATTCTCGAGACGTTCTTCATGAACCTCTTTCACGGCTCGCGCCTCGCCACGATGCCGCCGAAGCTTCTCAACGAGGAGGGTGATCTCTTCGTCTACCGGCCCCTCGCCCACGTGGCCGAGGCCGATTGCGAGGCATTCTCCAAGGCGATGCAGTATCCGATCATCCCCTGCGATCTCTGCGGCTCCCAGGACGGGCTGCAACGCCAGCAGGTCAAGGCGTTGATCGACGGCTGGGAGGCGAACCATCCAGGGCGGCGACAGAAGATGTTTCGCGCGCTCATGAATACGCGGCCCTCCCACCTGCTCGACCCCGCGCTCTTCGATTTCGAGAGCCTCGCCCGCCGGACCTGAGCGCCGCGGGCCCAAATCCGCGCTCGCGCACGATTTGTTAACCTGACGCGGCGACAGTCGCCCCACGCGGGAGTCGGCGAGTGCTGCCGATCGTTTCGCGCGTATCAGAGGGAGAGGGCAGCATGGTCGCGCGCCGCAGCGAGGGCATCACGGGTCGGATGAGGCGCGTCGGAGGCGCGTTGCCCACCCTACTCACCGGGCCGCAGGCGCTGGCCTTTCTCCCGGCCATATCCCTGGCGAGCTACTGGCTGGGCGGGGAGCAGGCGCTCATCGCCGCGGCACTCGCGGTGCCGCTCGTGGTGGCGCTCCTCGGCATCCGCGTGATCGCCCCCTCCTATCCCGCAGGCGGGGAGGACATGCTCAGCGACATCAATAGCCGCGACGCGCTCACCGACGTGCTCCAATCCTCCATCGGGCCCAGCGCCCAGGCCGGACACACCTCGATCTGCCTCGCGGTGGAGATCGACGATTTCAAGACACTGGAAGAGCGCTACGGCCGCAAGGCCGGGGAGGCGATCCTGAGCAAGACGGCCGAGCGCATCGCCGACAGCCTGCGGGACTACGACATCATCTCGCGGGTGGATCCCGCGACCTTCGCAGTGGCCATGCCGCCCTCGCGCAAATGCGACCTGGAGCTCGCCATCCAACTTGCGGGCCGTCTGCAACAGGCCATCGAGGTGCCGGTGTCGGTGGATGCCTCCACCGTCTATATCACGTCCTCCATTGGTTTCTGCCTCTCCTCGCGCAGCCCCGGCGAGACGGGCACGGCCATGCTCGACGCCGCCCTCGCCGCCATGGTGGAGGCGCGGCGCAACGGCCCCTCGGCCATCCGTGCCTTCACGCCCGAAATGCGCGCTCGCATCGAGGCGCGGCATTCGCTCATCGAGGAGGCCGCCGCGGCGCTCGATTCCGGCGACATCCACCCTTGGTTCCAGCCGCAGGTCTCCACCGAGACGGGGCGCGTGACCGGGTTCGAGGCGCTGGCCCGCTGGAAGCATGCCGAGCGCGGCCTCGTCTCGCCGGCGGAGTTCCTGCCAGCCATCGAGCAGGCCGGGCTGATGGAACGGCTCGGGGAAGCCATGCTCTACCACGCGCTCACCGCGCTCAAGGATTGGGACAAGGCCGAGATCCGCGTGCCCTCCGTGGGGGTCAATTTCTCGCCCGACGAGCTCCGAAACCCGAAACTCGTTGAGAAAGTCAAATGGGAGCTCGACCGCTTCGAGATCGAGCCGGGCCGCCTGTCCATCGAGGTCCTCGAAAGCGTGGTGGCCAATTCCGACGACGATGTCGTCACCCGCAACATCGCGGCCCTGGCCGAGCTCGGCTGCATGATCGACCTCGACGATTTCGGTACCGGTCACGCCTCGATCTCCTCGATCCGCCGCTTCTCGGTGAACCGGATCAAGATAGACCGTTCCTTCGTGATGAAGGTGGACGAGGACCCCGAGCAGCAACGCATGATCGCCGCGATCCTCATGATGGCGGAGCGGCTCGGGCTCGAGACCCTGGCTGAGGGGGTGGAAAACATGGGCGAGCACGCCGTCCTCTCGCAGCTCGGCTGCGGGCATGTGCAGGGCTACGGCATCGCGCGGCCCATGCCATTTTCGGACACGTTGAGTTGGATGGACCGCCACGAGCAGAAACTCGCGGGCGCCAACACCGCCGCGCGCCGCGCAGCCATCTGACACACTCCGCTGCCCCGGCCGCGGCGCGGCCCTCGCGACCCGCGTCTCCCTCCCAAGAAAAAAGCCCGGAAACTCACACCATGGCCGCGCGAGATGCGCCGCGGCAGCCTGTGCCTCCTGGCGCATCAGGCGGTCCGCGGCGCGCTGCGGGGCCCCTGCCAGCGGGGTTTCTGCTTGACCTCGTGAGCCCCTCACTGTTGAACGACGCGACCCTTTTGCGGCTTTAGACGCGCCCTCTGCGCGACTACATGCTTTCAAAGCACGCGACACGAGCAGGGATGAACCGGACCCCATGGACGAGCAAAACAAGAACCTTCTTCTGGCGACGGGACTGAGCTTCCTTGTCCTGCTGGTGTGGATGGCCTTCTTCGCGCCCGAGCCCCCGCAGGAGCCGGCCACCGCGCCGAGCACCACGGCAAGCCAAACGACCACCACCGATGGCACGGCCCCCATTGTCGCCGGCGAAAGCTCTGACGCCCCGGCGACGCCCGGCTCCGTGGTGACGAGTGAAGAGGCTCGCGCCGCCGCCCTCGACGCCGCGCCGCGCCTCACCATCGACACCGCGCGCCTCGAAGGCTCAGTCTCGCTGCTTGGCGGGCGTATCGACGATCTTCGCCTGCGCGACTACCGGGAAAGCCTCGACGACGACGCCCCGATCGTGACGCTGCTCTCCCCCGAAAACGCCGATGATGCCTATTACGCCGCCCATGGCTGGGCCCATGGCACCGGGCTCGAGGCGAGCGACGTCCCCGGGCCGGAGACGCTCTGGCAGGCTGATGGCAACCAGACGCTCACCGTCGACACGCCCGTCACGCTCACCTGGGAGAGCCCCGCGGGCCTCGTCTTCTCCAAGACGATCTCGGTGGACGCCGATTACATGTTTACCGTCGAGCAGAACGTCACCAACCCCACAGACGCCACCGTGCGCCTCGCGCCCTACGGCCTCATCCGCCGTCACGGCATCCCCGATGATCTGATGGGCTTCTTCATCCTCCATGAAGGCCTCATCCGGATGACCGACGGCGAGCTCGGCGAGGTGAATTACGACGACATCGTCGACCTCGAGGCCGGGGAAGACAATCGCGCCTCCTCTCGCACCATGCGCGTGCAGGAAAACGGCTGGATCGGCTTCACAGACCATTACTGGATGACGACCCTCGTCCCCGCGCCGGGCACCGCCTTCACCTCCACGGCGCAAATGTCGGAAAATACGGGCATCATGCAGGCGCTCACGCTCTACCCCACGCGCGACCTCGCTGCGGGCGGCACGCTGGACGCCAGCGCGCAATTCTTCGCCGGCGCCAAGGAATGGGAGGCCATTCGCGGCTACGAGCGCGAAGCCGGCATCGACCGCTTCCTCGATTCCATCGATTGGGGCTGGTTCTTCTTCCTGACGAAGCCGATCTTCGCCCTGCTCCACTGGCTCAACGCCCTCATCGGCAACATGGGCTGGGCCATCATCGCGCTGACCCTCGTGATCAAGGCGGTCCTCTTCCCGCTGGCCTACCGCTCCTACGCGTCCATGGCCAAAATGAAGGAGCTCCAGCCCGAGATGGAGAAGCTCAAGGAAGCGGCGGGCGATGATCGCGAGAAGCTCCAGAAAGGGATGATGGAGCTCTACAAGAAGAACAAGGTGAACCCGGCCGCGGGCTGCCTGCCGATCCTCTTGCAGATCCCGATCTTCTTCTCGCTTTACAAGGTGATCTTCGTGACGCTGGAACTCCGCCATGCGGAATGGTTCGGCGTTTTCCAGGATCTCTCCGCGCCCGACCCCACCTCGATCATGAATCTCTACGGTCTCCTGCCGTTCGCGGGCCCCGAGCCCGGCTCGATCGTGGCGCTCATCTTCATCGGGATCCTGCCGCTCATCCTCGGCATCTCGATGTGGCTCCAGCAGAAGCTCAATCCGGCGCCGACCGACCCTACGCAGGCCATGATCTTCGCCTGGATGCCCTGGGTCTTCATGTTCATGCTGGGCACCTTCGCCTCGGGCCTGATCGTCTACTGGATCGCCAACAACCTCATCACCTTCGCGCAGCAATATCTCATCATGCGCAGCCAGGGGGTGAAGCCCGACGTCTTCGGCAATATCCGCGCGAGCTTCCGCAAGGCGGCGAAAGGCGAAGAGAAGTAAGTGGCCACGCTGGCGCACATCTTTCGGCACCCGATCAAGGCGCACGGGTCCGAAAGCCTGAGCGAAGTAGCGCTCGCCGCCGATGCCACCCTGCCCTGGGACAGGGTCTGGGCGGTGGCGCATGAACACTCCGACGCCGATGGCAGCACCTGGGAGCGCTGCGGGAAATTCTCCCGCGGGGCGCATGTGCCGACCCTCATGGCCGTGACATCCCGCCTCGATGAGGCGCGCGAAGAAATCACGCTGAGCCATCCCGAGCTCGAAGATCTCACCGCCCATCCAGACCGGGACGGCCCGGCCATCGTGGCGTGGATCGCGCGCGCCATGGGGCCCGAGGCGCGGAAACCCGCACGCGTCGTACGCGCGCGCGCGGCCGCGGAGGGCCAGGGCATGACCGACAATCCCGCGCCCTATCTGAGCCTCCTCGGCCTATCCTCGCTGCGCGCCCTCGGGCAGCGGGCTGGCCGCTCCCTCTCGCCCCTCCGCTTTCGCGGCAATCTCTGGGTGGACGGTACCGGGCCCTGGGAAGAATTCGAATGGGTGGGCAAAAGGCTCCGCCTCGGCGGCGCGGAGCTTGTGGTCGAGGACCGCATCGACCGCTGCCGCGCCACGGAAGTGGACCCGGAAACAGGACGGCGCGACACCGACACGCTCGGCGCGCTGCGCGAGGGCTGGGGTCACATCGATTTCGGCGTCTTCGCCCGCGTGGTCTCGCCCGGCCCCGTGGCCGTGGGCGACGGGCTCGAGGTGATCGGGTGAGCCTGCCCTTCCCGCTGGCGGAGCTCGAAGACGCGGCCACGCGCGAGGCGGGGCGAAAGCTCTTTGCGCGGCCCACGGAGTTCGTGAAAGGCGTCGTCGCCATGGATGGCCTGCCGCCCGGCGACCGGGTGGAGGTCTGCTTTGCCGGGCGCTCGAACGTGGGCAAAAGCTCCCTCATCAATGCGCTGACCGGCCAGAAGGGCCTCGCACGGGCTTCCAACACGCCCGGGCGCACGCAGGAGATCAACTTCTTCTCGCTCGAAGGCCGCTACCTCGTGGACCTGCCGGGCTACGGCTTTGCCAACGCGCCGGTGGCCGTGGTGGAAAAATGGCAGCGGCTGCTCAAATCCTACCTCCAGGGTCGGGTTAACCTGCGCCGCGCCTTCGTGCTCATCGATGCCCGCCACGGTGTAAAGCCCGTGGACGCGGAGATCATGGCCCTCCTCGACAGCGCGGCAGTGACATTCCAGGTGGTGCTGACGAAGGCCGACAAGAACAAGGCCAGCCAGACAGAGACGGTGCTGGCGCAGGTGCGCGAAAAGCTCTCCAAGCATCCGGCGGCCTTTCCGAAGCTCGTGCTCACCTCGTCGGAGAAGGGCGAGGGCCTCGACACCCTGCGCGCGATCATCGCCACGCTTGCCTGAAAGTCGCTAACGCGCGCCTCCAGCCCCTTCGAAAGAGCCTTTCCGCGCTCAGACGTGCTGACCCGCGTTCACCTCGATTTCGGTCCCCGTGACGTAGCTCGAGGCATCGGTGCAGAGAAACCAGATGACATCGGCGACCTCCGATGGCTGTCCGAGGCGCCGGAGCGGCAGGCGCTCCACAATCTTCTCGGTCCCCGGCGACAGGATCGATGTCTCCACCTCCCCGGGCGCGATGGCATTCACGCGCACACCGAGCGGCCCGAAATCATGGGCCATTTCGCGGGTGAGTGCGGCGAGCGCCGCTTTGGAGGTCGCGTAGGCCGCGCCTGCGAAGGGGTGCACCCGTGCGCCTGCGATGGAGGTGACATTGACCACCGCGCCCTTCGTGGCCGCCAATTCCTCCTGGAGCCCGCGCGCGAGGACGACCGAGGCAAAGAAATTCACGTGGAACACATGGCCCCACGTGCGCAGGTCGGTATTGAGCGTGGTGAGCCGCGCGCCGTCCTCGCCCTTGGGCGAGATGCCCGCGTTGTTGACGAGCGCGTCGAGTTTTCCGTCGACCTTTCCGCGGACCTCCTCGATGGCCTCGATCGTCTGGTTCGGGTCCGCGAGGTCCACCTGGATGTGGTTTTCCTCTCCGCCGGGCCAGGGGCAGCGCGGATCAAAGGCCATGCGCGAGCAGGTCAGGACGCGCCAGCCCTCCGCCGAGAACCGCTTCACCGTGGCGTGGCCGATCCCACGGCTCGCGCCGGTGAGCAGCAGGGTTTTCTGACGATCGGGCATGGTGTCGAAGTGTCATCCAAAACACCATGGTTGGCAACGGCTGGCCGGAACGCTAGGACACGCGCGCCATGAAGCAGCGTGATGACATGAACAGAGACTGGATCGCCACCGCCCGGACGCTTTCGCAAGCGCTCCCCTATCTGCAGCGCTATGACGAGGCCATCGTCGTCATCAAGCTCGGCGGCCACGCCATGGGCTCCGACGAGGCCATGGCGAGCTTCGCCCGCGACGTGGTGCTCATGCAGCAGGTCGGCGTGAACCCGGTCATCGTCCATGGCGGCGGTCCCATGATCAACGAGATGCTCGCCAAACTCGGCGTGGAGAGCACCTTCGTCGGAGGCAAGCGCGTCACCGATGCCGCCACCGTGGAAGTGGTGGAGATGGTGCTTTCAGGCCTCGTGAACAAGCGTATCGTGCAGGCCATCGCGGCCCAGGGCGGGCGCGCGGTGGGGCTTTCGGGCAAGGATGCACGGCTCATCACCTGCGACACCGCCGCGCCGGAGCTTGGCCTCGTTGGCGAGCCCTCCGAGATCGACACCTCGCTTCTCACCACGCTCTTCGAGGGGGACATGATCCCCGTCATCGCGCCGCTCGGCGCGGGCCGTGGCGGCGAGACGATGAACATCAACGGCGACACCGCCGCGGGCGCCATTGCCGCGGCCCTCGCGGCCGATCGTCTGCTGCTTCTGACCGACGTGGCAGGCGTGAAGGGCGCTGATGACACGGTCCTGACGGACCTCAAGACCTCTCAGATCCGCACCATGATCGCAGAGGGCACCATCGCGGGCGGCATGATCCCCAAGACCGAGACCTGCATCGCCGCGCTCGAAGGCGGGGTGAGGGCAGCCGTCATTCTCGATGGACGCGCCCCGCAGGCCTGCCTCCTCGAGCTCTTCACCGACCACGGCGCAGGCACCCTCATCCGCGCGGATTGACCACGGCAAGCCGCGCTTGCCCGCCAGCCCCGCCTGCGCCTAGGCTTCGGGCGGGGAGGGCATGGATGACACGCAACGGCAAGGACCAGCTCGACGCCGCGCTCGCGCGGCACGGGCTACGCGTGACCGGCGGCTTTCGGCCCACGCCGGACGATCGCATCGATGCCGCGGCCCTCGCCCTCGTGAGCCCTGGTCCCGGCTTCTGGGGCCACTTTTCTAAGAGTCCTGAATACCGGGGCGGCGCACGCGACCCGCTCGACCGCTGGAGCGCGCGCATCCTCAGCGCACTGGCCGAAGACTTCGGCGCCGTGGCGCATTTCCCCTTCGGTCCGACGCCGGGCCCGTTCCTCGCCTGGGCGCGTCGCAGCGGGGCGGCGTGGCCATCGCCCGTGGCGCTTCATGTGAGTGAAAGCATGGGGCTCGACACGTCCTACAGAGGCGCGCTCGCGCTTCCCTTCGACATCGCATTCCGCGCGGGAACGTCGCCATGCGAGAGCTGCACGCGGCCCTGCCTCACGGCCTGCCCCGCCGGGGCCATGGGCGGCGGAGGCTATGACGTGGCGCGGTGCAGGGAGTACCTCCGCGACACTCCAGATTGCGCCTGCCGGCAGGCCGGCTGCCTCGTGCGCCGGGCCTGCCCGGCCTCTCTCGGCCAGCCGCCCGCGCAAGCGCGCTTTCACATGGCCGCGTTCCTCTCATGAAGACCCTCATCATCATGCGGCACGCGAAATCGAGCTGGTCGGACCCGGGCGCCCGCGACATCGAGCGGCCACTCAACGCCCGCGGCAGACGCTCCGCGCAGGCGCTCGGCGAATGGCTGCGCTTCGGTGGCTTCCAGCCTGACCTCGTGCTCTGTTCCACCGCTGTTCGAACGGCGGAGACCTGGGCCGGTCTCGGGCTCGAGGCAGAGGTGCGCTACGTGCGGGAACTCTACCATGCCGCGCCCGGGGTGTATCTCGACGCGTTTCGAAACGCGTCCGGACGCTGCGTGATGGTCCTGGGCCACAATCCCGGCATCGCGGCCTTTGCCAGCGAGATCCTCGCCGCGCCGCCCAGTCACGCGCGCTTCGACGCATATCCGACGGGGGCGACGCTCGTGGCCGATTACGATGGGGAGTGGCCACAGCTCTCGGCCGGACGCGCCACCGTGCGGGCCTTCACCGTCCCGCGCGATCTCACCTGACATCACAAAAGGGCCTCTGAGGGCCCCTTGGCTCAGTGCCCGAGGATCTGGCTCAGGAAGAGTTTCGTCCGGTCCGATTGCGGGTTGCCGAAGAACTCTTCCGGCTCGTTCTGCTCCACGATCTGACCGGCATCCATAAAGATCACGCGGTTGGCGACCTGCCGCGCAAAGCCCATCTCGTGGGTCACGCAGAGCATCGTCATGCCCTCCTCGGCGAGCTCGATCATGGTGTCGAGCACCTCCTTGATCATCTCGGGGTCGAGGGCGGAGGTGGGCTCGTCAAAGAGCATGATCCGAGGCCGCATGCACAGCGAGCGGGCGATGGCCACGCGCTGCTGCTGACCACCGGAGAGCTGGCCCGGATACTTGTTGGCCTGGTCAGGGATCTTCACCTTCTCGAGGAAGTGCATCGCTGTCTCTTCGGCTTGCTTCTTCGGGGTCTTGCGGACCCAGATCGGCGCGAGCGTGCAGTTCTCGAGGATGGTGAGGTGCGGAAAGAGGTTGAAGTGCTGGAAGCACATGCCGACCTCGGAGCGGATCTTGTCGATGTTCTTGAGGTCCGAGGAGAGGATCGTCCCGTCCACCGTGATCGAGCCCTGCTGGTGCTCCTCGAGCGCGTTGATGCAGCGGATGAGCGTCGACTTACCAGAGCCCGACGGCCCGCAGATCACGATCCGCTCGCCCTGGTAGACGGTGAGGTCGATGTCCCTCAGGACGTGGAACGCGCCATACCACTTGTTCATGTTCTGGATCGAGATCGCCACCTCGTCGGACACCTTCATCTTGGACGTGTCCACCGAGGTCTCCATTGCGAGCGGGTCTGTTTGAGCTTCAGCCATGTTGTACTCCCTGTGCCCTGGCGCGCCGCCGGGCCGCTTATCTGTGATCGGTCGCCAGCTCGCGCTCGAGCCACTGCGAATATTGCGAGATGCCGTAGCAGACGACGAAAAAGAGGAGCGCCGCAAAGCCGAACGCCTCCCAGTAGATCCCCGCCCAGTCAGCGGAGCCGAGTATCGGGCCGCGGATCGCGCCCACGAGGTCGAACATCGAGATGACCGAGACAAGCGTGGTGTCCTTGAAGAGGCCCACCGCCACGTTCACGATCCCCGGGATCGAGATCTTCAGCGCCTGCGGCAGGATGATGAGCCGCGTGGCCTGCCCGTAATCGAGGCCGAGGCTGTCGGCCGCCTCGTACTGCCCGCGCGGCAGTGCCGCGAGGCCGCCGCGGATCACCTCGGCGATATAGGCCGCGGCGAACATCGTGATCATGATGATCACGCGCAGCACGAGGTCGATGTTGCTCTCCGGTGGGAAGAAATAGGCCAACACCACGTTCGCCACGAAAAGCAGCGTGATAAGCGGCACGCCGCGGATGAACTCGATGAAGACGACGCAGACGCCTTTGATGAAGGGCAGCGAGGATTGCCGCCCAAGCGCCAGCAGGATGCCCAGCGGGATCGAGAGCGACACGCAGACCGTGCCGAGGATCATGTTGAGCATGAAGCCCCCGAGGTCACGGGAGGCCACGGCCTCGAGCTCGATCGGGACGATCCCGTTGAGCACGCCCGCGAGTGGCCCAGCCACGAAGTTCAGCGCCACGAAGAGGAAGGCGATCGTCGTGACCGTCGAAAGAAGCAGGCCGCGCTCCGCGCTCTGCCAGACAGCATAGGCGGTGAAGATGCCCATTGGGATGAAGGTCACCGCCACGAAGGCCGCCATGGCGTAGAAGAGCACCGCACCGATCATGCCGCCGGTGCCGCCGCCCTCGGCAAAGCCGCTGGCCAGGCCCCAGAGATTGAGCCCGCCCACGGCGAGCCAATAGGCCAATAGGAGGCCGGTCGCGCCGCCCACGACGAGGCCCAGCCCCGACCGCGCGCCATCGGGAAGGCCCGCGATGACCTTCGGCACGAAGTAGGCCGCGATGAGCAGCCCAAGGATCGCGATGGAGAGCCAGAGGGTCCCGCCCCAGATCAGCCAATAGGCGAAGAAGGGATAGAGTGCGGTCCCGATCAGCGTCTGCCGCGGCACATATTGCGAGAAGAGCACCGGCACCGCACACACGAAGAGCAGCACGAAGGCCAGAAGCGGCCGCCAATACTGTTCGGACGGATAAGCGATGCCAAAGAGCATCTGGTTTCCACGTTCCTGCAGCACGCTGAAGCAGGCCGCATTCACGCCCTCGAGGACCTCGCGGCATTCGGCGAGGCTCGACGTGCCATAGGCGGCATTGGCGAACCACGGATAGACGCTCACGGCGATCCACACGATGAAGATGATCGACAGGATCGTCAGTGCCGAGTTCACGACACCGGAGAAGAGGTTCTCGCGCAGCCATTTCACCGCGCCGGCCTCGCGCGCCGGAGGCGGGGCAGGCTCGATGAAGGTCTTGCGGACGAAGCCTACGGATTCGGAATGCGTATCGCTCATGGGATCAACGCTCCTTCAGCTTCACGGAGTTGTTGTAGACGTTCATGATCGCAGAGATCGCGAGGCTCACGAGCAGGTAGAAGAGCATCAGAAGGAGAATCGCCTCGATCGCGCGGCCCGTCTGGTTGAGCGTGATGCCCCCGAGCGTGCCGGTGATGTCCATGTAGCCCACGGCGATGGCGAGCGAAGAGTTCTTCGTGATGTTGAGATACTGCGAGATGAGCGGCGGGATGATGACGCGCAGCGCCTGCGGCAGGATCACGAGGTTCATGATGCGCCCGGGGCGCAGGCCCAGCGCGCCGGCGGCCTCGGTCTGACCCTTTGATATGGCCATGATGCCCGCGCGCACGTTCTCGGCGATGAAGGCGCCGGTATAGATCGCCAGCGCAAACCAGAGCGCGATGAGCGACAGGCGCAGGTGGACACCGCCCTGGAAGTTGAACCCGCGCAGTTCCGGCGTCTCGAGTGAGACAGGGCTGCCGAGCAAGAAGAAGGCCAGCACCGGCGGCACAATCAGGATCGCCAGCGAGGGCCAACCCATGGGCAGGAGCCGCCCCGTATCGTAAAGGAGCTTCTTGGCATAGCGGCGGTAGGCGAAGACGCCCACGATGCTGAGCACGCAGACGATCCAGAAGATCGTGGAGCCCGCCCCGTTGATGAAGGACGGCGCATAGACCCCGCGGTTGGTGAAGGCGAAGAGCCCGAGCCACATCTCCGCATCCGGAGCCTCGCCCCGGAAGGCGCGAGGCTGCGGGAAGGCGTTCGACATCGCCAGGAAGATGATCAGGATCCAGATCAGGACCGGCACGTTGCGGAACGCCTCGACATAGACGCTCATGAGCCGGGCCACGATCCAGTTGTTGGAGAGCCGCAAGACACCGGCGACCACGCCGAGGATCGTCGCCGTCACACAGGCGAGGAATGCCACGATCAGCGTGTTGATCGCGCCCACGATCGAGGCGCGGGCATGGGTCGATTGCGAGTCGTATTCGATGGGGCGCTGGTTGATGTCGTAGCCCGCGGGCTCCGCGAGGAACGCCCAGGAGATATTGAGGCCAGCCTCCTCCAGGTTCGCGATCAGGTTGGACACGAGGTAGCTGATCGACAGGATCAGCAACACGAGCGCGATGAACTGGAACGTGTAGGAGCGGTAGCGCGTGTCGTTGAGCAGCATGCCCAGCTTGAAGCCCGAGGGGGCTCCGCCATGGCCGCTATCGAGACGCTCTTCGGAAATCGTGGACATGGTCGTCCTCTGCTGGCTGGGGGGCCTCTCCGGCGCTTGTCGCGCTCTGCCAATGCCCCTCGCTTATTCTGGATGTGAAAAGGGCGCGGGGTGACCGCGCCCTTTCCTGGATGTCCTTAACGGAACGGCGGGGAGTACAGCAGGCCGCCATCGGTCCACTGTGCGTTGAGCCCGCGTGCAAGGCCGATATTGGTGGCTTCGCCGATGTTGTTGTCGAAGATCTCACCGTAGTTGCCTTCGGCCATGATGGCGCGCATGGCCCACTGGCCGTCGAGCCCGAGCATCTCGCCGAGCGTGCCCTCGGAACCGAGCAGGCGGTTCACTTCGGGGTTGTCGGTGCCGGCTGCGAGCTCCTCGATGTTCTCGGAGGTCACGCCAAGCTCTTCGGCCGTGATGAGCGCGTTGAGCGTCCAGCGCACGATGTCGCCCCAGTCGTTGTCGCCGTGGCGCACGAGCGGGCCGAGCGGCTCTTTGGAGACCACTTCCGGCAGCACGATGTAATCGGACGGCGTCGGGAAGTTGGCACGCTGCGCGGCGAGCGCGGAGCGGTCCGTGGTGTAGACGTCGCAGGAGCCTGCAAGGAAGAGCTGCACCGCCTCGGAACCGGTCTCGATCGGGACGGGCTCGTAGGAGATGTTGTTGGAGCGGAAGAAGTCCGCGAGGTTCAGCTCGGTCGTCGTACCCGTCTGGATGCACACCGTGGCGCCGTCGAGGTCGGCCGCGGAGGTCACACCAAGATCGGCGGGGACCATGAAGCCCTGACCGTCGTAGTAGTTCACGCCAGTGAATTCGAACTTGAGGTCCACGTCGCGGGAGAAGGTCCACGTCGTGTTCCGTGCAAGCATGTCGATCTCGCCGGATGCGAGCGCCGTGAAGCGCGTCTTACCGGTGGTCGGCACGAATTCGACGGCAGTCGGGTCACCGAGAACTGCTGCGGCAACGGCGCGGCACACGGCCACGTCAAAGCCCTGCCAGACGCCATCCGCGTCCGGCTCGGCGAAACCGGGGACGCCGGTCGTCACGCCGCAGTTCAGAGTGCCACGGGCTTGCACATCGTCGAGCGTGGCCGCGCTTGCAGCGCCTGCAGCCATGCCGGCGACGGTCAGTGCGCCCAAAATGACAGATTTTTTCATGTTTACCTCTTCCTGATATCCGACCGGTCTTGGCCGGTTTCATGAAAGGCGACGTAGAACGCCGCCCATCGCCAGCTAGTCTCCCTCCTGGCAATGGCCCAAAGTTTGGGCAAATTCCCCGGCCATCGTCAACAGGCTGGGCCGAAATCGCCGCGTAAATCTCATTTTTTCAGCATTGCCTGCAAATCATACAAGGGCTGCCGCTTTGCTGGGCGCTCAAGGCGGGGCCTTGGACAGTCGCTAAGCACCCCTGAGCCCACCCACCGCGACAAGGCGAGCCCCGGCGCGCTTTCCCGGCCTTAGCCGGCCGGTCCGGAGAGCTGAAAGAATCGATGCGCGTCGCGGAAAGCGGCCCGCTTGGCCTCCGCGGCCTCCACAGCTTCCTCGTCGTAGCCCCATTCATCGGCCTGGAAGGTCTCGTCCACGCGGCTCGCCTCCCAGAGCGGGTCGGGGTCCGCCGCCTCGCGCGCCTTCAGCCCGATCACGAGGGAGCCTGAGAGCATGATGAGATCGTGGAGCCCTGCCAGCGCATAGTCCGACGCCGCCTCGAGCGGCTTTCGCAGTGCCACGAGCGCCTCGGCGCTCTGTGCAGCGAACATGACGCCTGTCGTCGTCCGGAGCTCGGCCCCAAGCTCCTCCCGCGCCCAGGCGAGGAGCGGGTCCCACGCCGCCACCTGCCGCGCCACGAGCTCTTGCGGGCGCTCCGCGCGATAGCAGATCAGGTCGCTCGCGCCGTATTCTGCCAGCGCCTCGATGACTGCCGCGCGCTGCGGCACGATCTTCTCGATGACCGAGTTGGCCGCGCGCGTCACCGGCATCGTCCGCGGGTCGATGATCTCCTCCTGCGCGTCCCATTCCGCGGCAACGGCCTCCGCCATGGCCCGCGTGGGCACCACGAGGAGCGATTTGCCCGGGGTCTTCACCGCGCGCCCGTCGAGCGTCACCGTAAAGCCGTCAGCGGCCGTCTCCACCGTCGCGGTCTTCCAGAAGCGCTTCGCCTGCCATTCGCTCATGGGCTCACCTCGTCGATTGCCTGTCTCAGCGCGGCCATGTCGCTCACCACGCGGTCCGCCAGAGGAGCGAGCCGTTCCGGCGCATGGTAGCCCCAGGTCACCGCCACCGTCGCCATGCCCGCCGCGCGGCCCATCTCCATGTCGAATGTGGTGTCCCCCACCATGACCCCTGTCTCGAGTCCGGCCTCGGCGAGCGCGGCCAGCGCCATGGAAGGGTGCGGCTTCGAGGGATGCCCGTCCGCATCCTGTCGCGTGATGAAAAAGCCTGCTAGATCATGGGTTTCCATGACGTGATCGAGCCCGCGCTTCGACTTGCCCGTCGCCACGCCGAGGAGCGTCTCGGGCTCCCCGTGGAGGCCGTGGAGCAGCTCCCGGATGCCGGCGTAGAGCGGGGAGCCCTGCGCCTCGCCGTGGCTGGCGCGCAGGTCCTGGTAGCTTTGCTTATAGCCCTCCACGAGCGCTTCCACCGGCCCGCCGGGCGCGAGCGTCGCCATGGCCTGTGGCAACGACAGCCCGACGATGGAGAGGGTCTGCGCGCGCGTGGGCGCGGGCAGGTCGAGCGACCGGAACGCCTCCGCCATGGAGCCCACGATATGGGCCTGGCTGTCTACCAGCGTCCCGTCCACGTCGAAGAGTACGAACCGCATCACTCAAGCGCCTCGAACGGGTCGATGACGGCCTCCGCCGGGTCCCAGCCGAGCTCGGCCCAGGTGCGCGCCATGTGCTCGGGGAGCGGGGCGGTGAGGTGAAGCTCCGCGCCTGTCACCGGGTGCTCGAGTGTGAGCGAGCGGGCGTGGAGGTGGAGCTTTTTCGAAAACGCGCCGCCGAGCCCCGCGCCCCAGCCATCGCCGAGATTCTCTTGGCCGGAGCCGCCGTATTTGCCATCGCCCACGATCGGGTGCCCCAGCGCAGCGATATGGGCGCGAAGCTGATGGGTGCGCCCCGTCACCGGCACGAGCGCCATCCAGCAAGCGCGCGTCCCCAGCGCCTCGATGACGGTGAAATCGGTCACCGCGCGCTGCGCGCCCGGCGTCTCATCGACGGCGTCGGGATGGACGACATGCATCTTCTCGCCCTCGCCGCCCGCGCCGTGGCCCGGGGCTTTCACAAGGCCATACTTGATCGTTCCGGCGCGTGGCGTAGGGACACCGGCCACGGCGGCCCAGTAAATCTTGCGCGTGGCGCGGTGCCGGAAGGCCTCTGTCAGGCCAGCGGCCACGGCGCGGCTCCGCGCCATGATCAGGACGCCCGAGGTATCCTTGTCGAGCCGGTGCACGAGGCGCGGGTTCTCCTCAAGGCCGAAGCGCAGGGCAGCCCCCATCCCGTCCACATGGCGGGTGAGCTTCGAGCCGCCTTGCACGGGAAGCCCGGGCGGCTTGTTCAGCGCGATGATGTGGTCGTCACGGTAGATCACCGCTGCACGGATCATCTCCGCGTCTCGGTCGGGCACGCTGAGCGCGGGCTTCGGTGCGGCTGGATCTGGCAGGGGCGGCACGCGCAGCATCTGGCCCGCCTCCACGCGCGTGGAGGCTTTCACCCGTCCGCCATCGAGCCTGAGCTCGCCCTTGCGGCACATCTTCTCGATCCGCCCCTGCCCCAGCTGCGGGAAGGCACGCTTGAGAAAACGGTCGAGCCGCTGGCCCGCGTCGCCCGCTTCGATCTCGATGGTCTGGACGCGGCTCATGACACCCGCCCTCCGAGGGCCAGGCCAAGCACGACAGCACCGATGCTCAAGACGAGCGAGGCCAGGATGTAGCCGAGCGCACCCGCCCCCTGCCCGCCTTCGTAGAGCCGGAGCACGTCGAGCGAGAAGGTGGAGAAGGTCGTGAACCCGCCGAGAAGCCCAACCATCAGGAAGGGGTAGAGGCCCGGCATCTTCGAGACCCCGAGCGCCCAGGCGATGCCGATGGCAAAGGACCCCAAAGCGTTGACCGTGAGCGTGCCGAAGGGGAAGGCCACTCCCATCCCCACCAGCGCGCGCATCACGGAGCCCAAGGCCCCCCCGAGCGCCACGTATCCCAGCATCTGCCACATGCGCTCGCCATGTAAGCGAAGCACCGGAGTGTCAACCGGCGCAAAGGCGCTTCGAGGCGCCCTGAAGGCTTTTGCAAATGCCTTCTCAGCGCTCCTTTTGAGCTCGAAGCTTCTGGAAATACGCCACCCGCTTCTTCAGATCCCGCTCGAAGCCCCGCTCCACCGGCATGTAGAGCTCGGGCCGCTCCATACCGTCGGGAAAGTAGTTCTGCCCGGAAAAGCCGCCCTCGGCGTCGTGGTCATAGGCGTAGCCTGCCCCGTAGCCCTGTTCTTTCATGAGGTCCGTGGCGGCGTTGAGGATGTGCTTCGGCGGCGGCGCGGAGCCCGTCTCCTTCGCGAGGCGGCGGGCGGCCTTGTAGGCCTCGTAGCCGGCATTCGATTTTGGCGCGAGGGCGAGATAGGTGACAGCCTGCGCGAGCGCGAGCTCGCCCTCGGGGCTGCCGAGCCGCTCGTAGATCTCCCACGCCTCCCGACAGATGGCAGCGGCCTGCGGATCGGCGAGGCCGATATCCTCCACCGCCATGCGCGTGATGCGCCGCGCGAGATAGCGGGGATCCTCGCCGCCCTCGAGCATGCGCGCCAGCCAGTAGAGCGCGGCGTCCGGGTCCGAGCCGCGCACGGATTTGTGGAGCGCGGAGATGAGGTTGTAGTGGGCGTCTCCGGATTTGTCGTACTGCGCCGCGCGGCGCATGAGACGTGCCGAGAGCGCCGCGCTGTCGAGCGGCGCGTCCACGTCCCAGGCCGCCACCTGTTCCACGAGATTGAGGAGTGCACGCCCGTCGCCATCGGCCATCTCCCGAAGCACCGCGCGCGCCTCTGCTGCAAGCGGGAGGGCGTGCTCGAGCGCGGCTTCCGCCCGCACGAGCATCTCCTCGAGATCGGCATCCGAGAGCCGCTCCAGCACGAGCACCTGCGCGCGAGAGAGGACCGCGGCATTGAGCTCGAAGGACGGGTTCTCCGTCGTCGCGCCCACGAGGAGGATCGTGCCGTCCTCCATGTGCGGCAGGAAGCCGTCCTGCTGCGCCTTGTTGAAACGGTGGATCTCGTCCACGAAAAGAAGCGTCCCGCGCCCCTGCGAGCGCCTGAGCTTGGCCGCCTCGAACACCCGCCGCAGCTCGGGCACGCCCGAGAAGATCGCCGAGAGCTGCACGAAATGGCGGTCCGTGGCATCGGCAAGAAGGCGCGCGATCGTGGTCTTGCCCACGCCGGGCGGCCCCCAGAAGATGAGCGATCCGAGGGATCCTGCGGCGAGCATGACCCCGAGCGGGGCCTCGGGCCCGAGGACCTGACGCTGCCCGATGACCTCGCCCAGCGCCGCCGGGCGCAGCCGGTCGGCCAGGGGGCGCGGTGCTGCGCTACCCGGCTGGTCGGCGGGGCCCTCCGTGCCGTCGCCGACAGGGCCCTCGGTGCTGCTGAAGAGATCGGCCATGGCGCCAGCATGGGCCAGCGCGCGGGCATAGAAAAGGGGCCCCGGCGCGCCGGAGCCCCTTTCTGGCAGAGCGACCGTGGCGCGGCGCGCCTAGTGCAGCTTCTCCGCGAGGTTGAGCATCACGCACTGGTTGGCGATGCCGTCGAGCTCCATGACTGGGCCCGCGGCCACCCCGTCGAGCCCGCAGCGTCGCGTCCAGCGCGGCCAGTTCGCGGGAATGAGCCCCAGCACCTGCGCGGCGCCGAGCTCGCGCGCGGCGCGGCTCATCTCCATGATGAGCATCGCGTGGACCCGCCGGCGGATCCTCTGGGGCGTGGCGTGGCTCACGAAGACACGGCTCGATTCCCAGATGTTCTCGGCCACCGGCGCCTCGTCGTAGAGGAGCGATTGCGGGATCGTGTCCAGGAGCCCCAGCTGGGCATCGCGGATCATGTAGCTGTAGATCCCGCACCGGGCCGTGGTGGGCGTCAGTCGGATTCCGGCATAGACCTGTCCGAATTCGTGCACCGCCACCCACCGGCTCGCGGGCGTGTCGTATTGGTCGTATTCCATGCCCATGGCTTCCGGCAGGTCCCATTTGTTCTGCACAATGAAGGACTGCCTGCGTGCGCGAAGCACATTGGCAAAGAGCTCGCCATGGTTGTGTAGATTGGCGAAAGAAAGAGTCGTCGTTTGCATGGTATTCCCCAGGTTACATTGGCAAAGACACTCTACGCTTCCCCTTGGGAGCACGACGTCTAAAGCAGCCCGTAATCCTTGGCCCTCTGAATGGCCTCGGCCGTGGTGCGCGCGAATAGCTTTTCACGCGCCGCCGTGAGCCGCGCCTTCAGGGCGCTTTCGGAGATGTTAAGCTTGGCAGCAGCTGCCAGATGCCGGTCCCCCGCAGCGATAAAACGCAGAGCGGTAATCTGCGCCTCGGTGAGGCGCTCGGGCGGCTGCGTGAACTTGTGCAGACGCTCGACGTGATGCGAGATCACAGCGATCTCGGCATCCGAGAATTCCCGATCCGACCGGGCGACCGAAGCGATGGTCCTTGAACGGAGCTCTCCCATCGGCACGACCGCACCATACCGCAATCCGTGGGAGGCAGCCTCCTTCAGGATTCCGAATGGATCGGGGATCTCGATTTCGCTCCAGCGGGAGGGTCCCTCCTGGCCGAAGCCCCACGCGACAACAGGATCACGGAGCGCGTAGCCCTTGGCCGTGTAGGCCTCGATCCAGTCTTGTGGGAATGTCTGGAGGGTCATGAGCGGCGATGTGAATCGGATATGAAGCCCGAGGAAGTACCCGGCGGGCGACAGATGCGCGATTTCAGCCAAGATCTCGTCGAGACCAGATTTACCAGACATAGAAATATTGAGCGCCTATTTGTTAACGTATTTCAACCCCTGATTGAAGTAGCGCTCGGTCGCTCCTTCAAAAGTCCACCGGGGGACCAAACGTTAAAAAAGAGTTAAAATCAAGGATAGGCTGACCCTAAGGTAAATCGCGCCGCGCCGCAAAAGAAAGGCCCCGCTGCGATGCAGCGGGGCCCGTTCAACTCTCAGGTGTGCCTGGCCGCGCTCAAGCGTCGGCCTCCTCCGCCTCGAGGCGCGCCTTGTCGGCTGCGCCCTTCGCCGCGACGTCACGGTCCACGAACTCGATGATCGCCATGGGCGCCATGTCACCGTAGCGGAAGCCCGCTTTCAGCACGCGCACGTAGCCGCCATTGCGCTCCTTGTAGCGCGGTCCGAGCACGTCGAAGAGCTTGTCCACATGGGCGGTCTGCTTGAGGCGCGACGCGGCGAGGCGCTTGGCATGGGCATCGCCCTTCTTGCCGAGCGTGACGAGCTTCTCGACGACACGGCGCAGCTCCTTGGCCTTGGGCAGCGTGGTCTTGATCTGTTCATGTTCGATAAGCGACCCGGCCATGTTGGAGAACATGGCCTTGCGGTGCTCATGGGTTCGGTTCAGGCGGCGGTATCCGCGGGCGTGACGCATGGTTTCAATCCTTCTTTATGCTTTGTCTCGGGGCCTTCTGCGTTGGAAGACCCTCGCGTTATTGGGGCGGGATTGCCCTGGGTTCGGGACCACGAATTCTTGCAAAAATTCGTGGCGCCCGGTCTTAGAAATTGTCCTCGAACTTCTTGGCGAGGTCCTCGATGTTGTCCGGCGGCCAATCCTCGACATCCATGCCGAGATGCAGGCCCATGCCCGAAAGCACTTCCTTGATCTCGTTCAGGGACTTGCGGCCGAAGTTCGGCGTCCGCAGCATCTCTGCCTCGGTCTTCTGGATCAGATCGCCGATATAGACGATGTTGTCGTTCTTCAGGCAGTTCGCCGAACGCACCGAAAGCTCGAGCTCGTCCACCTTCTTCAGGAGGAGCGGGTTGAACTCGAGACCGTCGTCGTCCTGCGCGGCCTGCGCGCTTTCCGGTTCGTCGAAGTTCACGAAGATGCCGAGCTGGTCCTGCAGGATGCGCGCGGCATAGGCCACGGCGTCGTCCGGCGTGATCGAGCCGTCGGTCTCGATCTTCATGGTCAGCTTGTCATAGTCGAGCACCTGGCCCTCGCGGGTAGGCTGCACGTCGTATGAGACGCGCCGCACCGGCGAATAGATCGCATCGATCGGCATAAGTCCGATGGGCGCATCTTCCGGGCGGTTCTTGTCGGCGGCGACGTAGCCCTTGCCGGTGTTGACCGTCAGCTCCATGAAGACATCCGCGCCCTCGTCGAGGTGGCAGATGACGTGATCCTTGTTCAGGACCTCGATGCCCGCGCTCTCGGAGATGTCGGCCGCGGTGACGACGCCCGGCCCCTTGGCGGAGATCGAGAGGCGCTTGGGGCCTTCGGTTTCCATGCGGATGGCCACACCCTTCATGTTCAGCACGATGTCAGTCACGTCCTCACGGACGCCTGCCACCGAGGAGAATTCGTGCAGCACATTGTCGATCTGCACGCTCGTGATGGCCGCGCCCTGGAGCGAGGACATCAGCACGCGCCGCAGCGCGTTGCCGAGTGTCAGGCCGAAGCCGCGCTCGAGCGGTTCGGCGACGACTGTCGCATTCATGGTCGGGTTGTTGCCGGGTTTGACCTCGAGCTGCGTCGGTTTGATGAGCTCGGCCCAATTCTTGTGGATCATAGTGCCTCCATTCTTGCCCGCGCGTTGGATCCGGTTGCGCGGGCGTCCCGAGGGTCTTCGAATGTCGTGGGTAGGGCGTTGCGGCACCCCATCCGGGTGAGACGGGCGCAGGGCGCCCGCCCGTGAAGTCTGGTCAGACGCGGCGGCGCTTGGGCGGCCGGCATCCGTTGTGCGCGATGGGCGTCACGTCACGGATCGAGGTGACGGTGAAGCCGAGCGCGGCGAAGGCGCGCAGCGCGCTCTCGCGGCCGGAGCCCGGGCCCTGCACCTCGACCTCGAGCGTCTTGACGCCGTGGTCCTGTGCCTTGCGGCCCGCATCTTCGGCGGCCATCTGCGCGGCGTAGGGCGTCGATTTCCGCGAGCCCTTGAAGCCCATCGTCCCAGAGGAGGACCACGCGATGGCGTTGCCCTGCACGTCGGAGATGAGGATCTTCGTGTTGTTGAACGAGGAATTCACGTGGGCCACGCCCGACGCGATGTTCTTGGATACCTTGCGCTTGGGAGCGCGACGATCACGTGCCATGTCTCGGGGCCTCCCTTACTTCTTCTTGCCGGCGATGGGCTTTGCGGGCCCCTTGCGCGTGCGAGCGTTGGTGTGCGTGCGCTGGCCGCGCACCGGAAGGTTCCGGCGGTGGCGCAGGCCACGGTAGCAGCCGAGATCCATCAGGCGCTTCACGTTCATCTGCACGTCGCGGCGCAGGTCGCCCTCGACGGTCAGGTTGGCGTCGATGTGCTCGCGGATCGCGAGGACCTCGGCGTCGCTGAGCTCATTGACGCGACGGGTGGCGTCGATGTTCACGGCCTCGCAGATGCCCTTGGCCGTGGTGTGGCCAATGCCGTGGATGTAGGTGAGCGCGATGGGGACGCGCTTGGCGGTGGGGATGTTCACGCCGGCGATACGTGCCAAGGCGGTATTCCTTTCGAAGCTGCGGGTCCGTAATGCCAGACCCTTTTTTCACAGACAAAGGCCCGGCATGCGCGCTGGCCTCGATGGAGAGGTGATCAGCGCGCCCGAAGAGGCCCGCGTTATCCAAGATGCGTGCAGCTATGGCGAATCCGCGCAGGCGTCAAGTGGTGCAATGTAACTCTAAGCGAACGGCACAGTTGGCTAGAGGTTGTTTGCTTCAGGCGGCAGCCCTGTCTCGAAACATTTCCCAGAACCTTAAAGAACTGTCCAAGAACACGCCTGCTAGCAAGTAGCCGAGACGCTCGTTACCAAACCCACTTCGGATTAGCTCATCAATCTCAGGCCCCTTTACAAAGAGCTGAGACACTACGAGCACCATAAGGGTGTAGATCAGGGCACCAAGTAGGAATGCAGAAACAATCTTCTGCCGAGCTAGCGTTCCATCGTGATTGATGTGACACTTACACACTACCAGGGCGAACATGGCGGCTACACCCACTCCAAGTGCAATGGCTGACGAAGCCGCCGCCAACATCAAATCGTCTGGCATTAGTCGAGGTTGATCGTCGTTCCGGCGAATGCAAGTGCAATAGCGAGGAAGAGAGCAGTTGGCGTAGCCACATCAATCGGGGCATACGATACTCCCGTGGATACGGCGAAACACGCGGCCATGAGCCAAGTGCCCACCGTGAGGATTGCACGCAGGCTAGTGCGTCTATCACCGCTGAAAATCTCTCGATACGTGCTCAAACCGAACATTCGACACCTTTATCTGTTGTCATATTAATGTAGCGTTACGAAAAGTCGCTAACCAGCCCACGCCGCCCCGAAGGCGGCCGTTTTCACGCTACTTTCACTAAACGTTCCTCTCAAGCCTCTTTTCCTACCACTTGTTCCGGCTTTGTTTGGAGTCACTCCTTGAGGAACAACGCAATAGACGCCTCAACCGCATCCATGCTCGCCAGGCCATCGACGCTCTTCAACTCGCCCTTGGCGTGGTAGTAGCCGATCAGCGGGGAGGTCTTCTTGTAGTATTCCATGAGGCGGACCTTCAGGCTCTCCTCGTTGTCATCGGCACGCACGGGCTTGCCCGCCGCCGCGGCGTCTTTCGCCCGGCCCACGATCCGGTCCACGAGCACGTCGTCATTTACCTGCAGCTCGATGACCGCGTCGAGCGCCTGCTCCTTCGTTTCGAGCAGCGCGCCCAGCGCATCCGCCTGCGCCAGCGTGCGCGGGAAGCCGTCGAAGATGAAGCCGTTGCAGCCGCTGTCCATCATGCAGTGATCGAGCTTTTCCTCGATGAGGCCGATGACGATCTCGTCGGTGACGAGCTCGCCCGCATCCATGATCGCGGCGACCTTGTTGCCCATCTCCGTCCCGGAGGTCTTGGCCTCGCGGAGCATGTCCCCGGTGGAGAGCTGCACCATCCCGCGCTTTTCCACGAGCTTGGCGGCCTGCGTTCCCTTCCCTGCCCCCGGCGGGCCCAGCAGTATGATGTTCATCGACGTTGGGGTCCCCTGTTCTTGCGTCCGCTCTTCCGGCGGAGCTGAGATTTCTCCAGGAGGCCCTCGTATTGATGGGCCAGGAGATGCGATTGGATCTGCTGGATCGTGTCCATCCCCACGGAGACGACGATGAGCACCGCGGTGCCGCCGAAGACGAACGGGATGTTGAGCTGCGTTCGGATCACCTCGGGCAGGAGCGCCACGAGGGCGAGGTAGCCGGAGCCCAGCACGAGGACACGGGTGACCACGTAGTCGAGATACTCCGCCGTGCGCGCGCCGGGCCGAATGCCAGGGATGAAACCGTTCTGGTTCTTGAGGTTTTCGGCCACGTCATCGACCTTGAACGACACTTCCTTGGTGTAGAAGTACGTGAAGAAGATGATCATGCCCCCGAAGAACAGCAGGTAGAGCGGCTGCCCAGGGCCGAAATAAGCCAGGATCGTGGACATGACCGGGCCGGACTGGCCGCCCGAGAAGGTCGAGATCGTGGTAGGCAGAAGAAGCAGCGCAGAGGCGAAGATCGCCGGGATCACGCCTGCCGGGTTCACCTTGATCGGGAGGTGGGACGTCCCGCCCTCGTAGACCTTCATGCCCTGCTGACGGCGCGGGTACTGGATATTGATCTTGCGCAGCGCGCGCTCCATGAACACGACGAAGGTCAGCACGACGGCCACCATGGCGAGAACGCCGATGATGACGGCCGGGGAGATCGCACCCGTGCGGCCCTGCGCGAAGAAGCCGGCGAGCTGCGCCGGGATCTCGGCGATGATTCCCACGAAGATGATGAGCGAGATGCCGTTGCCGATGCCGCGGGCAGTGATCTGTTCACCCAGCCACATCAGAAACATCGTGCCCCCCACGAGGGAGATCACGCAAGCGGCGCGGAAAAAGAGGCCGGGATCGGAGGCAAGCCCGCCCGCCTCGAGGCTGACGGCCAGACCGTAGGCCTGGAACGTGGCCAAAAGGACCGTGCCGTAGCGCGTGTACTGATTGATCTTCTTGCGCCCCTGCTCGCCCTCTTTCTTAAGCTGCTTGAGGGGCTCCCACATGGCGGCCAGAAGCTGCACGATGATGGAGGCGGAGATGTAGGGCATGATGCCCAGCGCGAAGAGACCCATGCGCGAGAGAGCGCCGCCCGTGAAGGCGCTGAGCAGCCCGCCGATGCCGCCGGCGGCCTGCTCCATGAAGCGCTGCAGCTCCTGCGCGTCGATACCCGGCACCGGGATGTAGGTGCCCACGCGGTAGACGACGAGCAGCATGATCGCGAAGAAGATGCGCTGTCGAAGCTCTGTGGCCTTCCCGAGCGCCGCCCAGGACGTGTTCGAGGCCATCTGTTCGAGTTGCGAAGCCATATGTCTCTCCCAAGACAACGCCGCCCCCGGGGTCCCGTGGCGGCGTCAGGAACTTGTGTGAAGATTTAGGCAGGGCAGCGCCTGCCCACAACCTTATTCCGCAGCCGCTTTCGCACCTGTGACGGTGAGCGAGCCGCCTGCAGCCTCCACGGCCTTGACGGCGGAGGCGGAGGCACCGGTCACCGTGATCTTCGCCTTGGCGGAGAAATCGCCCTTCGCGAGCACGCGGACACCGTCGAGCTTGCGGCGCACGACGCCGGCTTCGAGGAGCGTATCCTCGGTGATGTCGCCGCTGAGCTTTTTGGCGTCGATGAACTTCTGGATGATGCCCAGGTTCACCACGGCGAACTTCTTGCGGTTGGGCTTGTTGAAGCCGCGCTTCGGCAGGCGCTGGTAGAGCGGCATCTGGCCGCCCTCGTAGCCGTTGATGGCCACGCCCGAGCGGGATTTCTGACCCTTGATGCCGCGCCCGGCGGTTTTGCCGGTGCCCGAGCCCGGGCCGCGGCCCACGCGCTTGCGGGATTTCGTTGCGCCGGGATTGTCCCGCAGTTCATGCAGTTTCATGTCGCTTCTCCTCGCCGGACCTCCGCTCCGAAGCGAACGAGAGCGGCACACGGCATTGATGTTTCGAGTCGTGCCATCACACGGCACCGCAGGCGTATACGAAGCGCATGGCGGCGACGCAAGAGCGGGAAGCCTCTTCGAAAAGCCTTGTTCCCGGCGGGCCCCATGGCGCACCATACCAGGATGCGTCTCGCCGCCCTTCTCACCATGATCGCCACCGCCGCGCAGCCAGCCTGCACCACGGACGCCATGCTCGTCTTCGATGGCTCCACCTCCATGGCCGAGGCGGACTTCAACACCGGCGCGCCACCGCGCATCGAGGAGGCGCGCCGTGCCATCGCGCGGGCCATGCCCGAGATCGAGCTTTTTCGCCGGGTCGGCCTCATGGTCTACGGTCCGCTGGGCTATGCGCGGGCCGCCGGCACCACCGGGGCCTGCGCCGGGGTGGACCTGCGCTTCGGCCCCGTCGAGAACGCCGCCGTTCCGATCATCGCCGAGATCAACGCCCTGCGCCCGGCAGGCCTCACGCCGCTCACCAAGGCCACGCGCCTCGCCGCCGAAGCGCTCGACTACGAGGCCCAGCCCGCCGTCGTCGTCCTCCTCACCGACGGCAACGAGACCTGCGGCGGCCGGCCCTGCGCGGCCTCCGAGCGGCTCGCCGCCCGCGCGCATGATCTCACCATCCACGTCATCGGCTTCCGCTTCTCGGCCCATGACGCCTATTTCCGCTGGAACAACCCCGAGCAGGCCTTCGGGGCCGACAACGTCGCCTCCTGCCTCGCGGAAGCCACCGGCGGGCTCTTCGTCACGACCGAGACGGTGGATGAGCTCACCGCTGCGCTCCAGGCCACGCTGGGCTGCGCCCTCGTGGGGCGATTGAGCGCCACGGCCAGGTAGGGCTTTCCCCACTCGCGTGCGCAGCGCGCGCCCGGTATTTGAACATCATTCAAAAACCGCGCAGCTCCCCATTCGCTGCCCCCACATATTCGAGATTTTCATGTTCGACCCTTTCTTCGGGCCGGAGGCGCAGTATTTGTGCGCCGCCATCGCGGCCGCCCTGAGCAGCCTCGCCTTTTTCCCCTACATCACCGACACGCTCGCGGGCCGGACGCAGCCCCAGCGCTCGTCCTGGCTGATCTGGAGCGTCCTCAGCGCTATCTCGCTGGCCTCGCAATGGGCGGAAGGCGCAGAGGCGTCGCTCCTCTACGCCGCCATCCAGTGCGGCGGCTCGGTCTTTATCTTCTGCCTCGCCACCACGCGCGGCGCGGGCACCTATGCCCAGGGCAAGGATGCCGCCGCGCTCTTCCTTGCGGGCTGCGGTCTCGGGCTCTGGCTGGGAACCGATAACGGCGCCTACGCGCTTCTCATCTCCTGCGCCATCTCGCTCACCGCGGGGGTGGTGACCATGGCCAAGGCGCTCGCCCGCCCCGAGAGCGAAACGTTCGCCAAGTGGGTGATCGCGCTCCTCGCGGCCTGCTTCGCGCTGGGGTCGGTGGGCCAGATCGACCCGGTGCTCATGATCTACCCGGCCTACCTCTTCGTCTTGAGCGCGGGCGTGGTGCTCTCGATCCTCACGGGCCGCCTCCGGGCGCGCGTGCTGGCCGAGGCGGCCTGAGAGGCGGTGCGCCCAACGAAAAACGCCCCGGTGGTGAACCGGGGCGCTTGATGTTTTTCGCGAAAGCGAGGCGGACTTGAAGGTCAGCCCTTCTCCTCGATGATCTCCACGAGATGCGGGATCTTGTTGACCATGCCGCGTACGGCAGGGGTGTCCTCGAGCTCGCGGGTCTTGTGCATCTTGTTGAGGCCGAGCCCGATGAGCGTCTGGCGCTGCTTCTCGGGGCGGCGGATCGGGGAGCCGATCTGCTTGACGACGATTGTCTTGGCCATCTGACTTATGCCTCCTCGGCGACCTGGCTGGACTCTTGCGGCGCCTCGTCACGGGCGGGCAGGATGTCAGCCACTTTCTTGCCGCGACGCTGGGCGACCATGCGGGGCGATGCCTCGCGGCCGAGCCCGTTCATCGTGGCGCGGATCATGTTGTAGGGGTTCTGGGAGCCGATGGACTTGGCCACCACGTCCTGTACGCCCAGCATCTCGAAGACGGCACGCATCGGACCACCGGCGATGATCCCGGTACCCTGCGGGGCGGTGCGCATGACGACCTTGCCCGCGCCGTGACGGCCCTCGATGTCGTGGTGCAACGTCCGGCCCTCCTTGAGCGGCACGCGCACCATCTGGCGCTTGGCCTGCTCGGTGGCCTTGCGGATCGCCTCGGGAACCTCCTTGGCCTTGCCCTTGCCGAAGCCCACGCGGCCCTTCTGGTCGCCGACGACGACGAGCGCGGCAAAGCCGAAGCGCTTACCGCCCTTCACGGTCTTCGACACGCGGTTGATCGCGACGAGACGATCAGCAAATTCTGGGGTCTCATCATCGCGGTTGCGACCACGACCCCGGTTCTCACGCTCTGCCATTCAGGCCTCCTTGAGCTTTCGTTGTCCAATCCAGGTGGCGGAACCGCCCCGGATCATCGAGAGGCTGCTGCCTCTGCAAGGTAAGGTGCGCGATACGCACCCTACGATTTCATAGCGCCGCAGGGTGCGCATCGCGCACCACGACGATCAGAACTTCAGACCGCCTTCGCGTGCGGCATCGGCCAGCGACTTGATCTTGCCATGGAAGAGGAAGCCGCCGCGGTCGAAGATGACCTCTTCGACGCCCGCCTTCTTGGCGCGCTCCGCGATCGCCGCGCCCACTTTAGAGGCCGCGTCCATGTTGTTCTTGCCCACGACGCCGAGATCCCTCTCGAGCGTGGAGGCCGAGGCCACCGTCTTGCCCGCCAAATCGTCGATCACCTGCACGGAGATGTTCTTGGACGAACGGTGCACGCTCAGCCGCGGCTTGCCGTTGGCCAGCTTGCGCAGCTTGTTGCGGTTGCGCAGGCGACGTTTCTGAAAAAGTTGGAGTTTGGAATTAGCCATCTTACTTCTTCTTTCCTTCCTTGCGGAAGATGAACTCGCCCTTGTAGCGGATACCTTTGCCCTTGTAGGGCTCCGGCTTGCGCCACTCGCGGATGTTTGCGGCCACTTGGCCCACCTGCTGCTCGTCGGCGCCCTCGATGACGATCTCGGTTTGCTTCGGGGCCGTGACGGTCACGCCCTGCGGCACATCGAAATTCACCTCGTGGCTGAGGCCGAGCGACAGCTTGAGTGTATTGCCCTGCATCTGGGCGCGGTAACCCACGCCCTGGATCTCGAGCTCTTTCTTGAAGCCCTCGGTGACACCCGTCACGCAGTTCTGCACCATAGTGCGGGACATGCCCCACTGCTGGCGCGCACGCTTGGATTTGCCGCGCGGCTCCACCGTCACCTTGCCGTCAGCGACAGCAAGGGTGACATCGTCTGTGGCCTTGAAGCTCCGGGTGCCCTTCGGCCCCTTCACCTCGATCATCTGGCCGGAAACCGTCGCCTCCACGCCGGAGGGCAGCTCGACCGGTTGTTTCCCAATACGAGACATCAGAACCTCCTTAGAAGACGGTGCAGAGCACTTCGCCGCCCACACCGTGGGAGCGCGCGCTTGCATCGGTCATGACACCCTTCGACGTGGTCACGATGGCCACGCCGAGGCCCTGGCGGACCTGCGGGATGTCGTTCTTGTTGAGATACACGCGACGGCCGGGCTTGGAGACCCGCTTGAGCTCGCGGATCACGGGCTCGCCCTCGTAGTACTTGAGGGAGATCTCGATGGCCGGGTGGCCGTCTTCGCCGGTCGTGGCTTCGAACCCGCGGATGTAGCCTTCATCGGCCAACACTTCGAGAACGCGCGCACGCGCCTTCGAGGCCGGGGTCATCACGGTGGATTTGCGACGCAGCTGGGCGTTGCGGATCCGGGTGAGCATATCGCCGATAGGATCGTTCATATCAGATACCCTCCCTTACCAGCTCGATTTGACCATGCCGGGGATCTGGCCCGCGGACCCGAGGTCCCTGAGCGCGATCCGGCTGATCTTCAGTTTGCGGTAATACGCGTGCGGACGGCCAGTGAGCTGGCAGCGGTTGTGCAGGCGCGTGGCCGAGGAATTGCGCGGCAGCTTCGCGAGCTTCAGCTGCGCCTTGAAGCGCTCTTCCATCGGGCGGCTTTCGTCGCGGGCGATCTCTTTGAGCTCGGCGCGCTTGGCGGCGTATTTCTTCACCAGGCGTTCGCGCTTTGCTTCACGGGCGATCATGGATTTCTTGGCCATGGATCAGTTTCCTTGCTTGGTGAAGGGCATGTTTAACTTGGCGAGCAGCGCGCGCGCCTCGTCGTCCGTCTGGGCCGTCGTCGTGATGATGACGTCCATGCCGAGCATGTCGACGACCTTGTCGAACTCGATCTCGGGGAAGACGATGTGTTCCTTGATGCCAAAGGCGTAATTGCCGCGCCCGTCAAACGACGTGGGCTTCACACCGCGGAAGTCGCGGATGCGCGGCATGGCGATGGTGATCAGGCGGTCGAGGAATTCGTACATCCGGTCACCGCGGAGCGTGACCTTCACGCCGAGCGGCATGTCCTCGCGGACACGGAAACCGGCGATGGAATTCTTCGCCTTCGTGATCACGGCCTTCTGGCCCGCGATCGCGGTCAGGTCTTCCTGCGCGGCCTTCACCTTCTTGGTGTCCTTCACGGCATCGCCCACGCCCATGTTCAGGACGATCTTGTCCAGACGCGGGATCATCATGTCGTTCGAGTAGCCGAACTCTTCCTTCATCGCCGCCTTGATCGTGCCCTTGTAGAGCTCTTTCAGGCGCGGGGTGTAGTTTGCGGTGTCCAGCATCAGACAGTCTCCCCCGTGGTCTTGGCGAAACGCACCTTCTTGCCGTCTTCCATGCGGAAGCCCACGCGGGTGGCCTTGCCCTTGGAGTCAAGCAGCGCGAGATTGCTCAGGTCGATCGGCATCGCCTTGGGGATGCGGCCGCCCTGGCTCTGCTGGCTCTGGCGCGTGTGACGGATGGCCATGTTGATGCCGTCAACGACGGCCTTGCCGGCCTTCGGGTCCACGGAAGAGATCTCCCCTTCCTTGCCCTTGTCCTTGCCTGCGAGCACGACGACCTTGTCGCCCTTCTTCAGTTTGGCTGCCATCTCAGAGCACCTCCGGGGCGAGCGAAATGATCTTCATGAAGTTCTTGGCGCGCAGCTCGCGCACGACCGGCCCAAAGATACGGGTGCCGATGGGCTCGCCCGAGTTGTTGAGGATCACGGCGGCGTTGCGGTCAAAGCGGATCGCGGTCCCGTCTTCACGGCGCACTTCCTTGGCGGTGCGAACGACGACGGCCTTGCGGACATCCCCCTTCTTCACACGGCCACGCGGAATGGCTTCCTTGACGGAGACGACGATGATGTCGCCGACCGAGGCGTATTTACGCTTCGAGCCGCCAAGAACCTTGATGCACTGCACCCGGCGCGCGCCGGAATTGTCAGCAACATCCAGATTCGTCTGCATCTGAATCATCGGTATACTCCCGACCTTGGGTGCCGCCCTGCAGGGGACATGGACACCCGGGTTTCGTATGGTCGCACCTAGCCTCCGGCAAGATGCGGATGGGGCCTCCTAAAGAAGCTCCTCGAGTCTCGCAACCCCTCAAGCATAGATTTGTTGCCGCTCCACGACGAAGGGCGGGTTTGAGCCCAACTCTTGAATTCGTCAGGGTGCAGCGAACGTCCGGTTCTGACGCTTGCCGATCGTCACAATCTGTGGATTTCTGCAAGCCCAAGAATTTATGAGGGAAACAGAATGATCGACACTAACGTATTGCTGACTTACTCGTTGATCGTTCTTGGCTTCGTTTTCATCCCCGGCCCCGCAACGCTGTTGACAGTGGCACGCGCCACGACGTCGGGGACCAAAGTGGGCATCGCGACTGGCGCTGGCATTACGGCTGGTGACTTCCTTCACACGATCATGGCCGTTGTCGGCATCTCTGCGATCATAGCGGCCTCCGCTACACTCTTCACCATCGTGAAGTACCTTGGCGCAGCCTATCTGGTATACCTTGGCTTGAAGGCCATCTTCGAGAAAACATCGGTCGATCTAGGCCAGGGGCGCGTTCCAATTACTGCCCCGCAGGCTTTCAGGCAGGCGATCTTGGCTGAGGTCCTGAACCCGAAAACAGCGCTATTCTTCCTCGCCTTTCTTCCGCAATTCGTTGCCCCGGAAAGTGGCTTCGTGGTCATGCAACTCAGCATCCTGGGTATCATCTTCGCATTGATTGGGTTTTTCAGCACAATCGTTTATTCAGTCGCAGCTGGCGGACTTGGAAATTTCTTGCGCCGCAACCCAACTGTCCTCAAATGGCAAGGGAAAGTCGTCGGCACCATTTACTGTGCCCTCGGTGTCCGTCTCGCTCTACAAGAGCGTTAAGCAGACATTCGCTCAACGGCAACTTCGTCCCGCAAAGCCGCCAACCCCATACTCCCTCATCCGCCTATAAAAAAACGCGCCCCTCTCTGGACGCGCTTTCAAATCTCGTAGGCCGGACTTCAGCCCGGCGCGGCCTCACGCGTCTGAGCCCGAATACACTTCCCAGCGCTTCGTCTTCGACTTGGGCGGGCATTCGATGATGCGCACGCTGTCGCCGATCTTGTACTCGTTCTTCTCGTCATGGGCGCGGTAGGTCTTGGACTTCCGCACGGTCTTTTGCAGGAGCGGGTGCTTGAAGCGGCGCTCGACGCTGACAGAGATCGTCTGGTCGTTCTTGTCGCCGGTCACAGTGCCGGTCAGGATACGCTTAGGCATTGTCGGCTGCTCCCGCTGCTTTCTCGTTGAGGATCGTCTTCACGCGCGCGGCATCACGCTTCACCTGCCGCATGCGGGCGGTGTTCTCCAGCTGGCCGGTGGCCTGCTGAAAGCGCAGGTTGAAGGCTTCCTTCTTGAGGCTGGTGAGCTCCTCGCGGAGCTGGTCGGGCGTTTTTTCCCGCAGTTCACTGGCGTTCATCACGCTCTCCTTTTCGTCTCACCGGTAGGCCCTGCCCGTTTGGCGACAGGTCACCCGATTCCCGGTGGGGTCTGAATGAGCGCCGCGTGTAGCGCCGTGCGGGGCGCCGCGCAAGCCCCCGCCATCCTTGCCAGAGGATGAACCGTCACGGGCCCTGCGACGCGTTCCTTCACGGGCGCGGAGCGGGCAGAAGCCATACGCAAGCCATACCCTATCCATACGCAAGCTGGCCGCGCCTCGCGGCCTCTCTGGACAAACGTAAACGCGCCGCGCTAGGCCGCGCCATGGCCATCTCAGACCTCTTCACCACCCGCCTCTACAAAGCCCGGCTGAACGATCATGGGCCGGGCGTTTCGGCGGAAGAGCTCGAGGCCTCGTGCCTCGCCATCGCCGAGGATGACGCGGCGGGCCAGGCGTGGTGCGAGGAGAATGACTTTCCAGGATACACCTCCTACGCCTCGCTCACAGATCTCGCCTGGCGGTTCCCGATCTTTGCGGACGTCGTGGCGTCGCTCGATGCCCATGTGGCTGAATTCGCTGACGCATTGGCGTTTGATCTAGGCGAGAAGAAGCTCCTGCTCGAGGATATCTGGATTAACATCCTGCCCGAGGGCGGGATCCACACGGCGCATCTGCATCCACATTCGGTGATCTCGGGGACGACCTATGTCGCCATGCCGGAGGGCACCTCGGCGCTCAAGCTCGAGGACCCGCGGCTCGCCATGATGATGGCCGCCCCGCCCCGCCGCGCGGACGCGCCCGAGGCCCTGCGCCAGTTCGTCTACGCCAAGCCCGCCATGGGCGACGTCCTCCTCTGGGAAAGCTGGCTGCGCCACGAGGTCCCGATGAACATGGCCGAAGAAGACCGCATCTCCGTCAGCTTCAATTATCGGTGGGGCTGAGGGCCACGAATGTCTGCAAAAATTCGTGGCGCCGCAAGGCGTTCAAGATTTTTGCAAGCCCTCATGGGCCATCACCTCGGCACCGTTGTGGATGAGGCGCGAGCGCCACGGAATCGGGTTGCGCAGCGCGAAATGAGCCATGCAGGCATTCTCCGCCTCCTCCATCAGGTCGCGGATGCGCTCCTCCGGCTCGTCGCTTTCGATCAGGACATGGGTCTCGATCCCCTCCATCGACCCCTCGGTCGTATGCCCGAGCTGGCGCATGTTCGAGAGGTTCGTCTTGAAGCCCACCTTTTGCTCCAGTTTCATCGCCTTAATCTCGATGCCGCGCGCCGTGTAGATATCCGTCAGATGGGTCATCAGGCAAAAGCCGATGCCCGCGCACATGAAAGCGAGCGGCGGCGGCGCGGTATCATCGCCCACCGGCGTCTGCTCATCGCAGTAGAGGCGCACCGCGGAGAAGCCGGGGATATTCACCTGCACCGAGCCCGTCTTCTTCTGCCGCCCGGCGGATTCCGCCGTCAGCACGACCTCGAATTCGAGCGGTTCAGGCGGTTTGGCCTTTTTAAACGGTTTGGCCTCAAATTGCGTGGGCTCGGGCAAATCCTCGCCGCGCTCTCCGACGTGATAGTCGCTCATGGTGCACTCCTTGGTTCCAGCGCGCACCATAGCCATCCGCGGGACTTTGGCGAGGGCATCCTAGTGCCGGGCCCGGCGCGCTCCATTCTCCGATTGGTCCTGGGCGTCGCAGTCCAAAGAGGAGCGATGCGCAAAGAAAAACGCGGCCCCGAGGGGCCGCGCTTTCATCTCTCACCGTAGGGTGCGCAGGGCGCACCGCCCGGTTTACCAGTCCTCGCGGAGCACCACGCGGCTCTTGATCGGCAGCTTCATCGCCGCCAGGCGCAGGGCCTCGCGCGCGACGGCATCATTCACGCCGTCGATCTCGAACATCACGCGGCCGGGCTTCACCTTCGCGGTCCAGCGGTCCACGGAGCCTTTACCCTTACCCATCCGCACTTCGATCGGCTTGGCCGTCACCGGCACATCCGGGAAGATGCGGATCCAGACGCGACCCTGACGCTTCATGTGGCGCGTCATGGCACGACGGGCCGCCTCGATCTGGCGCGCGGTGATGCGCTCCGGCTCGAGGGCCTTGAGGCCGTAGGTGCCGAAGTTCAGGTCGGACCCGCCCTTCGCTTCGCCCCGGATGCGGCCCTTATGGGCCTTCCGGAATTTCGTACGCTTTGGCTGTAGCATGTCTCTCTACCTCCCTCAGCGACGGCCGCCGGCACCGCGCGGTGCAGGACCATCCTGAAGCTCTTGCGCCTTGCGATCCCGTGCGGACGGATCATGCTCCATGATCTCGCCTTTGAAGATCCAGACCTTCACGCCGATGATGCCATAGGGCGTCACGGCTTCGGCCAGCGCATAGTCGATGTCGGCACGCAGGGTGTGAAGCGGTACGCGGCCCTCACGATACCACTCCGTCCGCGCGATCTCCGCACCGCCAAGGCGGCCGGCCACGTTCACGCGGATGCCGAGGGCACCCATGCGCATCGCGTTCTGCACGCCGCGCTTCATGGCACGCCGGAAGGACACGCGACGCTCGAGCTGCTGCGCGATGGACTCGGCCACCAGCTGCGCGTCGAGCTCGGGCTTCCGGACTTCGACGATGTTGAGGTGCAGCTCGCTGTCGGTCATGTTCGCGACCTTCTTGCGCAGCGTCTCGATATCGGCGCCCTTCTTGCCGATGATCACGCCGGGGCGCGCCGTGTGGATCGTCACGCGGCACTTCTTGTGCGGCCGCTCGATGATCACGCGGCTGACGCCCGCCTGCTTGCACTCTTCCTTGATGAAATCGCGGATCTTGAGATCCTCGAGCAGGAGGTCACCGTAATCCTTGGTGTCCGCGTACCAGCGGCTGTCCCAGGTGCGGTTGACCTGTAGACGCATCCCCACGGGGTTTACTTTATGTCCCATTAGGCTTGCTCCTCGATCTGGCGCACCTTGATGGTGAGTTCCGAGAACGGCTTGATGATGCGGCCAAAGCGGCCCCGGGCGCGCGGACGGCCGCGCTTCATCGTCAGGTTCTTGCCCACCCAGGCCTCGGCGACGACGAGCTCGTCGACATCCAGGTTGTGGTTGTTCTCGGCGTTGGCGATGGCCGACTGAAGGCACTTCTTCACGTCAACCGCGATCCGCTTTTTCGAGAAGGTCAGGTCCGTGAGGGCCTTTTCCACCTTCTTGCCGCGGATCATGGCGGCCACCAGGTTCAGTTTCTGCGGGCTCGTGCGAAGCATGCGCGTTTTCGCCATGGCTTCGTTTTCGGCCACGCGGCGGGGGTTCTTTTCCTTGCCCATGACTTACTTCCGCTTCGCTTTCTTGTCCGCGGCGTGCCCATAGTAGGTGCGCGTCGGGGAGTATTCACCGAACTTCTGGCCGATCATCTCCTCGGAGACGAGCACAGGGACGTGCTTCTTGCCGTTGTAGACGCCGAACGTCAGGCCCACGAACTGGGGCAGGATCGTCGAGCGACGGGACCAGATCTTGATGACTTCATTGCGCCCGCTCTCGCGAGCCTTCTCGGCCTTCTTGAGGACATAGCTGTCCACGAAAGGGCCTTTCCATACAGAGCGTGACATGGATTACCGCCCCTTCTTCTTGGCGTGCCGCGAGCGGATGATGAGCTTCTGGCTGGCCTTGTTCTTGTTGCGGGTGCGCTTGCCCTTGGTGGGCTGGCCCCAGGGCGAGACGGGGTGACGGCCACCGGAGGTCCGGCCCTCACCACCACCATGGGGGTGATCGACCGGGTTCATCACGACACCACGCACGGAGGGGCGGATGCCCTTGTGGCGGTTGCGACCGGCCTTGCCGAAGTTCTGATTGGAATTGTCCGGGTTCGAGACCGCGCCCACCGTGGCCATGCATTCCTGGCGCACGAGGCGGAGCTCGCCGGAGCTGAGCCGGATCTGCGCGTAGCCGCCGTCGCGGCCGACGAACTGGGCGTAGGTGCCTGCCGCGCGGGCGATCTGGCCGCCTTTGCCGGGCTTCAGCTCGATATTGTGGACGATCGTGCCGATGGGCATGCCCTGGAACGGCATCGCGTTGCCGGGCTTGATATCGACCTTCTGACCGGCCACGACCTGATCGCCGATGGCGATGCGCTGGGGCGCGAGGATATAGGCCTGTTCGCCGTCCTCGTACTTCAGGAGCGCGATGAACGCGGTGCGGTTCGGGTCATACTCGATGCGCACGACCGTGGCCGTAACATCATGTTTTGTCCGCTTGAAATCGACGATCCGATAGAGACGCTTCGCGCCCCCGCCCTTGCGGCGCATCGTGATCCGTCCGGTGTTGTTACGGCCACCATTCTTGGTGAGGCCTTCCGTGAGCGCCTTGACAGGACGCCCCTTCCACAGCTCCGAACGGTCGATCAGAACCAGCCCACGCTGGCCCGGCGTCGTCGGCTTGTACGACTTGAGTGCCATGTTAACTGTCTTCCGTTTTCAGACACCCCGGTTGCCCGGGGCTATGTAAGCCGGGCAGGCCCGGCGGAGTATAGGGCCCCGAAGGTCCCCGGTTTGTCTCGTTTTGTACAAATCTCAGAGCCCAAATGGGCATTTTGTACAAAACTCAGAGGCCCCGGAGAATCCGAGGCCGCCACGAGATGGGGGCGTGTAGCAGGGGGTGGGTGGGGTGTCTAGGGCGATAGACGCTCAATATTCTCCGAAGAGGATCTTAAACATCGTCGTCCTCGACGTCCGCTTCCTTGTACTCAAGGAGCCTCATCTGCTGCTTTTCTCCGCGTAAGACTTGAATCACTTGCCGCAGCTCTTCCACGACCTCGCTGATTTCTTTATCTGCTTCGTCGGCACTCAAGCTGGGTGGCAGAACGTAATCCACATCACCTCCGGCTTCTGAAAAAGATATGTGTTTATCAATGCCTTTCTGAAGCTTCGCTAGTTTCTCTTTCGAAGCCCCTGGTGCCATTTTCTTGATGTCCTCAAGTATCTTCTTTTTTCCCTCGCTTTTTCGCTTGTTCTCTTGGCGTTGAAGATCTTCGCGAATGGCCTGCGACATCATACGGGACTTCTCTAGCTCCTCGCGCTTTTATTGGAAATCGAGGTAGTCGTTGGCCATGCTCGCAATGTGCTTAGAAATTGTGGCCAGAATTTTAGTAACAATTGGCGCTGCGCTAAGTGTCAAAATGATCGAGCCATTCTGTGCCCCCACGACGGAAACATCGCTGGACTTTTCGCCCGCCACCTCCGCCGCTCCGGCAACAATTAACTCCCAGTCAGAGGCCGATCGCTTCCATTCTTGCATCGTCTCGATTGATGCATCATTTTGAAAAACTACACTAAGCACATAAGGAGAAGACCCTTCGCCGGACGCTCGGGATGAAAACCCAATTTGAATCGCGGCGGACTTCAGCGATTTCAGTTTTGTCCTAGCCTGCTGAAGGTCACTTAGGCCTTCTTTGATCGTTTGAAATGTTGTTGCTGGATCAAAGGTTGTCGACTGAACCTTTCTTCGCACCCAATCCTTGCCTGCACGACCGACGAGGTGTGCCACATCCAGTTGCTCCAAGACGTGGATTTGCATGGTAGAAAGCTCTGAGGTCGTCATATCTGAGAGCTCTCGCATTAAGTCCTTGAGAGGCTGGGAGACCGGCTGTTGGTTGGGATGCTGAGAGTTATTTTGAAGCACTGAGACCAAGGCCTCGTACTGGGTTTCGATGTCTGCCAGCGAACGTTCGAACCATTCCGCTAGCTCAATCACCTGTTCTATTTCCACAGGCGGTCCTCCTTCCGGCGCTTGACGAAGGGTGAACATACTGCGAACAACTGTAAAGATTAGAACCCTCCATTTCTTTTGCGATAAACGGGCGTCACGCTTATGAGATCGCGTAAAACGACCCGTAAAAGAGGGCCGAGCGTCGCTTCGGCCCTTCTCAAGGGATACTTCAGATTACAGCAGCTCCAGCGACCCGGCGCTTTCGCGGCCGTCGCGGCCGGCTTCGAGCTCGTAGCTGACTTTCCGGTTGTCGGCGAGGCCGGTGAGACCGGAGCGCTCGACCGCGCGGATGTGGACGAAGACATCCTTGCCGTAGTCGCTTGACAAACTTTGCCATCCGCCCCAGATTCCCACCATGGCCACAATGAACGTCTCCCTTCCCGACCAGATGAAAGCCTTCGTCGAGGCGCAGTCTGAGGATGGGAAGTTTTCCAATGCGAGCGACTATGTCCGCCACCTGATCCGGCAGGACCAGGAGCGGCAGCAGGCGATTGCGGAGTTGCAGGCGCTCGTGGATGAGGCGGAGGCGAGCGGCCCGGCGCAGCCTTGGGACCCAGATGAGTTCCTGAAGCGGATGCACGCCAAGCATCGTGTCTGATCTGTCCATCGTCATTCGCCCGCGGGCGGATGACGACCTCGACGACATCTGGCTCTACACGGCACGGGAATGGTCGGTGGCTCAGGCGGATAGCTACATCATGAGCTTGCATGCCGCCTTCTCGCGGCTCTCGAACAATCCGGAGATCTGTCGCGAGCGGACCGAGTTTCAGCCACCAATCCGCCTCTACCAAAGCGGAAAGCACCATGTGATCTATCGTGTGATGGAGGGCCAACTGCTCATCATGCGGGTGCTGCACATCCGCCGAGACTGGCAAGCCGAGTTCACAAACTGAAAAGGCCCACCTCTCGGCAGGGCCTTTCCAAAGCATTTCGGCAGCTTACAGCAGCTCCAGCGACCCGGCGCTTTCGCGGCCGTCGCGGCCGGCTTCGAGCTCGTAGCTGACTTTCTGGTTGTCGGCGAGGCCGGTGAGGCCGGAGCGCTCGACCGCGCGGATGTGGACGAAGACGTCCTTGCCGCCGCCTTCGGGCGCGATGAAGCCGTAGCCTTTATCGGTGTTGAACCATTTCACGGTGCCAGTGGGCATGCCGTCTCTCCTATATCAGTCCTGCCCGCGGGATGCGGCAGCGTGGCGTTGTCAGTCACAATCGAGTGCCGAACGCCGGATAACGGAGAAGGGTCGATGGGGTAACGTAGCAGGGGCGCTATGCGCTCCCACGCGCGTCCGGTCAAGGAGAAAGGAAAAGGCCCCACCTTTCGGCGGGGCCTCTCCTGTCTTGTCTGCGCGGGCCCGGGGCCCTGCGATCAGAGGCCGGTGGTCACGTCGATCGTGTTGCCCTCTTCGAGGGTCACGTAGGCCTTCTTCACGTCCTTCCTCGTGCCGGGGCGGCCGCGGAAGCGCTTTGACTTGCCCTTCGTGATGGTCGTGTTCACCGCCTTCACCTTCACGCCGAAGACGGCCTCCACGGCCTCCTTGATCTGCGGCTTGGTGGACGCAATGTCGACCTCGAACACGACGGCGCCGTGCTCGGACGCCATGGTGGTCTTCTCGGTGACCAGCGGCCTGCGGATCACGTCGTAGTGGTTGGCTGCAGCGCTCATTTCAGGCGGGCCTCCAGAGCTTCGACACCGGCCTTTGTCAGCACCAGCGTGTCGCGTTTCAGGATGTCCATGACGTTGGCGCCCATGGACGGCAGGATGTCGAGCCCCTCGATGTTGCGCGATGCCTGGGCGAAGCCCTCGTTGACCTCCGCGCCGTCGATGACGAGCGCGCGCTTCCAGCCGAGGTTCCTCACCTGCTTTGCCAGCGCGCCCGTCTTGCCGTCGGCTTCGGCCGCGTCGAGGATCACGATCGCGCCTTCCTTGGCCTTGGCCGAGAGCGCGTGCATGAGCCCGAGCTTGCGGAACTTCTTCGGCAGGTCATGGGCGTGGGAGCGCGGCGTCGGGCCCTTGTAGATGCCCCCCTTGCGGAAGATCGGCGCGTTGCGGTCACCGTGGCGTGCGCCGCCGGTGCCCTTCTGGCGATAGATCTTCTTGGTGGAGTAGGACGTCTCCGACCGCGTCTTGACCTTGTGGGTGCCCTGCTGCGCCTTGTTGCGCTGCCAGCGGACGACGCGGTGCAGGATGTCGGCGCGGGGCTCGAGGCCGAAAAGGGCCTCGTCGAGCTCCACGGAGCCGGCCTTGCCGCCGTCCAGTTTGATGACGTCGAGTTTCATTATTCGTCACCTTCCTTCTTTTCGGGTTCGGAATTGTCCGTCTCCGAGTTTTCTTCGGCGATCTGCGCCTCGGCTTCCTGCAGCGCGGCCTCCTGGGCGGCGGCCTCCTCTGCGAGGCGCGCCTCCTCGGCGGCGCGGGCTTCGGCTTCGGCGGCGGCGGCGGCTTCCTCGGCGGCCTTCTGGGCCTCGCGCTTGGAGCTCATGAGCGCCGCGGGCAGGATTACGTTCTCGGGCGTGGGCTTTTTCACCGCGTCCTTGATCGTCACCCAGCCGCCTTTGGAGCCCGGGACGGCGCCCTTGACCATGATGAGGCCGCGGTCGCTGTCGGTCTTGATGACCTGCAGGTTCTGTGTGGTCACGCGAGCCGCGCCCATGTGGCCGGCCATCTTCTTGCCCTTGAAGACCTTGCCGGGGTCCTGACACTGGCCGGTGGAGCCGTGGGAGCGGTGGGAGATCGACACACCGTGGGAGGCGCGAAGGCCCCCGAAATTGTGCCGCTTCATCGCGCCCGCGAAGCCCTTACCGATGGAGGTGCCGGTGACGTCCACGAACTGCCCCTCGAAGTAATGGTCGGCGATGATCTCCTCGCCCACTTCGATGAGGTTTTCGGGGGCCACGCGGAACTCCGCGACCTTGCGCTTCGGCTCCACCTTGGCGGCGGCGAAATGGCCGCGCAAGGGGGCGGAGGTGCGCTTGGCCTTGGCCGTGCCTGCACCGAGCTGAACGGCGGAGTAGCCGTCTTTCTCGGCGGTGCGCTGCGCGACGACCTGGAGGTTGTCGAGCTGAAGCACCGTGACGGGGACCTGCTTGCCATCTTCCTGGAAGATGCGGGTCATCCCCACTTTCTTTGCGATAACGCCAGAGCGTAGCATGTGAGGCCTCCCTTACACCGAGATTTGCACGTCGACGCCGGCGGCGAGGTCGAGCTTCATGAGCGCGTCCACGGTCTGCGGCGTCGGATCGACGATGTCGAGAAGCCGCTTGTGGGTGCGGATCTCGAACTGGTCACGGCTCTTCTTGTCCACGTGGGGGCCACGCAGAACGGTGAACCGCTCGATCTTGTTGGGGAGCGGGATCGGGCCCCGCACTTGCGCACCGGTGCGCTTGGCGGTGTTCAGGATTTCCTGCGTGCTCGCATCGAGAACGCGGTAATCGAACGCCTTGAGCCGGATGCGAATGGTCTGGCTAGCGGCCATCTTGTTTCCTTTCGTTGAGAGGTGGACGGCTCCCGCCCACGTCGAACCTTCGTTATTGAGGGGCTGGTTCGTGGCCAGCCCCCTTACTTTATTCTGCGCCGTGTGAGTTCTCGGGAGCTTCCTTGCGGAAGCCCCTGCCACTCACCTCGAGCATCATCATTCAATGATGCTCGATACAACACCGGCGCCGACGGTGCGGCCGCCTTCGCGGATGGCGAAGCGGAGGCCGTTTTCCATCGCGATCGGCGCGATCAGCTCAAC